>CAJMQT010000023.1 GCA_905215655.1 uncultured bacterium | reverse complement strand
CAAGCCAATTTGAAGGATAAACTCTGAACGAAAAAAATGTTTATCATTCAAATTGGCTTGTTTACTCGTCTACTTGTTTACTTGTCTACTTAAAGAAAAATCTTGGCAACTTTCGTTCCTTTATCCGTTACGACGCGCACAAGATATATGCCTGTTGAAACGTTGGGAACAAAAGACATTGATGTAAGATTATGCCCGTCGAGCGAGCGGACGACGGCGCCGTTTGCACTTACCAAGTCAACTCTTGAAATATGAACGCCCGATGCGGCGTCGATATCAATCTTTCCGTCCTTGCAGACAATAGTTACGGGCGAGCCGTCTGTGCCGTTGCCTTCAACGTCGGTTATGCCGGAAGAACCGTCGGTGACGGTTATCAGTTTGTAACAGTTGGCATACTGACCAATCGTTCCGTAGGTGCTGCCTTTTCGTGCCTCTACAAGCACGATGTAACGCTCGGGAGCAACACCCGGCTTATAGTTGAAAGAGATTGTCTTTGTCTCGCCGGCGCCGATGCTTACTGTGTTCATCGTTGCAATCTCACCTGCCGTGAGAGTGTACTGACGAAGTCTTACATAAACCGTTCCGCTGAAAGCCTGTTCGGCACGCAGCGTCAGTTTGCAGGCAACTTTATCGGTCGTGTTCATTTCGTCGGGCATCTCCAACGACACGGCGTCAAGCAGAATGTCGGTCGTGTTCTGTCCTACGGTAATTGTGTTCTCGTATTTGCCGTCGTTTTCGTCAGCCTTTTCCGTGCCGTCGGCGGTCAGATAAGTCACTTTTACCTTATACGTGCCGGGGTCAACGGGCAGTTTACGATAGAACTGAACGGTGGTCGATTCTCCCTTTTTCACGGTAACGTTGCTCTTCATGAACATGTATGTGCGCTCGGGGTTGTTGACATCTTCAAGCCATGTTATCACGCCGACCGTGCCTTCTGTACCGTAGTTTCGCGCGCCGAGCACGATATAGAGATTGTCGCCCTGCACAACGTCGGTGCTGCCTGCCGCCGTCTGCCATACAATTTTTTCCGACTGACGCAGCAGCGGTGTGGTCAATGCAGGCAGGACGGTGATATGTGCCGGCTGAGCGCTTAGTTGGGCGAACGGGTATTCAGGATAACCCTTCTGGAAGAGGATAATGTCATAATCGCCTTCGGGCATGCTTTCATCAAAATTAACTGACAGTCCGACCGTCTCTGTACTGCCGTTATAAATCTTCACCGCGTTCTCATAATCCCAAAACTTTTCTGCATCGGCAGACGAACGGAACCGCACCGTCACGTCTGAGAGGTTAAAGTCGGGAGCGTTGTTCTTCAAAGTGAGATTAAAGTAGGCGCTGCCTTTTGCGTAAACGCTGCCGTCCGGCTCCACCGGAGTGAGCACCGTAACGTCAGGATGTGGCTTTTCGTCAGGATACATCGTCAGTTTTCCGCCGCTAACAGTCGCCTTAATACAGCCCGCCGTGCCTATCTCGTGCCTTATTATCTGCCACGGAGCGGACGCTGTTTCACGGAAAGCGAGGCGTACCTCACAGTCGCCGTCGGCAACATCCGTGCCCGCCGTCTTTGTAATGTCGCGCATAAGGAGAGTGTAAAAGCCTGTCTTGCCGTTTGCAAAACCGTCGATATGTGTCGCGTCGCCCTCTGTTTTAAGTGCTTTTAATACTTCTCCGTCGCGGGTTACTACTGCCGCTATCTGTCCGTCAAAAGGCAGGACGTCATAATTACTTATGAAGGTCATCAGCGAGAAACGGTCGCCGTAATCGGTGTATGACAGCTTTACCGAGCCGTAAAGCGGTCGCTCGAAGTCGGCAGGGGCGCCGGTTGAAGGACGTATGCCTGTTATTATCTCTTGGTCGGTGTTGTATCCGCCCGTGCCTCCGCCCTCGCCAAGACTGCTCGGGTCAAGATGGTTGACGAGGAAGTAGCCGTTGCTGCGACCGTACCAGCCCCAGTTGATGTGTACGAAACCGTCCGAGCCATAACCGTCGCAGACAAAAGCATGACCGCCGGAGCCGCTGTCGCTCGTCGCTCCGTAATAAACGGGACGTCCGGCGTCAAGCTCCGTCTGTATCATTTTCAGCCATTCGTCGCTGCTGAAATAGTTTCTTTTGCGCATTGTCGTTGCCGCATCGTAGCCGAAATAATCTCTCAACGCCGCCGGAACGAGCATGGTGTAAGCTCCGCTGCCATCCTGTGCGTAAGACATTTCGACCGCTATGCCGAAGTGAGCGGCAAGAGTTGCCACCGCCGAGATCTGCTCCGCGGTCGCTCCGCTTTCGGGATAAGAGGGCAACATGGCGTCCCAGTTGTAGACGGTGTTGCCGAAATCGGCCGTCAGCGTCTGTCCGTTGAACACGTAGCTCTTGCTGCCCGTGCCCTGCTGCGGGTACTTGTAATAATCCATAATTTGCGTGGCAGCCGTAACGACGCATCCCGTGTAATAGTGTTTGGTCTGTCCGCCCGAAGTATATGTCGGGCAGTTCTGATTGAACGGATAGTCCTGACCCCAGTTGATGTCGCCCAACAGCGGCGGCACAATCGACGTGATGATACCCCGCTCCTCATTTTGTGAGGCTTTTGCTGCGTCTTTCTTGGCGCAGTTGCGTACATAAATTTCGTTCAGTTTCAACCATTCCGCCATGTTCGCGGGTATGTCGGAGAGGTCTATTTCTCCCTTGTCGGCATATCCCAACACCGGTTCGGCGGCGTCATCGCCTGCAATAATTACAAAGCCTTGCTTGTTTCCTACGTTGAAAACATAATAAGGCCGGTCCTCATCCGTGGAGACTGACGCTCCCGGAGCATACCTCTTAGAGGGCAAAAGGGCAAGTGATGCGGATGTTCCGCATCGCTTGCCCATAAATTCTTTTGCCCTTTTCTCTGCCGTGTTTCTGTCTATCGGTTTGGCATTGACCGACAAGATTGTAAACAGAAACAGGCATGCAAAAAGACAATACCTTTTCATTGTTACAATTTTATATTAGCGTACAATAAGTTTTGCGCTCTTGTTTCCTGCCTTTACGATTACCATTCCGGGATTTAGGGCTACTTTATTGGTGCCCTTCTTGCCGGCAACTGATGCCACCTTCTGTCCTACGGTGTTGTAAACGCTGATTTCCGCTTCGGCAGCAAGCTCTACGATAACGCCGCCTTCGGTGGCACGGATTGCTGCTTTACCGTCAGTTGTCACGTCGTTGATTGACGAACCGGCGTAAGTAACCTCGATCAAGTTTGACGGATTTGAGGGAAGCATATCTATCTCGCCGTCTACAACGGTGCGAACCCATGCCGTTACGGTGTAAGAATAACTTACATTCTCTGACAACGCCACCTCGAAATCGCATGTAGTAACGTCGCCGAGCTCTTTCGTCTCTACAAAAGAAGTATATTTGTCGCCGGCTTTCAGAGCCTGAGAAACGGCAACCTCGTCAATGAAGACCTTTTTTTCGCCTTTATAAACGAACTCAACGTATGTTTCAGCCGTACCGCAAGTAAAGTCGAGGACGTAATCCTTGAAACCGCTTTCGGTTGTTATTGTCTTCGTCTCCGCCGGTTCGGTTGCGTCTCCGTTGTATATGTTCACGGTGACGGTACCGCCCGAGAAGAACGTGCCGAAGTTAGCCTCGGCAAGGTTAACATTCACGCTGAATGCTCCGCTTGACTTTGAAAGGTCGAGTGCCGGAGTCTTCAATGTGCTGCTGCCTCCGAAAGGAGCGAAAGCGTAATATCCCTTGGCGTAAGCGACGTTTGTTCCGTACCATCCGGGGATAGCAGTTACCTTATCAAGATATCCTGACAGCGGACCCATTACTACATCTTCCAGCTTACCTTCTGTTACTCCTGCAAAGTCTTCTTTGATGATATCAACCGTTCCGTCAGCCGTCAATGTCGTTGTGCGGGTAAGGTTAACGGTGTATTCCGTCGCCTTCTCAACCGCGTTCCAGTTGGCGGTAAAGCCGGTTGCCGTCACGTTTGTCGCTGCTTTTGCCACGGGAGCGGGCAGAGAATAGATAACTTCAACCACCTCTATCTCATTAGAATAATCAGAAATATATTCGCCTTTCTTTGCGCGAACGGTGAAATAATAGGTCTTTCCTTCGGTAAGTCCGGTGACGCTCTTTGACGTTGTGTAAGCAGAGTTGATTGCTTCATCATGCAGGAGGTACTCTTTCTCGCTGCCGTTCTTTGTGTAAACGTCGAGCAGATAGCCATCAACACCGCTTACTCTCTTCCATTTTGCTGTGAAAGATGTTGCCGTAGCCAATGTCGGCTGTTCTGCTT
Source organism: uncultured bacterium (assembly GCA_905215655.1). Lineage (GTDB taxonomy): Bacteria > Bacteroidota > Bacteroidia > Bacteroidales > Bacteroidaceae > Prevotella. The sequence continues at coordinate 17,659 of CAJMQT010000023.1, read as the reverse complement.
CGGGCGCCGGAATGAACATGTCTCCCGCCTCAACCTTCACATTGTCGATAAGGATGCCGTCGGATGCGAGTAACGGGGTGAATGTCAATTGGGACGTGCTGCTTACTCCTGAGAAAATCATGGATACCGTATGCCAGTTGTCGTCCTCAAATATTGCGTTCTGCGAGTTGGAATAACCACTTGCCAAGGTTATGCCTCCGCCGTATGAAGCGCGACTTCTTACATCGAAAGTCACCTTTATGTTGGTACCATAACTTACGCCTGTAAGGCTTGCGGTTTTAAGATTTCCGCCGTCGGCAACCATCAACATGCCGCCAGCCTCATACACTTTGCTGCCGTTCCATTTGATGGTTTTGTACAATTTCCCAGAAAATCCGGAGATATCGGTCGTTGCAGGCGTCGCTTCCGAACCTTCTGTGAAATCATCAAAGTGTTGATCAAAGATTACGGTCTGCGCCCAAGCGTTTGTCCCGAATGCCGATAAGAGCATCGCGAGAGCGAAAAATAGTAAATTCTTTTTCATAAAAATATTATTTAAAAGTTTTGGGTACAACGCATTGGCTGTTTTCAACAACAGCCAAAACGCTTGTCTTATGCAAAGATAATGCAAATGAGCGCAATGAAAGTTTACTTTCAAATTGCCGAATGCAGCTTATCTTATGCAAATATAACGCAAAGAAGTCAAATCGCAAAAGATACTTTAATTTTTTTAACTTCAAAAGCTCTAACAAGCTCTTGAACAAGCATGTAACGTGATTTACAGAAACAAAAAAGGGGCTGACGGAAGTTTTCACTCTGTCAGCTCCTTTTAAATCAAAATCGGTCATCAGACCGCAATAGCCATAATTCCTATTGTCAGGTTGGCTTTTATTCGCTTTTTTATTTCTCGATGGCTGCCACACCGGGGAGCACTTTGCCCTCGATAGCCTCGAGCAGGGCACCGCCACCGGTTGAGATGTAAGACACCTTGTCAGCCATGCCGAACTTGTTGATACATGCAACAGAGTCTCCTCCGCCGATCAGCGAGAAGGCGCCGTTTGCTGTTGCCTCTGCGATGGCGTCGGCGATAGCCTTTGAGCCGCCTGTGAAGTTGTCGAACTCGAACACTCCGGCAGGACCGTTCCACAGAATGGTCTTGGCGTCTTTGATGGCGTCGGCGAAGAGCGCGCGGGTCTCGGGACCTGCGTCCATGCCTTCCCAGCCCTCCGGAATGTCGTTGGAGAGACATACCTTTGTGTTTGCATCGTTTGAGAAGTCGTCGGCTGCGACGCAGTCTACACCGAGCACGAGGTTCACACCGTTTTCTTTCGCCTTCTTTATTACATCGAGAGCTACGTCGAGCTTGTCTTCCTCACAGATTGACTTGCCGATGTTTCCTCCCTGTGCTTTTGCGAAGGTGTATGTCATTCCGCCGCAAAGTATGAGGTTGTCAACCTTTCCGAGGAGGTTTTCGATAATTCCGATTTTGGTGGAAACCTTTGAGCCGCCCATGATGGCGGTAAAAGGACGCTTGATGTTGCCGAGCACTGCGTCAACGGCTTTCACCTCTTTCTCCATGAGGTAGCCCAGCATACGGTTGTCCGCGTCGAAGTATTCGTCGATTACCGCGGTAGAAGCGTGCTTGCGGTGAGCCGTTCCGAAAGCGTCCATCACGTAGCAGTCAGCGTAAGAAGCGAGCTTCTTTGCAAACTCCTGCTGACGTGTCTTCATCTCTTTCTTTGCCTCGTCATATTCAGGAGTGCCTTTCTCTACGCCTACGGGCTTGCCTTCTTCCTCTGCATAGAAACGGAGGTTCTCGAGCAGCAGAGCCTCTCCGGGCTGCAAAGCGGCTGCCTCGGCGCCTGCGTTTGCACAGTCGGGAGCGAACTTGACGTCTGTTCCGAGGTGTTCTGACACCTTACCGACTATCTGTTTGAGAGACATCTTGGGGTTTACTTTGCCTTTGGGCTTGCCCATGTGGCTCATCATAATGACGCTGCCGCCGTCTGCGAGCACTCTTTTCAGAGTGGGGAGGGCGCCGCGTATGCGGGTATCGTCGGTTACATTTCCGTTTTCATCCAATGGCACGTTGAAGTCAACGCGCACAATAGCCTTTTTACCTTTGAAATTGAATTGATCGATTTTCATACTTTCTTTCTTTGTTATGTTATTCTTCTTGTTTCCTGATTTTCGCGTGCAAAGTTAGTAATTAAAACCGATAATGTGTCTCCGCCGATTGATAATTTTACGATTTTTGACATGCTGGCAATCCGAATGTAACGTCTGCTTTGCAAACCGGGAACTTATTGTAAGAAAACAGAGTGATAGAAGACAAATTGTGAAGAAATAGAGTTAACTTTGCCGACGGTTTGACAATATCGGTCAACCGAACCTCAACCTACTCTTATATTAAAGTAAAAGTAACATTGATGATGAAAGATTCTGTTATTGTGGTGAGCGGCGGCATGGACAGTGTCACGCTGCTTTACGAGATGAAAGAGCGCATAGCCCTCGGCATTTCTTTTGATTACGGCAGCAACCATAACAAGCGTGAGATAGCTTTCGCGCGGCTGCATTGCGAGCGGTTGAACATCAGGCACATCGTAATCGACCTTGACTTCATGCACCGTTACTTCAAGAGCTCGCTGCTTGAAGGTGCCGACGCCATTCCGGAAGGTCATTATGCTGACGAGAACATGCGCTCGACGGTGGTTCCGTTTCGTAACGGCATAATGCTCGCGATAGCCGCGGGAATTGCCGAGAGCAACAATCTGAAATATCTGCTGATAGCCAACCACTGTGGCGACCACACGATTTATCCTGACTGCCGGCCGGAGTTTATCTCTGCTATGAGTGCCGCCACAAAGGCGGGTACATACCCCGGGATAGAGGTCTTGGCGCCTTACACGAACATAACGAAGGGCGAGATAGCGCTGCGTGGCAAGGCGTTGGGCGTCAACTATGCCGAGACGTGGAGCTGCTACAAGGGCGGTGAAGAGCCGTGCGGTAAGTGTGGAACGTGTATCGAGCGTCAGGAGGCATTGGCTTATGCCGGAATAGAGCTGACCTGAGTACGTTGAAAATCTCACCTAATTTATATCAATACTGTTTAACCGCACTCAATAATCATTAAAAAGCTCCGCTCTTTAACGCCCGGTTTGTAATATCCTGATTTTCAGTGTTATAGATGCTGTGTTGCAAAAGGCGGTCTTTTACATCCTGAAAGCTTGCCTTTTGGACGCTGAAAGGCGGTCTTTTACACGCCAAAAGACCGCCTTTTGCAATTCAATGTCATTTCGTTCAAAAAGTCTGAAGCATCGACTCGTTTTTTTAATACAAAAGAGGGCATGCCGTCAAGCATGCCCTCTTATTCTATAATATCGTATTCTTTTCTTAGAACTCGTAGCAAAGACCGAATATGATGTTTGTACCGTCAAGGTCGAGACCGAACGAATTAACCTTGGCACCTTCGTATTTGTCGTGCTGATAGCCGAGGAAACCTACATGAGTCTCAAAACTCAGATGATCTGCAAGCTTGATTTCCATACCGGGCTTCAGACCGATTGAGAAAATATCATGGTCAATATTATCTCCGCCGTACTCGTGTCCGTAACCTAATGAACCGTCTACAAAGAGCTTGAGGATACCCGTTTCAAAGAAATTATAACGAGCGTAGGGATTAATTTCAAAAGCCTTGTCGCCGCCTTTGTTGGCTCCTGACCAGCCGAATTCCACACCGATAGCCCATTTCTCGTTGAGGTTGTAACCTATTTCGGGCTTTAATTTGTATGCGATTACAGTCTCTGCGCCGTCATAATCAGCCTTAGAGCTACCGATACCGACACCACCGCCGACATAAACCTGTGCGTTGGCGCTGACTGCTGCCAATGCAACTACGATTGTAAGTAAAAATTTTTTCATATTGATTTCTTTTTTTAAATGGTGAAAAAAATAATATTATCGTTTCTCGTATAAAACTTTTGCAAAGTTAATATTTTTCTAAAAATAAAAAAATAAAATAATACTTTTTTATGTTTTTGTCCCGATATTAATTGTAAACAAGGAATAAAAGGGCTATCTTTGCACGATTAAACGACGTGAACATGCCGTTACTGACAGTACAGACTGACGGCATGTCTGTCGTCATAAATAATAATTTATCATTAAACCCCGAAGCAATGCAACCTGTATTCATAGCCGGTCCGTGCGTCATCGAGTCGCAGGAATTATTAAATAAGGTTGCCGAATGCTTGACGGACATCAACCGCAGGCTCGGCACGGACATCATCTTCAAAGCGTCTTTCGACAAGGCTAACCGCACGTCGGTAAGCTCATTCCGCGGTCCGGGCATGGAGCGCGGTTTGCAGATGCTTGCAGACGTAAAGTCGAAGTACGGTCTGCGGCTGCTCACCGACATTCACGAGAGCTGTCAGGCGCAACCCGTCGGCGAGGTGGTCGACGTTATACAGATACCCGCTTTCCTCTGCCGGCAGACCGACCTGCTGCTTGCCGCGGCGCGTACAGGCTGCGTGGTGAACATAAAGAAAGCGCAGTTTATGAGCGGAAGAGACATGGTATACCCCGTGGAGAAGGCGCGCGACGCGGGAGCGAAAGACGTATGGCTGACCGAACGGGGCAATATGTACGGATATAACAACCTCGTCGTGGATTTCAGAAACATCCCCGACATGCTCGACATCGTGCCGACGGTGGTGATGGACTGTACCCACAGCGTGCAAAGACCGGGCGCGGGAGGCGGCAAGACCTCAGGCGACAGACGCTTTGTGCCGTCGATGGCGATGGCGGCAAAGGCGTTCGGCGCCACGGGATACTTCTTCGAGGTGCATCCCGAGCCGGACAATGCGCTGAGCGACGGTCCCAACATGCTCTATCTCGACGATCTCGAAAAGACAATAAAGAACATACTTATATAATGTAAAAGGTGAAAATGGGAAGATGAAAAATACTGCTCACCTTCCCATTTCTCATTTTCCATTTAAACATCAATGATATGGATCACGAAGAAAGACTGAATAATGTAAGAGAATACGCCGTAAGGTGCATCAAGGATGAGGCGGATGCGGTATTGAAACTGCTGCCCCAGTTGGACGAAAACTTTGACCGTGCCGTCGAACTTATGTACCGCTGTCGGGGCAAGGTGATCGTTACAGGAGTGGGCAAAAGCGGTCATATAGGAGCCAAAATAGCCGCGACGCTGTCGAGCACGGGCACGCCCTCGTTCTTTATCAACCCCCTCGACGTGTTCCACGGCGACCTTGGCGTGATGACAAAAGACGACGTCGTGCTTGCTATCAGCAACTCGGGCAACACCGATGAGCTGCTGCGCTTCATCCCGATGGTGCTCCACAGCAATATCCCTATTATCGGAATGAGCGCCAACCCGCAGTCGCTCCTCGCAAAATACAGCACCGTCCACCTGCATGTAAGCGTCGAGCGCGAGGCGTGTCCGCTGAACCTCGCACCCACAAGCAGCACGACGGCTACGCTGGTGATGGGCGACGCTCTCGCCGTCGCGCTTATGGAAGTGAGAGATTTCAAGCCGCGCGACTTCGCACAGTTCCACCCCGGAGGCGAATTAGGTAAGCGCTTGCTGACCACGGCGCGCGATGTGATGCGCACGAACGACCTGCCCGTTATCCCGCCGGAGATGCACCTGGGCGAAGCGATAATACATGTGAGCAAAGGAAAGCTGGGACTTGGCGTTGCCGTTGTCAACGACCGGATTGTCGGTCTGATAACCGACGGCGACATCCGGCGTGCAATGGAAAAATGGCAGGCAGAGTTCTTCGACCGCACAGTAAGCGACATAATGACCCGGACGCCGAAAATCGTTACCACGGAGACCAAAATCAGCGACATACAGGCGATAATGAACCGACACAAGATACACTCCGTCTTGGTGGCGGACGCCGACAGCCGACTGCTCGGAGTGGTGGACCATTACAGTTGTATGCTTTAAAATAATTAACTCATAACTCATAATTCTTAATTTAAACAACGCGAAATAACGATCGTGAGACAAATTGTTACAGCGATATTACTGCTCGTCCTGACATCGGCGGGCGCCCAGACGTCAGACTCCATGATTGTAAGTAGCCTGCGGAAAGAGGGTGTCACCTTCTCGAACAACAACTCGGTGGCTCTCCTTATGAGCGGTCAGGAGAAGTTTGACGACATGTTCCGGGCGATAAGACAGGCACGCAGCAGCGTACATCTGGAATATTTCAACTTCCGTAACGACTCCATCGCGTCGCTGCTTTTTGACATCCTCGCCGACAAAGTGAAAGAGGGCGTCGAGGTGCGCGCACTCTTCGACGGTTTCGGCAATGACTCCAACAACCGTCCTTTAAAGCGCAAGCACCTTAAAGATATACGCTCACGGGGCATAGAGATTTATGAGTTTGACCCCATCCGCTTTCCTTGGGTCAACCATGTGTTCCACCGCGACCACCGCAAAATCGTCATCATAGACGGCAAGATAGCTTACACCGGCGGAATGAATGTGGCCGACTATTATATAAAAGGTACGGACGTGGTGGGCGACTGGCGCGACATGCACTGCCGGATTGAGGGCGACGAGGTGAACACTCTTCAAAAAATATTCCTCAGGATATGGAACAAAGTGAGCGGACAGGACGTACACGGAGCTGAATATTACCGCGGGTACCACAACGCGGAGTACATCGAAGGACTGAAACAGGACACCTGCGTCACCGCAGGCAGAAAGATGGTGGGCATAATCAACCGTGAACCGAGGGTGACAAACGGCATTATAAGAGAGTTTTACACCGACGCAATCAACTACGCAAAGGACAGCATAAAACTGGTAAATCCCTATCTGACGCTAAACCATAAACTGAAAAAGGCTTTGAGAAACGCCGTGAAACGCGGCGTGAAAGTAGAGATAATGGTGTCCTCGCACAGCGACATACCGCTGACGCCGGACTGCGTCTTCTATAACGTTCACAAACTGATGAAGCACGGAGTGGACGTCTGGATATACGAAAAGGGCTTTCATCACACTAAGATTATCCTCGTTGACGGGCGTTTCTGCACCGTCGGCAGCGCCAATCTGAACGCCCGCAGTCTCAATTTCGATTATGAGGAGAACGCCGTAATCATTGATCCTTGCACCACGAAAGAGCTTGACCGCATGTTTGAGCGTGACAAGCAGGACTCTTTCAAGCTGACGCCCGAGAGCTGGGACAAGTGGCGCACGCCGTGGGATAAGTTCGTCGGCTGGTTCGCTCATCTGCTTACGCCGTTCCTCTGACGCCATACGGCAGAGGAAACAGCGGCAGACGAAAGGGTAGAGGGCGACAGAAGTCACATCAATCCACGCAGACAAGGTCTGACATTATCCTCATGTCAATGTAGTCAATGCCTAATGATGAAAGGAAAGAAGCGTCATCTGTAAAGTCGGAAAGCAAGTCGGGAATCTCTTTCCGCTTTTTCAATTCATTTACGTAATCGACGAACAATGCCCATGCCTGACCGTTTTTACCCTGCGCCCATTGGCAATATCCGCTGTTCAGGAGGTCTGCCGGCACCATTTTCTTGCTGTTCGTGAGCTGTTCATACTCGCGTTCCGCACGGTCAAACTTCTTCATTCCCAACAACGTCCACGCCAAGATACGTTTTACGGGCATTGATTCCGGCATTTCGATGTCGAGTTTGTATAGCAGGTTCAGAGCCTTTTCATACTGTTCCGACATTGATAAAGCGGCGCAATATCTCAGCGCCAACATCCTGTTCTCCGGCTCCTCGACATATAATCTACCGTAAAATTCGGCTGAGGCAGAGTAATCTTGGATTTCAAAATAAGCTTTGGCACAGAGGGAAACGAAGCGTTTGTCGGTAGGATCAAAGTTTGTCAGACTACATGTAAGGGTGCTTATCGATAAAAAATCGTGCTCGTTTTCCAATTCCGTAAGCAGGGCGTAATAACACAACTCAGCGTTATTCTCAACGTCGTATGACTGCAAAATTTTATCGATTACGTCGTACTTCTTGCGCTTATAACAGAAAGCGCAAAGGTCGGGAATAATCTCCGGCGGGAATGAAGAGTAATGGTTAAGAGTAGAGATGATGATGAAATGGTCGTCATCAAACGGATTTGGCAGTTGTGAATGTTGCCGGTGAAGACGGAAAAAGCGGTACATGTCTTGCAAGACCATCCGTCGGATATAAGCCGGCTGGCATTGTTCCTCGTCGCTGACGGTCTGTCCCAACGACTCGGGAGCGTTCAATGCCTCGTGCATGTCGGCGGGAAGGCGGCTGATGACCGACGCCAACGCCAGCGTGAAAGAGTACTTGTCGCTGTCGCAGAACGGTCCGTTCCGGAGCACGGCGGACAGCAATGGCGCCGCTTTCAGCGTGTCGACAACGTTTGAAATGCCCGGATGTTCGAGATAAAAGGGGTAAAACCAGTTTGCGATATTATCGAAGAAGGGAAAGCGTTTCATCTGGGAGAAGCCGCCGAAGTATATGTCAGAGCCCGCTTTCTGCATGTCCATCATCTTGCGGAAACTCTCTTCCACCTTCTCTGCCGCGCGCTCCGACGCTCCCGGATCGAGTATTTCGGTCATCGGGTCTTCCTCTTTTTCTGTTATCCCGAACCTTGTTATGTTAAGATTATTGTTCTTAATGATGTCCGGCATGATGTCTTTCTGAATGACGTCATTGTCCTTTTCGGCGTCCATGCAGAATATAATCTGCTTTTGCAGGTCGGCTATGTCGTTTAACACGCCGGGCTTTTGCAAGGCTGCCTGCAATATTTTTATAACTGTTTCCTCGTCTTTGATATCGCCCGACAAGGCGAATGCCCAGCCCACAAACGCCTTCTGACGTATCCGTTCGTCGCCGGATTTAAGATAAAGGTTGACCAGCGTGGCGAACTTCTTCATGTCTTGAACGCACAACTGGGCAAGGGTGAGCGCGCTGACAATCATCTGCGCGTCGGCGCTGTCAATCGTCGGAGATAGCAAAAGGTCTTCAAAGAAAGCTGCGTCGGCATTGTTCCATTGTCTTGAAACGACAAGATAACAGAACAACGACTGCATGAAATCGTTATGTTGACGGTTGATTTCACGGCTTTTCGCTGTTCTCGCATCTTCCGGTTCGAGACTCAACATCGCCGTTTCGGCAACATAGTTTTCAAGTTCCGACTTAATTCTGTCGTTTGAGAACGAGCCGTTGATCGAGCGGCGCGATATATCCGTAAAGAGCGGAACGTTCTTCACGCGGTATGAAAGCAAAAGATTTAGCGTGTATCTGTAAAGCCGTGAAGTGATTTTCTCATATAGGTCATTCAACTGCGGGTCTTCAAGTCCCTGACCGTAATAATCGAGCATGAGTCTGTAATCACGCTCGATGCAGTCAAGTTCATCATCAAACATCAGATAAGGATGCGTCTCCGTTATTTTGCGAAGATGTCTTATCGCATATACCAATCTTGATATTTCAAGGTTGTCGAAGACCTCTTTAAATACGTTTTCTCCCTTGTCAATCATTGTCAGTCAGTATTTTTAAGCCATTTGTCAGCCGTCTCGATGTCTTTCTGACGGGGAGCGGCGGCATGTTTGAATTTCATCTCGGGCAGGGCGGCAATGGTTTTGTCATCCGCCTTGTAATATTTTTTCAGCAGCGCGGCGTAATGTCTCACTCCGTTTTTGTTTATGATGTCGCACGCCTTGTTGTATCCTTCGACGAAAGCTTTGAGCTGTTGCCCTCTGCGTCGGTCTTTCATTGCTTTTGAATTGAATGCTATCACGCCGAAACGCATGTCCTTGTCGCGGCTGTCCAGCAGCACATTGTGCTTGTGCAGGCGTGCCGTTGTGGCATAAGGCTCGGTCAGCAGCATTGCGTCCATCTCGTTGTTGAGGAGCATTTGCAAGCGCAGGCGCATGTCGTTGATTTGTATCTTGAAGACGTTTTCACGCTTCAGTCCGGCTGAGTCGGTGGCATAGTAGGCAAGGAGAGCCGTCGCCGAGTATCGGGTCATTGCTATCATCTTGTCGTTAAGCTGTTTCAGCGTCTTGATACGCGCCTTGCGGTTGGTTATCATTTGCCAGTACGCGTCGGTGGCGGCAACGTAGTCGAGCGCCGTTCCTCGCCGTCTGAGGTATTGTCCGCGCACGATGTCTGTCACACAGCCCTCGATCCGTCCTGCCGCGAGCGCCGCGTCACAGTCGATGTTCGACTGAAATGTCTTTAATCTCACGTCGGTTTTCAGACTGTCAAACAGTCCGTTCTCTTTTGCGACGAATATCGGCAGGCAGTCGAGCGTGGGCACCACGCCGACTTTCAGCGCCAGAGAATCTTCATGTCGATCTTTGGCTGCCTTCTCTTTCGACAGCTTTTGCGCCTTGTCATACGAGTCGCCACATGCCGCAATGATGGCGGCGGCGAGCAGGAGGACAATGATATGTAATGTCTTCATATTCCGATTTATTAAAAAAGGCAGCGCCGTGCGGGATGCGCGGGATGCCTTTCTTCTTTTATTAATTAATGTGCGATATTAGCCTGATGCTTTTGTTGATGTTGCAAAGTTAGCCATTTATTTTGTAACTCAAAAAATAATTGTTACTTTTGTTGATGAACAAGTTGACAAGTTGACGAGAAACAAGTAAACTTATCCACACGCCCCTCGTCGACAAAAAAAGAAATACAATGGCAAAAGACAAGATAGCTTACGTTTGTTCCGACTGCGGACAGGAGTCGGCGAAGTGGGTCGGCAAGTGTCCGAGTTGCGGACATTGGAACACCTTTAAGGAAATACGTATATCGGCAGACAGCGGACAGAAGGCTGCGGCGTCGGCAGCGGCTGCGACGAGGGCGAGAAGCAGGAGCACGGACAATCGCCCACAACCGCTCAGCGGCATATCCGTCAAGGCGGAGCCGCGTATCGACATGCTCGATGCGGAGCTTGACCGTGTGCTCGGCGGCGGACTCGTGCCCGGCTCGATAGTGCTGCTCGGCGGCGAACCGGGTATCGGAAAGAGCACGCTGACGTTACAGACGATTTTGCGTCTGACCGACCGACGCATTCTTTACGTCAGCGGAGAGGAGAGTGCCCGACAGCTGAAAATGCGCGCCGAGCGCATCGCCCACAGCGAGAGCGACAACTGCCTGATACTTTGTGAGACATCTCTTGAAGATATTTTCACGCACATCAAGGAGACGGCTCCCGAACTTGTGGTAATCGACTCGATACAAACCATCTGCACGGAGACTGTTGACAGCTCGCCGGGCAGCGTCACACAGGTGCGCGAATGTGCCTCGGCGCTGCTGCGTTTCGCCAAGTCGAGCGGCGTGCCCGTAATCCTTATCGGACATATTAATAAGGAAGGTACGCTCGCCGGACCTAAGATTTTGGAGCACATCGTCGACACCGTAATACAGTTTGAGGGCGACCGCCACTACATGTACCGCATCCTCCGCTCAATCAAGAACCGCTTCGGCAGTACCTCTGAGCTGGGCATTTATGAGATGCGCGCCGATGGGCTGCGCCCCGTCAGCAATCCATCGGAACTGCTGTTGACCCGCGACCACGAGGGGCTTAGCGGCGTGGCGATATCTTCGGCGATAGAAGGCATACGTCCGTTTATGGTTGAGACGCAGGCTCTCGTGTCGACGGCGGCTTACGGAACACCGCAGCGCAGCGCCACAGGCTTTGACCAGCGACGCCTCAATATGCTGCTTGCTGTGCTTGAAAAGCGTGTCGGTTTCAAACTGATACAGAAAGATGTCTTCATCAATATAGCCGGCGGTCTGCGCGTCACCGACCTCGCGATGGACCTCAGCGTGATATCCGCCGTGCTGTCAAGCAACGTCGACACGGCGATAGAAAGCGGCTGGTGCATGGCGGGCGAGGTGGGACTGAGCGGCGAGGTGCGCCCTGTCAGCCGCATAGAGCAGCGCGTCGCCGAGGCAGAGAAACTCGGTTTTACGCACATGATAATTCCTGCAAGCAACATGCAGGGCTTTAACTCCAAGAAGTTCAACATCGAACTCGTGCCCGTGCGGAAAGTGGAAGGAGCGCTCAGGGCTTTGTTCGGATGACAATAATAGACTGTTCCGTTTTTTATTATTTGGTTTGTTTAGGCTAAAAGGCAATCCGGACATCATCAGACAATCAAAGAGTCTCAGAAAGTAAAGAAGTGAAAGACCATGCGTAAACTTTTTTGATTTATGTCAAGAAAGTATCAATGGTCTTTCACTTTTGTCTTCAATAAAACATGTTAATAAAACAAAAAGACTACTTTTGTTGGCGAAATCGAACATTTTGTACTGTTTTTTCGCGACACGGTACTTTTATGTTCAAGACAACGCCTGAAACAAAGCATTTTGCTTTATGGATGGTGCTACCGTAAACAGATAAATTGTCGCGAATTTAATCTAAACAAACCTAAAATTCAACGGATGAAAAAGATTTTTACTCTTGCACTACTGGCATTGCTTACAATGTCTGTGACAGCTGCAACTGAATTTCAAGACTTCAACAAATTAAGACGTGAGGCACATTTGCAGCTGAAATCCGCTTCTTTCAAAATGGGAACAGAGAAACAGGCTGTGACCAAGACAAAAGTACAAGCAGCTTCCACTGCCCCTGAAAGCATTGTCGGCAAAAGTTTTATTACGGTTTACAACGACACCGAAGACAATTTCAACGGCTATTTCACCGTGGTTGCCGATAACGACGGTATTATCCTCGAAGGATTTGCAGAAGGATATGACGTAAAGGCGTCATACGATGCGGCAACAGGAACCATAACAATACCTACCGGCGTTGTTGTAGGCACGAGCAGCACGTACGGCGATATAACAATACATGCGCTCACTCCTGAGCTGCAATACAATGATACGGAAATAAAGGGAACCGTAAACGGCAACACCGTCACATTTGACAAGGGTCTTTACGGCACAGTCGTATATCAGGGACAACAAGGAGGTCTTATTATCATGAACGAGATACAGACAACCGAGGCAAATGCAAAAATGTCGTTCACGCTCTCAGCAAAAACTTATGCGTGTCCCTTGCAGATAACCAAGACCGCCGAGGACGCTCTCAGCGTAGTAGGTATCAACGCATTGTTCATGCCCGGATATTTCTATAATGTTCCTATCGCATTTAATGCTCTCGCCAAAACGGCAACATTAAAGACAGAAAGCCCCATCGGACATGCCATCGCGTCAAACGGCACCGGTGTAAAGAACATTTATTATATGTTTAACAGAACAGCAGACGGATTGACACGCGACCCGGCTTTCACCGTAACGACAACGGACAACAGCTCCATGATTTCTGCAAAATCAGATGTTTTCCTCGGTTATGACACCAACGGCGCAGGAAGTTACAACGGTTTCCCTATGAGCAGCTTTAAGATTGACGTAGATTACAATATCTTTACTCAGGCAGTAACCGAAGATCCTTATGCTGACCCGACAACCGCCACGGTAGACGGCATTACATACAGCCTTGACAACGACGCTAAGACGGCAGAGGTAACAGGATGTCTCGGAAGCATAAAAGATCTCAACATCCCCGCAACAATAGAGGCAAACAAAACGACATACGCCGTAACCTCAGTAGCGGCAAAGGCATTCTATACGAACCGCACCCTTACGGCAATTCATATCCCGGCGTCTATCAAGACCGTTGGCACCGATGCCTTCCGCAACGCATCCAACGTGAGAAGTCTTTATATTGCCGATCTGGCTGCATGGTGTGCAATAGAGTTCGCCAACGGAAATGCCAACCCGCTGTACAACGTATTCCCGACATCTGAAAGGAACTGGGGAAAAGTGTATATCGACGGAGTAGAAACGACAGAGGTGACCGTTCCCGAAGGAGTGACGAAAATAGGACGCTCGTTCTACGGTTTCAAGGCAATGACAAATATCACACTTCCGTCAACCTTGAAGGAACTTGGCGATCAGGCATTTGCAAATTGTATCAAACTGACGGCCGTTGCTATACCTGACGGCGTGGAGAAGATCGGTTCTTCTTTCTGGAGCTGTGAGGGACTTACCGGAATAAGTCTGCCGGGAAGCGTCAAGACTCTCTCCGGAAGCACATTCTACGGATGTAAGAACCTTAAAGACGTGACTCTTGCCGAAGGTCTTGAAACAATAGGAAAAATGACGTTCAGCAACTGCAAGGCTATTGAAACAATAACAATTCCTTCAACCGTAAATAATATAGACATTATGGCTTTCTACGGCTGTACGGGCATAAAAGATATTACATCTCTCAATACCGTGCCTCCGACCTGTGCCACCGACGGAATGTTTGAAGACTTCCTTACGGCAACTCTCCATGTTCCGGCTGCATCAGTAGATGCCTACAAGGCTGCTGTAAGCTGGAAAGAGTTTACAAACATCGAGGCAATAACATCGTCAGGCGTCAACGGAATTGAAAGCGGCAATGTTAACACGGGAAAAGTTTACTACAACCTGCAAGGCGTTAAAGTTTCTGCAAACAACATTACTCCCGGAGTTTACATCATACGTGAAGGTGCCAAGACAACAAAAGCATTCGTAAACGCAAAATAATCCTTCATCAGTATTAAGCAACGCATAAAGCACAACGGAGGCAAGTGTATATGAATACAACTTGCTTCCGTTTTTTTTGCCTGCCTTTCTTTAACCCCAATCTGCCTGATGACAGCATTTGCCGTTAGGGCTGCTCAGGGCTTTGTTCGGACGATTTTTATTGAGAATGTCTTTTTTTTATGAAAATTTCAGTACCTTCGCAACTCAATCTGAATAATCGCCCATTAAAAATATAATGAATCTTATCAGTCTATTCTCCGGAGCGGGAGGTTTGGATTTAGGTTTTCATAAAGCCGGTTTCAAGACAGTAACGGCAAATGAGTTTGATGCGAAAATCTGTCCGACCTATCGTGCGAATTTCCCGGAAGTAAATCTTATTGAAGGGGATATCCGCAAAATATCTTCGTCCGAATTTCCGGACGGAGTGACCGGGATTATCGGCGGACCTCCGTGCCAGTCGTGGAGTGAGGCCGGAACATTAAGGGGTATAGAAGACGCACGCGGGCAGCTGTTTTATGAATACATCCGTGTGTTGCGCGACAAGCAACCGTTGTTCTTTGTCGCTGAAAACGTTTCGGGTATGTTGGCGAAACGTCATTCTGAGGCTGTGAAAGGCTTTCTGAATTTGTTTGCGGAAGCCGGATATGATGTGAATTTGAAAATGCTTAACGCCAATGATTATGACGTGCCGGAAGACCGAGACCGCGTTTTTTATATAGGTTTCCGTAAAGATCTGAACATACATGATTTTGCTTATCCCGAGCCATTGAGTCACAAACCGACATTGCGTGAAAGAATTTGGGACTTGCAGGATACGGCTATCCCCGCTCTTGAAAAAAACAAGACAAACGGAGCGGCTTGCAAAGTCTCGAACAACGAGTATTTCATCGGAGCATATTCGCCGATATTCATGTCGCGTAACAGGGTGCGCTCGTGGGACGAGCCGGGCTTCACCGTTCAGGCGAGCGGTCGTCAATGCCAACTGCATCCTCAGGCGCCGAAGATGGTAAAGGTAGGGAAGAACCTTCAGAAGTTTGTTGAAGGCAGTGAACATCTTTACCGCAGGATGACCGTCCGTGAGGTGGCGCGTGTCCAGAGTTTCCCTGATGATTTCAAGTTTCTGTATGAGGATGTGAATTATGGTTATAAGATGATAGGCAATGCCGTGCCCGTCCTCCTTGCGTATCATGTGGCGATGCAAATCAAAAAAACGTTGAAGGAGAAGGGATTTCTGGATTTACATTAATTTCAATAAACCTTGTTTTTGCTATCATTATGTCATTTTGAAAATGTACGTGAAAAATGACGAAATAGAATTTTATCATTGGACAAATACGCCGAAAAGTAAAAACAATTTACATTAAACGGTAAAAGTGGCACTCTTATCTTGTAAAAGTGGCACTTTTACATCGCAAAAGTGCCACTTTTACAACTCGGGAATGGCTGTTTTTTCGACGAAATTACCCCGTTCTTGCAAGTTTTTCATACTTATTTATTGCACACTTTTGTTTTCTTTGCCGTAAATCTCTGTGACTGTGCATCTTAAAATTGCACACGAAATTTTTAAAATTTTCGTCCGTCGGATTTTATTTTTCAAATAATTAAATCTGAGAGCGTTGACGAAAATCAGATTGTAAGCAAAAAGCTGTTTCAGCCGGCATATTGCTATATTCTTAAATTATTGCTTTTATATAAAAAGCATTTTATATTCTTATATTGTATTTAGAAGGGTGTAACCAACTGCATACAATGAAAAACACTTGCAAATAAACCACTGATTATCAATACTATTTGAATTTTAACACTTCACAGTCAGTTTTTGGTGCTTCGACATTTTCCGCATAATTTTGTGACGTATTTCTATCGCGGTGAATATGCGGGGCTTTATTTTTGCCACAAAATTCAAGTCTTGCGACAATGGTTGACAACGGTTCACAGACAGAGACAAAAGGCTGGGCAAAATGCGAAGGTCGTCACAAAAATTAAATCTGTTGGCAATGGGCAACAATGGTTGACTTCCATTCACTTCCCGATGGAATACACAGAAAAGAGTGTAAAACATTAAAATAAGGGAAAGAATGAAGAAGACAAGAAGATGCGCATTCTGCGGAAGGGAGTTCACCGCCAACAGCGGAATGCAGAAGTATTGCTCCGTCAGTTGTGCTGATGAAGCCAAGAAAGAGAGAAAGAAAAGGAATGATGATTTCCTTAAGACGGCAGAACCTGTTATAGGACTAAGGCAGCAGGAGTACCTCACCTTTTCCAAGGCGGCAATCCTTATGGGCTGCTCGCGCCAGTACATTTATAAGCTCGTGTCGCAGGGCAAGCTGAAAGCCTCACGCATCAGCAGCCGCATGGCAATAATCCGCCGTGCTGACATTGAGTCCATGCTGGAGGGCAACCCTTATAATAAGGTAGTTTTCGGAAACCGACCGAAACCAACAATTCTTAAGCAGTATCAGAAGAAGCAAGAAACCGTACCCGTTTCTGACGAGCCTTTGACTTACCTCTCCGGCGAGGAGGTGATGTCCGTTTATAAAGTAAAGCAGATGTGGCTTTACACTACCGCCAAGCGAAACCAGATACCCATGTGTCGTATTGCCGGAAAGAACTATTACAGCAAGCGTCATGTGGAGAAATGCCTCGGTCTGACCGTTGACACCTCTACTATCACCGAATGGCTCACCACAGACGAGGTGTTCGAAGAGTTCGGCATGAAAGCTACCGCCATTCGTGCCTACGCATACCGCCACAGCATTCCCACGAAGAAGGAATACGGTATCACCTATTATTCAAAGACACATCTTGCGGAGCTGCGACAGATGGACATGATGGCAGATGAACGGTATTGCACCGTTGATGAGGTATCGGAAAAATACGGACTATCTAAAGCGAACATCCACCATATCACCAAAGTTCATGGCATAGAGAAGAAGAAAGTGGGTGTGAGAAACTTGCTGCTTCGTGCCGATGTAGAACGTGCAATGGTGGAAAGAGCCGCAAAAGGGTTATAAATAGCAATGATAATACGTTTATCTGTCAATTATCATCATTAACTGCCATCAACGGCATATCATTCAGTTCCTTTGCAGCGTGGAGATAG
>CAJMQT010000022.1 GCA_905215655.1 uncultured bacterium | reverse complement strand
GTTTTTCCGTTGATGTAGAGAGCCGGCGGCGTTGCCTGATTATGTACTTTGATGTTGATTTTATGCTCTCCGACAGGTATGACGAACGTTTCCGGCATGCCGAATTGCAGCTTGCCGTCAAACATGAAATTATAGTCGCCTTCGGCTTTAATCGTTATTGTTTCAGCCTCTTCAAGTATTACAGTCCTTGAAAATTCGACTGTTACCCAATGACTGTCCTGTTTCCAGAACGGCGGAAACATTGCCCCACGTTCTGTTCTGCGGTTGTTGAAACGGTTGCCGAGCCAAATTTCAAAGTCGCCGGGATACCAAATCCACGTTGCCTTAGATGTTGTCGCCATATCTTTCCTTTGTTATTTCTTCCAAAGTCTTGCCCTGTGTCTTGGGCGCCCATATCGTTCCGATAACGAGCGAGATAACGAAGAAAGCCATCATAATGTAGCCTGCGAGGGTGAAACCTTCTCCGTTTTCGCCGTAGATGTGTACGAAGTAAAGTCCCCAGACAGCCGATAATCCTCTGACAATGAAGAACATGATGCCTTGTGCTGCCGCTCTGTACTTTGCGGGGAACAACTCCGACGCCCAGAGAGCGTAGAATGTCTGTACCGAAATGCCGGCTTGGATTGCCCACATCAGCGTGAAAACAACCAGTCCGGTCATGCTCGTGATGCCGATTGTTACAATAATCAGCCATGCCAATACGCCCATGCTTACGCCGAAAGCAAACAACATACGCTGGTTTACGCGGTCAACGATAAGCGAGCAGACGAACGTCATAATAATGATTACCACCCACTGACCTGCCGCAAACATGTTGGCAAGCTCGTTGGACAAGCCTCCCGCAGTCTCATAAATGTGCGGTTGGAAAAATCCCATGACCGAGCATACAAGATTCCAAGTAAGATACATTCCTGCAAGGAAAAGCATGGAGCGCACGCAAATCTTGTTGGAGAACAGTTCGCCGAATGACGAGAATACACTCTTTTGCTTTATTCCGCTTTTCTTTTCAGCCTCTTTTGCCGCCTTCCATTCGGCACTTTCGTCGAGACGGCGCTGCAACTGCCATGCTATGAAAGCAACGATGAATAAAGAGGCGAACACAATTCTTGAACTGAATACATGTAAAGCGGCTCCCTGAGCCTCGCCTCCGGTTATTGCGTTGGCGATAAATTCAACAAAAGAAAAGAGCACACCGCCGGCATTACCCTCGGCACCCGTGGGAGGTGCAAGCAGCGTTCCGATTATAAGAATGATAAGCGGGCCGATGCCCCAAGCCATCTGTGAGATGCAGATGTTTCGTCCGCGGTTGTTCGTTTCCGAACTTTCAGAGATGTAAGTCCATGATGCAGGCACTCCGACACCCACCGAAATGCCCGTTATGAGAAAGCCTAAAAGCAGCAGCGGAAAATTTACAGAGAGCATTATGATTATCACGCCGAGCATGTAAACCAGCATGTTATAAGTGTAAATCGCTTTTCTTCCGTATTTGTCGGCAAGAAATCCGCCGATTATCGCGCCTATTGCAGCGCCCAGACAGTTGGCGCTTATTGCGTTAAGCCAGCCAAGATGACCTTCCGTAAGTCCGAGATAATTCTGCCATAGCGTCAGTCCGCTGGCACCGGCTACTATCGCTCCGGCGTCGAGATAGTTCGTCAAGGATACGGCAAGTGTGCTTTTCAAGCTGCTTTTCTTCTTTCCCATATTATTAGAATTTATCGTTTTATTTATTATTGATTAAGATTGAAGAATTATGAGAATTTACATTGTTGCATCACCCTCTATAATTCTTCATTCTTCACTCCTTATTTTTCATTTGATTATTCCCGCTTTGCTCTTGATACTGTCGGCTACTGCGGGACCGTTATTTTCCCAAGTGTTGCCCGGACCGTTGGCGTTTTTAAGATACTTTTCTGCCGGGGTCCAGTTATTTCTTACAGTAATGAACGACGATCCTTCGTCCGTGTAGAGATAGAACCAGTGGTTCGGGTCGTGTGCATAGCTCGGAGAGTAGATGTCGCGGACAACGTTCTCTTCGACAAAAGAGTGCGGTTGCGCGCCGAGAGTATAAATACCCGCCGTGTCGTACATGTGTTTTGCGTAATGGTGGATCAGGTTTCCTTTCACCAAGTTGTCTGACATTGAGCAAACCTGTCGGTTCCATCCCCAACCCATGCTTATTCCGGTGTAAGACACTTCGCGTATTTCGTTGTTGCAGATCTTTATGCCTTTCACAAAGCCGGCTCCTATTCCTACACAGCCCCAGTCTTCGTTTGTAACGTCTTCGATAAGATTGTTCGTGATGTTAAGTCCTGTGCAGATAATTCGTCTGTCGGCAGGGTCGTAAGGAAGGTGTGCCTCGTGAGCCTCCGGCCCGAAACTTCCGGCGAGTATGCCGTTGCCGCCAATGTCCTTGAACGTGCACCGTTCAACGTTTCCACCTTTTATATAAAGGTGGTAGTCGAGACCGGTCGAGGCGATGTGCTCAAACGTACATCTGCTGAAAGACACGTTTTCGGCGCTGTTGAGGCTTACTGCCGCTGCCGGACGTCCCACCCAACCTTGGTTGTCGAGCTTGTGGTCGCCGTTGGGGCGAACCTGTTTCGGGCGTAGCTTGTAGGCTTCAATCATGAACATTCCTGCCTGCAAAGGTGCGTGTCCGCTTACCGACGGGCGCATCCATGTGGCGTGGCTGAATGTAATGCCTTCAAAAGTAACGTTTTTCACCGGATTGTCGGGCGTGCCTTCAACCTGCATGAGTGTTTCAACTGCCGGCACGATTACCTCTGCCGTCTTCATGTTTTCGCCGTTTTGCGGTATGTAATAAACTTTCTGTGCTCTCGCGTCGAGATACCATTCGCCCGGAGTGTCGAGAAGTTCTTTGGCGTTTGTCAGATAGAAAGCTGAGTTACGACCGTTCGAAGTGACCATCGGTGAAGGCCAGGGGTGCATGAAGTGGATATGGCTTTCGGGCTGATGGAACGTTACGGCGGCGCTGTCGCCGGCAATCTTGACGCCCTTTATGCGCAGATTGGCAATGCACCACATCTCATGTATCACCATCTCGGCATGTTTTGCGTTGACGATTTTCCTGACTGCCGCTGCCGGAACATAGATTGTTTCCTTAGCCTTATCGAGGCTACGGATACGGAACATGTTGTTAAAGTCAGCAACGTCTCGGGCGCGGACAGCCTTCTTGCCGTTAACCCACATCTGTCTGAATTCCAGCGGTCTGCCGTTGAATTCGGGCACGTCGGCAACGTAATACTTTCCTTCTTTCTTCCAGTTGGCAATCTTGACGCCTCCGCTTATCACGGCATTACCATCGGCAACGATGCGTGTGCCGTTGTCTTCCGGACGTACTATTATTGGTTGGTTAAGGAAATATGTGCCTTCCGAAAGATGGATGCAAACGTCTTTCGCGTTATTGATGCGTCTTTCCTCACGCGCCTGCTGTAAAGCCTTCTCGATGGCGTATGCCTCCGGCTTTACAATAATGTCGGTGGCGTTAATGTTCAGACCGATAAAAACGGTTGAAAATACTGTCGTTAAAATTCTACGGGCATCCATACTGTCATTTCGCTTTTGCCTCTGTTGCCCCATGCAAAGTAGGGGATAAGGCGTATTTTGGCTTTCTTGTTATCTTTATTGAACTCTCTGTAAAGTGTCTTTTCCCACGAACTTTCGCTGCGGTTGACGGCTTCGGTGTCGAGTGCCACCATCCTGCTGCCTGCGATGTTTACTTCAACGGGTGTGATTTTTGCGTCGGCGGGAATGGCGATGTTGTCGATGTCGAGTCCGTTAAGGTCGTTGCTTTCAAGACAGTAGATAACGGGACCGCGCTGAACCGCCACCTGTCCGCGACACTCTTCAACCAAAGGATTTGCCTCGATGATCTTTGTCTTCATCGGAAGGTCGAGCGTTATTACGTCGCCTTTCTGCCAAGTGTAAGGTACTGAGACGTATTTGCCGCCTGCGTCGGTCTTTACGTCCATTTCGTTACCCCGCTTGCCGAAGACTTTTACTTCGGCAACGTCAGCCCATTCAGGTATTCTCAGCTTGAACGTAAGGTCTTTCTTTCCTTTCAGTTCAGTTATGGTAATCTTGATTTTTCCATCCCACGGATAGTCGGTCTCTTGTTTCAGACTGATTTTCCCGATACCTTCAAGAGTTGTTGTCAGCGTGTTTGCGCCGTAAAGATTTACATAAATTTCGTTCTTTCCCACGCTGTAAGCATAGTCCTGAGCCTCGCATAACGTGCGCAGAGTGTTCGGAGGGCAGCAGAAACAACGTTTGATATAAACCTCGCGCTCCTTTGACCAGCGCAGCTTGTAAGGCAGTTCGTCCGACAGGCGCAACGGGTTGGTGTAGAAATATTTTGTTCCGTCGAGGCTTATTCCGCAGAGAATGCTGTTGTAGAAACAGTTTTCAACGAGGTCGGTGTACTTCGCGTCGCCCGTTGCCTGAAACATTCGCCAGTTAAGCAGCATGTTGCCGATGTTGGCGCAGGTCTCGTTATGCGCGGTGGAGTGGGGCAGTTGGTACGGGCGTCCGTAGCTTTGATGCACTTTCTGGATGTTGTCCGGCTTGTAGTCTGTGCCGTCAGGAGACGTTCCGTCGTAAAGGGCGCCGCAGGCTCCGTTGATATACATTTTGCGGTAAACAATGTCGTCCCAGATTGAGGTGAGGTTTTTCATCAGTTGTCCTTCACCTTGTTCTATATAGAGGTCGGCTACGCCGGCGTAGAGATAGTTTGCCCTTACGGAGTGACCCATGGCGTTGTATTGTTGGCGGAAGGGTATGCGGTCTTGGTTGTCGTCAGTTCCGTTCTCCACCTTGCCGCGTATGTCGATCATGCCCTGCGCCGTTTTGAGGTAGCGCGGGTTGCCCGTCTCGCGGTAGATTTCAGCCATAGCCATGTAGTGCGACGGACAGACGGCGTTGCGTGCCAGCTCGTCGGGGTTGTTCTCGTAAAATCCGGACAGGAAGTCGGCAGCCTTCACGGCGCAGTCAAACAGCGTTGTCTTGCCCGTGGCGCGTTTGTGTATAATTCCGGCGGTGATGAGATGACCGAGGTTATACGTCTCGAAGTTCAAGCGGTTGCCGAAAGCGCCGTCCTT
This sequence comes from uncultured bacterium, assembly GCA_905215655.1. GTDB lineage: Bacteria > Bacteroidota > Bacteroidia > Bacteroidales > Bacteroidaceae > Prevotella. The sequence continues at coordinate 17,294 of CAJMQT010000022.1, read as the reverse complement.
GCCGGTGCCCACTTTCGTTCCGATAGCTTCGTTTTCCTTTTCGTCTTCCTGTTGTTTTGCCTTTTTGTTGAGCTCGGCAATGATTACGGGGGTGTGCAGATAGCCGTCAGGTCGTTGTGCCTTGGCGATGAGCCGTATCACCTCATTCATTATTTTGTCGAGTTCGGGATCTTTGTTTATGGCATAAACGGCAGCGACGGCTTCCAGCCATTTGTAGAAGTCGCCGTCGTGGAATGGTGGTCCGTGGCGTTTGCCCTGTTTCTCGCCCGCCGCAATGAGAAAGTTGTTATAGCTGTGACCGTCCGGCGAGCGCCATGTGTCCCACATGCTTTGTAACGATGTGCCGCTCAACACGTTGAAACGTTCCGCCCAGAAACCGTCCGTCCATTTCACGGAGCTGATGGGTGTCGAGTTCATTATCGCGAACTTGCTGTTCCGGGTGTCCGTTATGCCGTTTTGCTGGGCAAGAGCCGGTACGCTTAAAAACAACATAAGCCCTCCAAGATAATGAGTTCTTGAATTGCTTACAGATTGTTTTAATGTTTTCAAAAGTATATGCTTCATAAGTATAGATTTATTCCTTCTTAAAGGAGGTTTACGATTTAGGAATTAAGAATTAAGAGTTAAGAAAATTTGTCAGTTTGTTCAGACGTGTTTCCAAGCTCTTTAATTCTTAACTCTTAACTCAGAATTCTTAATTTATAACGTTCCTCCGCGTGCTTTAACTCTTTCTGCCCAAGCTTCGCGCTCCTTTGTGAGGTTGTATCCGCGCTTGCTCAGATAGTTGTTAATTCTGCCTTTGTATTTGCCGAATGTCTCGTGCTTCTTCTTTGAACTTTCGGCGTCAATGGCATATTCGCGAGCCTCTTTAAGCCATGCGAGTATCTGTACCTTCTCCTCATCTTTCAGCGTCGGTATCATGTCACATTGCGCCTCGTAGGTCACTTTCACCACGTTGTAGGTCATAACGTCCTTCACCGTCTCGATCTCAGCGTCCGTAAGGAACATTGACAGCTGTCCGATGAAACCGAAATGTGTGCGATACAGATTTTTGTCTTTAAGGTTTTCGGCTGCTTCCTGAGCCGTTTTTTTCTCGGCTCCCGTCAGTGTTGCCGCCGCTTTTTTCAGGCTGTCGCGCTCTGAGTAGATGTCGTTAAGTTTGAAATATCTGTTTGCTACGATGTTTTTCACTTGTTCACCTTTCTCTGTTCCGGTGATTTTTAAGGCGTCAGTCACTTTCGTCGCTCTGCCAAGAATGCTGTTCACGTAGTCTTGCGCACGTCCGTCAGAGTCTAATTTGACAGTCTGGGCGCTTACCGTGCCCAATGTCATTAACGTTACAAAAATAGTTAAAATAATTCTCATTGCAGTATCTCTTTTAAGTATTTAACATTTTCGCCATAATTTTTCTTTACATTGCGCACGTCGTTGACGTCTCGGCTGCGCTCCACGAAGAGCCAGCCCGACCAGCCGATGGCGTCAAGAGCCTTCTTAATCTGTTTCATGTTCACGGCTTTATCGTTTCTCAGCCATACACCGTCGGTGTTGCTTGCATGAATGGCGCAAATCCTGTCTTTGCCCAGTTTCTTTATTTCTTTCGCAATGTTGCGCTTGTGTTCGATCGCCGTTTGGAATTTATAGAAAATGCGTATGCCGTCGGAGTTGATTTCTTCGAGCAGTTTTATGTTGTCGTCAGCGCCCAGCGGGGTGTCTATTCCGATTACCTTGCCCCGCGCTTTTGCCATTTCTCCGATTTCATGCAGACGCCATACAATCTGTTGGCGCAGTTCCGGCTTGTCTGTCCAGTCGCTGCCACAGCCTCCGAGGGGCAGGAAGGCGACGTCGGCACCCATCTTGTCGAGCGTGTTCAGGCAGTCTTGCACCAGCCAGCGCCAGCTCTCTTTCTTGGCGAAACTCTGACCGTAGAAGCCCGACATCGCCACGGCTCCCACTTTAATGCCGAAGCTGTCGGCATGATGCAGGAATGTCTTTACAGACTCAGGGTCGCGCATCTTGTTGTCGAAAGAGTTGCGCATGCCCAGTCCGCCCATGTCCATCTCCAGTCCGTCGCAGCCTAACTCCTTTGCGAGCTTGAACTCTCCGAGTTTCTGACGTTTAAGGACCATCCAGTCGCATACGCCGACCTGGTAGCGTTTTTGCGCTGAAACCACCTCCGGAACAAATGCTCCGGCAGTCAAAATCAATAATGTTATTAGAATACGTAGTCTTTTCATATTATTATTTAGACGTTTGAACATTGTTTTTGTAACATTGGATTTGTGATTATTATCTTTGTTTTCTGACATTATTATATGAAACATTGAGAAAGTGTGGGAGTAAGGTGGAAATCAGGACATTGGCTAAATCAGATTTTCCTATTGTCTTGTTTCCAATAATACAAGTGTCTGTACTCCTGCACTTCTGTACTCCTGTACTTCTGAACAAACACCTTCCATGTTTTATAAAATATTAACTTTGTCGCCGTTTGATTTAACACGGGATTTTCGACAAAATAGAAATTCAAGATGCAAAAATGTCCGTTGGAAAGTGTCAAAATACGTCTTGAAACTCCGTTTTTTGTCTCCTGATTTCCAAGAGACGGTCTTTTACATTGCAAAAGACCGCCTTTTACAACACGAAAGACCAGCTTTTACAGTCCGTTTTGCCGTCTTTTGCAAGGCGTTTGATATACCTTTTGACGCTCAAAAAACGCCTTCGGAAAGTCGATTTTTTATAAGTTGCTGATTGTCAGGTGATTGTTTGAAGCCTGAAATTTTGCATATTTGAGAGCGGCGGACGACTCGCCCGCAAATAATCGAAATAAAGACGTTATGAATTAACATATAAAATAAATTAATTCTTAAAAGATGTTATCGGATAACCTTTGTCTCATAAATTTTTAATTCCTTTGTAATAATATGGTGTAAGACCAGATACCGACCTTAAATCTTTGATACGTAAGCTGCATAAAATGACGGAATTTTGATGTGTAGGACAGGAATTTATTTCCGCCTTTAAACCTTATGAGGGGAAACGCGTCTATATCTTCGGTTGTCTTTCCTTACGAAACTACATGCATTTTGCGCCTGACGGTGGAATAATGGAGAAAGTTTAGGTACAAAACTACAAAAAAACAGTCATATAAAGAGAACCTATAATTACATTACTTATTATATTATGAAAAAGAAATCAGTATTAATCGTAGCGGCTGCGATGAGCCTTGGCGCACAGACGGCAATGGCACAGTATCCTCAGATCACGAGTGAGGCTAAGGCTAAGTATGCTGCCCAGAACAAGGAATGGACAGAACATTCGGACTCCGCATGGGCGGTGGCGTTCCCGATTGTCAAAAAAGAGGCTATGGAAGGACGTCCTTACGTGCCTTGGGCTTCACGTCCGTATGACCTGAAACAGGCTAAAATACCCGCATTCCCCGGTGCCGAAGGCGGCGGTATGTACACGGCGGGAGGTCGCGGAGGTAAAGTCCTCGTTGTAACCAACCTTAATGACGACGGTCCCGGCTCGTTCCGTTGGGCTTGCGAGCAGGGCGGCGCACGTATCATCGTGTTCAACGTGAGCGGTATAATCAAGCTGAAAACACCGGTAATCCTGCGCGCTCCCTACGTTACAATAGCCGGTCAGACGGCTCCCGGAGACGGAGTCTGCATCGCGGGAGAGTCGTTCCAAGTTGACACTCACGACGTAATCGTGCGTCACATGCGCTTCCGCCGCGGTAATACAAACGTATGGAACCGCGAAGACTCTTTCGGAGGAAACCCCGTGGGTAACATCATGATAGACCACTGCTCATGCGAATGGGGTCTCGACGAGAACATCTCTTTCTACCGCCACATGTTCGACATGCACGACGGAAAGCCCAAACGCAAGGTGCCCACGGTTAACGTGACAATACAAAACACGATCTCTGCCAAGGCGCTTGACACCTACAACCATGCCTTCGGAAGTACCATCGGTGGCGAGAACACCACATTCATGCGTAACCTTTGGGCTGACAACACAGGTCGTAACCCGTCAATCGGATGGGGAGGAGTATTCAACTTTGTCAACAACATCGTTTACAACTGGGTTCACCGCACGGCAGACGGAGGCGAATTCTCTACAATGAGCAACTTCATCAACAACTACTACAAGCCAGGTCCCTTGACACCGAAAGTAGGAAACATCGCTCATCGTATCATCAAATCAGAGAGCCGCAGCGAAAAACTCTTCCCATACAAACAGTTCGGACGCATCTATGCAGTCGGAAACATTATGGAAGGTAACGAAAAAGTGACAGCCGACAACTGGGCAGGAGGTATCCAGACAGCCGATAAGGATGGCGGACTCAGCGAGGAAGAGATGGCACTCATGCGCTCTGACGAACCCTTCGCAATGCCTCATGTCACGATAATTCCTTCCGATCAGACCTTCGACAAGGTGCTCTCAAACGTAGGAGCAATGTTGCCCACACGCGACATCGTTGATCAGCGCATCGTAGAGGAAGTTCGCACAGGACAGGCTTACTACGTGAAGAAGTTGCCGAAAGAAAATCCGTATGGTGACCTTTGGGGCTTGGCTAAACAGTCACAGAGGGAAGACGGCACCTTCAAGTATCGTCGTCTGCCCAACGACTCTTATAAAGACGGTATCATCACAGATCCCGCACAAATGGGAGGATACCCCGATTACAAAGGAAAGCCATATAAAGACAGCGACGGTGACGGTATGCCTGACGAGTGGGAAAAGGCTAACGGACTTAATCCCAACGACGCTTCCGACGCCAACAAAGACTGCACGGGCGACGGTTACACCAACATCGAGAAGTACATCAACGGCATAAGCACAAAAGAAAAGATTGATTGGACTGACTTGAAGAACAATCATGACACGCTTGCCGGAAAGACAAAGCTCTTCTAAGTGAAGATTTAATAATAAAGAATAAAAGCAACTTTCAGCCTTATTCGCAGGCAAGAAAGTTGCTTTTATTTTTTATTTCCCTAATTCTTAATCCTTCATTCATAATTCTTAATTCCCTATTTTCCCATTAAAAAATCCCGACTTCGAGAGACCTTAATGTCTTGAAGTCGGGATTTTATATATAAATATTTAAAAAGTGGTGTTATCTCTGAACTCTTCCTACCTTGTCTATTGCAGTTTGTATTCTCTCTTTAAGTTCCTGCTTCTCTTCCGGAGAGAGGTGTAACGGCGTGCCGCCGCTGTAAAGAGAAATGATGTTAAGTTGTTCCGCTGTTATCTGCATGTCCGTCTTTGTAAACTTATTTCATTTAAATGACGGCGTACATGCTTTTTTGTACTCTTTAAACATTAAATAAAGTGACTTTTTAATGCACTTTATTTACATTCAAGTCGGCTGCATGTAATTCTTAAACAGCCTCCGTTCTTGCTGCCAAGAGACGTAATTTCAACAGACTGCGGTGCATCAGATTACGTACAGACTGATAGTTAATGCCCATTATCCGACCGATATCGTCGTACTTGCGGTGCTCCATATAATAAAGGTTTATTATCTGTTGCTGGCGCGGAGAGAGGCATTTCATGTAGTCGGAGACCTTCTTAGACTTGTTCTGTTCTTCTTCGATGTTCTCCAATACGTAGACGCTGTTCTCGTCGTGGAGCGTCTTCATGCTGTTGTCATCGATCTCGTTGTCACAAAGATGGCTGTTGTGACGGAACTCATCGTTAAGCCTGTTCTTTAATGAAACATAAAGATAAGACTCGATGTTGACAACCGATTCAAGTTCGCCTCGTTTGGTATAAAGTTTCACAAAGACGTCTTGGATGCAGTCTTTAATCATTTCATGGTCGGTAGTAAGTTTTGTTCCGAAAGCGAAAAGGTTGTCAATGGTTTTGTCGTAAAGTTCGGTAAAGTTAATCATAGGTTTTCACTTCTTTGATTGCAAAGTTAGAAACGAAAGGCGTAAGATATTGGGAATTTTCGGTTTATAAATGCGAAAAACCGATATTCTTGCATATCTTACGCCATCATTCCTTACTTTATACATTCAAACCAATACACCGTGTTGCCCTTGGTCTCGACAACCGTGGTGTCTGAAATTACCATGTTTTTCTTTAAGATGCTTACTTTGCCGTCTTTTGGGTTAATCGTTTTAAGAACATATTTACCGGGTTTCAAGCCTGATATCAAAGATACGTTGTGGGAATAAGCCACATATCCGATACCGGATTTTCCCAAAATCTGCACGTCGGAGTTGCCTTCGCCGCTTACATAACTCATTTTCGCCACGTCTGAAAGGAACTTTCTGTCCTTTACGGGCACGTTGGGGCATGAGCCGCCGGCAAGAAGTATCGCCCAACCGTAGGTCGGATATTGCTGTGAGAAGAAGGTTACAGCCTTTTCGGGATACTTTACGCGGTATTCTTTCACGGCGTTATAAGCCTCGGCAAAGGTTGTCTTGCCGACTTTCATCTTGCGCATGAACTGACGCGGAGCCATGTTCTTGCCTGCCTCGGGCGCCCAGATGCCGTCCGTCTTGTAGTGCCAGTACCTTATGTCGATCACGTCCACGACCTTTGAAAGCTCGGGGTCGGCGAGTATTGCGTCCTGTGCGTCCTTGGTGCAGCTAAGCGCCACGATGGGGTGACAGCCCGTTTCGCGCTCCCATTCGGCGATGGTCTCGAGCCAGAAACGTGTGAAGTGCAGCGGTCCGGTGTACTCGTCGCTTATCAGTTGCACCACGTTGTCCTTGTCTTTCAGACGTTCCAAGCAGGTACGGATGTACTGTTTGTGGAACGGACGCAGCACTTTGTCGTTCTCGTTGTAGAACTGTTCCGCCATGAAGATGCGTTTGTCGCCCGTAAAAGGCACAGGTTCGGGGAAGTCGGTCTTGTTCACATTGTTGACCGGACGCCACGGACAGTCCACCCAATGGGCGCCCGCTTCGAGAATGTTGTGCTGGAAATAGTGCTGGTTGAACAGCATAATACCCTTTTCGGCACCCTTTTCTGCAAATTCGTTAAGGCGCGACCAATACCACTCGTTGGGCTTGTTAAGGTCGTAAAGGCTTAGTCCGTCCCATGCCTTGCCCTCTCCCGAGCGTGAGAAAGCCTGCTCGTAGAACGGCGCCCACACCTCTCCGTCGGCACGACGGATGCGCTCGTGGTCGGTACGACGCAGGTCGTACCAAAGTCCGTAATGATGGTCGAGCATGCAATATCCGTTGTTTTCGAGATAAGTCACCACCGAGTCGACACGGTCAGTCCAGCCTGTGCCCTCTCTTCCGGGCACAAATCGTGTTATCGCCGGTCGGGCGCCGGTCTTCACGAAGTTGTCTTTCACGCGTCCTGCCCACCACGGTATCTGGTAGCGATTGCCCGTAACGAGGCGTCCGTCAGCCGTAATGTGTCCGTCGGTGACGGCGAATTGCGGCTTGTGTGCGGTCGTTTCAGCTGATGATTTCCTGTTTGTCTTGATATTCTCGATGTTCTTCACGCCCGCAACCGACGTGCTTGCGGTGTAAGGAACGGAGTCAATCCACATCTCGAGCGTCAGTCTCGGTTCTGTAAGAGACTGTCGTGCCATCTGTTCCGCCTGTTCAACGGTGGGGCTGCTTGACGCGTTTGTGTTTCTCGGAAGGATGTATCCGTTCACGGCTCCTTCTCCGAGACGCTTTTTCAGCTGGTCGTAGAAGAGGCTGCGGGGCTGCACATGGTTGTTACTGTTTGTCCATTCGCCGTTGCCGGTCAGCGTTCCCCAGCATCCGTTGGCGCTGCTGCGGTTGTCTTCGTCGGGCGAGTAGCAGTAAAGCGTTGATCCGGTACACTGCCACATCATGCTGTTGGCGGTGTTCCATCCCGTTCCGAAGCGGAACTGTTCAAGGTTCTTGAAACTTATATCGCCGCCGTCGATGTTCACGATGTCGAACAACAAGCCTGCCGCCCACGAGCCGATACTGCCGCTGAAGCCGAGCGACTCTTCGCCTTCGCACTGTACAAAGGCGTTGGGACCCGCCGCACAGAAGTCGGCCGCGAAGTCGTGTATGCCCTGACGGGAGACGCAACGCTGAATAAGTGTCTGCTGACCGCGTGTGATGAAGACACCTCTGCGCCAGCCGCCTGTCTCAGATACCGGCTCGCTTGCTATGCAGTCTTCAACGGTTATGCGGCTCGTCTCCTTCTGAATGTTCACCGCGCTGCCCGCGAAATGCTTGAAGTTGACGCGGCGCACCCAACAGTCGCGTGCGTTGTTCATCCATACCGCGTCCCAACAGTGATCCTCGTCCTTGACGTTCCACGAGTTATGCTCCGACATGAGCGTTAGGTTTTCCACACCACATTCAGTCAGTTCGGCCGCATTATGCCCTGTAACAACGTATCCGCCGCCGTATTTCGGGTCGAGTGTGGTGGTTATCGGGGCGTCGACAGTAATCCTTCCGCCCTCGGAAGAAACCACCGTCCTGTCCCAAATGATGTCGATATCGCTCTTCTGCCAGCCCGTATAGGTCAGTCCTCCGCCGTAATCGTTGCATTTAAGAGACTCGATCCATTCCTTTGTCGACGGTCGTACAATCCTTATACGGTCGCCGGCATTCAGTCTTCCGGCACCTTTTGTCATAATGGTTACGGCTCCCGCCTTCACTTTCTCGTCAGCTATTGCTATGGTGTCGCCGCCCGTCAGCCTTACGCCACCTTCTATATAAAGCAGCGCTCCGCGCTCAAATCCGCGCTTTACGATGACCGTCTTGCCGCGTCCCGAGCCCCTCAGGATTACTCCCGAAGCACTGATGCGCAGCGGTTTGTTGATATAAAACGTGCCTTCGCCCAAGAGGATGGCACCTCTGACGCCGTCTTTGTCGGTTTTCAGCGTCGAGACATAATCTATCGCGCGCTGTAAAATGTCGTGGCTGTCACCGTTCCCCGCTTTGCAACCTACGTACACCGCGTTTCTGACGTCGGGGATGTTACGCTCCGAAGCATGGTAACCGCAGGTGGAATAGTCCATCGGTATATACACCTCTTTCTTAGCCTTGCCCGCCGCATTAACAGCCGTGCAAAGACCGAAAGCAAACAAAAACAGAGGCATGATATGGCTGGTAAATGAGTTGTTCATATATAATAATGAGTTTTTTTATGTGTTTCTTAGACTAAGATGTCAATTCGTGTTTCCGACTGCGAATGTAATAAAAATGTGGCGAACCAACAAATAAATGTACGTAAAACCGATTTTCCGACAATCTTGATTGCGGATTTTGGTTAAATCAACGCCGGTCGGACGAATAAATAACAATCCGTAACAAATCAGTTTGTTTTACTTACGGTTTTAAACGTAAAACAACGGCATTCCAAAAGGCGGTCTTTTACGCGCTAAAAGACCGCCTTTTACACGCTGAAAGGTAACCTTTTGCAAGGTAAAAGGCTGCCTTTTGAAATCGTAAGGATTATCGTTCGTTTTATATCAATCTGATAATCTCCGATGCACCCCTTGTCTTCGGCAAAAAACAAGAAAAAGTTTTGAAGTATTGATATAATGCTTTATCTTTGCATAACTGCCATTTTCTTTTCTGCTTTTACCGGAAGACTTCCGGTGATTGTCATACGGAAGAACGCTTGTATCTTTTCAAACAAAACCATGAAGAACTTCTTACACCTTATATTATTGTGCCTGTTGCTGCCGCTGAAAGCTGCCGCGCAACCCGAAATGATTGTAGAACATTATACAAAGGACAACGGACTGCTCGGCAACACGCTGTACTGCGCACATAAAGACAAGGACGGATTTTTATGGCTGGGCACGTGGCATGGACTTTGTTCGTTCGACGGTGCCGAGTTCAGACCTTATCTTACGCGGCACAACCAACACTCAGACCTGCCGCCGAGAAAGGTAAGAAACATCGTCGAAGATAACGACGGAAACCTCTGGATACGCAACACGGACAACCATGTATATCTCTTTGACAAGGTGAAAGAGACCTATCACGACATTTACAACGAGCTGAAACGACACTCGACAAACGTGCAGGTGATAAAAATCCAGCTCATTGAAAACGGACACGTGCTCCTGCTGACACGTAACAAAGACCTTTATGAGGCGTATTTACAGAAAGACGGAAAGATAATTGTCAACAAAATATATGATTCGAGGTACGACGTTGACGGCGCGACGATGAGGCTCCGGCACAATGTCTACGGCGAAAACGACAAATACGTCTATTGGATCAGCAGACAGCTGAACACCGACATCGTCGTGAAAAAGTCGAAACGGAGATATTTTTCATCTTCATTCAAGGCACAGAAGTTCACCGGCTTCAAGCGCGTTGGTAACTATTTGTGCGTAGGAACGCAGACAGGCTGCATCTACACGACCGACAACCGCAACGGAACCACCCGCCGGAACGCCTTCAAAGGTATGACGCAGGCGGTGTCGAGTATCAATATCGTTAATGGAAAAATATTCTTCACTACCGCCGGCGGACTGTATTCTTTCACAGAAAAAACCGCTCCCAAGCTTGTGACGGCGCAGGTGTCGAATGTCCTTAACTCGTTTAAAGACAGATATAACAAACTCTGGTACTACTCCGAACGCGGCAGCCTGATATATCACGACCCGCAGACGTCGGCAACAAGGACATACGCCCTGCCGACGGACAGCCTATTTGCTGATGTGAAATTCAAAGATTCAGCCACCGACGGACTCTTCATCCTGCTGCGCAACGGCGAGGTGTGGCGCTTTGACCACCGCACGCAGACGATGCAAAATATCAATAAAAGCAAGGAGTTTGACGACAACCGTATGTCGCCCCACTTCTTCGATATTGACGTGAGCGACAACGGAACGCTCTGGCTTTCGTCGGCAAGCAGCGGACTATACAAGGTGCGTTTCCCACGCGACAACTTCAACTTCATGTTCCGTGAGTCGATAAACCTGCCGCAAGCGATAGGAAAGAACAACGGCATACGTGCCGTATATCAGGACCGCAGAGGAGATATCTGGGTCGGAACGCGCTACGGCGAGCTGTATTGCTTTGACTCCAAGACCCTTGACGTAAAGCGGCGGTTTGACGAAAAAGAAATCGGAGCGGTATATCACATCATGGAAGACGCCGACGGCAACTACTGGTTCTCGACCAAAGGTTCGGGACTCGTCATGGGCTCCGCCGACAATCTCGCACCGCAAGGGCTGCGGCTGACAAGATATACCAATCGCCGCGGCGACCGTAGCTCGCTCAGCAGCAACCGCGTTTATTTCACCTATCAGGACAGTCGCAAACGTATATGGGTCTGTACGTTCTACGGCGGACTGAACCTTTTGGAGCGACATGGAGGCAAAGTTGTGTTCCGTCACAGCCGAAACGGTTTCAAGCATTACCCCGGTTACGAGCTTTACACAGACGTAAGGTCTATTGCCGAAGACAGAAACGGCAGAATATGGGTCGGCACGACGGACGGACTGATGTCGTTCAACGGCAAATTCAACAATCCTTCCGACATCAAGTTTGAGACTTACAGGGAGCGTGCCGCCTCCGGAGTGATAGACAACGACATTTACAGCATGTATAAAGACCGTGAAGGTTACATCTGGATGGGAATATTCGGCAGCGGTCTCAACAAGATTGAATATTACGACGAGAAGAACAGACAGCCCAGACTCAAAGCCTACAACATCAACGAAAAGCAGGGTGGGGACGTGATAGCGTCGATTGTCGAAGACAAAAACCGATGTCTCTGGATATGCACCGAGAGCGGGCTGGCAAGCATGCGGCATGGCTCTTCGTTTGTAAAGGGATATGATAAGTTTGCCGGCTTTCCCGACGTAAGCATAGAAGACAACACCTCAGTATGTCTTAAAGACGGGCGGATACTTGTCGGCTGCCGTCAGGGACTGCTCGTCTTCAACCCCTCGGCGGTGATAAGCGATAACGAGAAGAGCTATCGCACGTTCATAACGGGCTTTAAAGTGGGCAACCGGGAGCTGTGGAGCTTCACGCCGCCTATAACGGAATGCTCGCCGAAGTATGCGGAACGGATAGAGCTGAAGCACGACATGTCGACCTTTACAATCGACTTCTCATCGCCTCATTTCTCGGATAATACGCCCCTGTCTTACACCTACATCCTCGACGGATATGAGGAACAATGGCATAACAGCGGCAACAACCGCGTGGCGTCTTACTCGAACGTGCCGCCGGGACATTACAAATTCAGAGTTAAAGTTAACGACAACATCTCGCCCGAGCGCGTCCTCGAGGTGGTAATCCTGCCGCCGTGGTGGGCCACGTGGTGGGCTTACATCATCTATTCGCTGCTCATCCTGCTTGCATTATATGGCGGACTGCGCCTCGTGATGTACCTTATTAAAATAAGGAACGAGGTCTACATCAACGACAGACTTGCCGAATTGAAGATACGTTTCTTTACAAACATCAGCCATGAGCTGCGAACGCCGCTGTCGCTGATAAGCGGACCGATCGAGGAAATCAAGTCGAAGGAAAAGCTGAGCCGTGAAGGTAAGGAATATATCAACCTCATTGATCGTAACGCCCGCAAGATGTTGATGCTCGTAAACCAAATTCTCGACTTCCGGAAGATACAGAACGGCAGGATGAAACTGCACGTCTCTTACGTCGATATCAACGAAATGATCGAGATGCTGATGCGCGAATTCCGCCTTCTTGCCGAAGAACGCGACATCTCTTTCGTCTTTGAGAAGCCCGAAGAGCACGTAATGTTATGGTGCGACGCCGAGAAGATGGGTATCGTTCTCAACAATCTTCTGAGCAATGCCTTCAAATATACAGACGAGGGCGGTACGATATGCGTCGCCTTGGAGCACAACCACGGCGACAAGACATGCACGATAAGGGTTGAAGACGATGGCGCCGGCATTCCCGAAGAGCAGCTCGAACTGATTTTCGAGCGTTTCCATCAGGCGGAGAACAAAACCGCCGATGATGCAACAATAGCCGGAACGGGTATCGGATTGTCGCTGTCGAAAGAATACATCGCCATGCACCACGGTCGCATCTGGGCTGAAAATCTGAAAGAAAGCACGGGTGTGGTGTTCTCGGTGGAAATACCCGTCGGCAAAGAACATTTCGGGAAAGAAGACGTCGAGGTATATTTTAACGACAGTACGGCTGAAAGCGAGCCGCATAAAGACGCCGTGGCAAGCGCTGTCGGCGATGAAGATGCGATTGCAGGGCAAGTAGCCGAGGATAAGCCGATCATCATGCTGATTGAAGACAACATCGACATGTGCCGCATGTTGCAGCTCCAGTTGCAAAGCGATTATCGTGTATTCACCGCTCATGAGGGTGGCGAAGGACTGAAAAATATTTACAGACATCATCCCGATATCATTATAACCGACCTTATGATGCCCGGAATGAACGGTCTGGAACTGCTGCGCTGTGTGCGCCAAGACTTCAACATAAGTCATATTCCGGTAATCGTGCTTACGGCGAAGAACACCGAAGAAGATAAAATGAGCGCCATAAAATCAGGTGCTAATGCCTTTATCGTAAAACCGTTCGGCAAGAGTTATCTTACGGCGCGCATCAACCAGCTGCTCGAAGAACAGCGTATCTTCCAGCGGAAAATGGTTATACAGACCGCAACGGAAAACTTGGGCGAAAGCAACAAGGACGAATATGAACAGCATCTCGTGAAGAAAGACATCGAGTTCATTAATAAAATTCATGAGATAATCGAAGAAAATCTTAATGCAAACGACTTTAACATCGACACTATCGCCGGTTCGATAGGTCTCAGCCGTTCGGCTTTCTTCAAGAAATTGAAGAGTCTTACAGGACTTGCACCGGTGGACTTGGTAAAGGAAATACGACTCAATAAGGCGGCGAAACTTATTGAAACGACAGATAACAACATAACGGAAATCGCCTATTCCGTCGGCTTCCGTGACGCGGGATATTTCGGAAAATGTTTCAGAAAGAAGTATGAGATGACGCCGAAAGAATATCGCAAGATGAAGAAAGAAGAATAATGAAACGACAGACTTCAATTATTGGTCTTCATGATTGCACCACATTCAGCCTGTTATTGAAAGAAACAAATTTACCGCCACATGGAAATTCTTAATCTTTTGCCCGCAAAATCAAGAGCAGAACTGCGTCGATGGCTGTCTGAAAATCATGCTGCGGCGACGGAATGTTGGGTGGTGGTCAAGCGTGGCAGACCGATAGATGACGGTACATTCTGGTATATCGACGCCGTGGAGGAGGCGTTGTGTTTTGGCTGGATTGACAGTACGACAAAGAAAATATCGGAGGACGAGACGGCACAGAGATTTACTCCGCGGAAGAAACGCAGCAAATGGTCCGAGCTGAATAAGGAACGGTGTCGGCGTATGGAACGTTTGGGATTGATGACCGATGCCGGTCGAGCCGTATTGCCCGATATGTCGGCGGCAGGATTTAAGATCGATGATGACATATTGAAAGTCTTACAGTCGGATCATACAGTATGGAAAAATTTCAAGCGGTTGCCTGAATTGTATAAGCGGGTGAGGATTGACACCATTAAAATAAAGAAAAATCAGCCCGAGTTATTCAAAAAACGTCTGGAAAAGTTTATTGACAACACCCGCAAAGGCGTCCTATACGGCGAATGGAACGATAATGGACGACTGCAAACGTATTGAGTTTTAATGTTCTGCGAACATGAGACGAATATGGAAATACTTAATAATCAATCAATTTAGAATACAAAACAAATGAAAAAAGCATTTATCACCTTGTCTCTTTTGGTAATAGCAACATCAATGTTTGCTGACAACATACCATTCAGCCATACCCCGACGCTTTTCGACGCCGCTAATACAAACACCTTGGGGCTGGATTACGCTCCTGAGATGGAAACTGTCACAGTATTTGCTCCGGCTGCGGATACCGACCATTTCAGCAACGGTGTGGTAATGACGGCTTTCAAAGGGGCACTTTATTGTATGTGGCAAAGTTCTAAAACGGATGAGGACGCCGCCGATACTTGGGTTGCTTACAGCCGCAGCACCGACGAAGGCAAGACATGGAGCAAGCCCATGATCCTTGCCCCGGATATAGCAGATGGCTATGTTTCATCAGGCGGTTGGCTTTCAACGTCAGACAAATTGGTCGCATACATCAATGTTTGGCCTGACAAATTGAATTCTCCAAAAGGAGGATACACACGCTGCGTCACAAGTGACGATGGCATAAATTGGAGCGAACAGACCGATGTCTTGATGTCTGACGGTACTCCCATTCAAGGTATCTTTGAACAAGATCCGCACGTATTGCCCGACGGTCGTATTGTAAATGCCGCCCATCTGCAACCGGGATTGAAGGTTTCTCCTATCTACACGGACGATCCGACCGGCGTAGGGGGTTGGCATTTAGGACAGTTTACTTATACGGGAAAAGTTACTGACGCACAATCGCGTGAACTGGAACCGAGCCTTTACCGTAAGGCGGATGGCACTCTTGTGATGATTTTTCGTGACCAAAACAGCACATATCTGAAAATGGCGGCGACAAGTTCGGATAATGGCGAAACATGGAGCAATTCCGTATTGACAGACTTCCCTGACGCTCGTACCAAGCAGAGCGCGGGCAATCTGCCCGACGGCACAGCTTATTTTGCCTGCAATCCCGTTAACAATAAGCTCCGTAGTCCGCTCGTCGTTGCATTAAGTAAAGACGGTGAGATTTTCAACACCGCTTATTTGCTGCGCAGCAATAACGAAATGCCGACCCTGCGCTATGCGGGCAAAGCGAAACGCGCCGGCTATCACTATTCAAAATCAATGGTTTACAACGGATTTCTGTATGTTGCCTATGCCACGAACAAGGAAGACGTGCAGTACACCCGCGTACCTCTTTCTTCTATCTCTCTCAACGGAGGAGGCTCAGATATTTCCCATATAACAAATACACCTGAAAAGTCAGATGATGCCGTTTACAATCTTTACGGTCAAAGAGTAGGAAAAGAAGCTAAGGGTATCTTGATAAAAAGAGGAAAGAAATTCATTAAGAAATAAGTCCTATTTTAACGTGAGTTCGATGAATTCTAAAACAATGTAAGTTGGTTATCCACAACCCTTTGCGCTTGGATGCAAGGCTTCTTAGGAAAAAAGCAATACGCAGCTAGTGCTCCGAGTGTGTTAACCATGAAGTTATCAAATGAACGGTGTCGCGAATGCTCAATCTGTGCAATGTTCTTCAGCTCATCATTGACAGTCTCTATTATCGCTCTCTTTCTGAGCAAAAGTCTGTCGGAAAGCGACATCATGGCTTCTTTCATGTTGGCCTTGAGTTTGGTTATGAGTTGTATCCCATCAACAAACATCTTTTGGAACAGGTTCTTGCTGATGTATCCTTTGTCTCCGACAAGTTTGCCATAGTTGAATTCAACAAAAGCCTTGTACTCCAATGGCTTTCTGTCGTCAATGTTTGCTGGTGTGATCATAAAGTTGAGTATTTCTCCTTTCTCATTACAGATGATATGGAGCTTGAAACCAAAGAACCATCCCATGGAGCAATGCCCTCTTTCTGCTATACCTTTGAAAACCTTGTGCATTAGGATGCGTTGGTTCCGACACACGCGCAGAGGCGTGCTATCGACAAAACTGACGCCGGTGCATTTTCCCAACAATACCTTTTTGATGAACAAGACCAGAGGTAGGGCTACTTCCTTCTGCAGTTCAACAAAACGATTGTAGGAGACCACTTCAGGGAACAAATGACGCAAATGAACGCACACATGCTGAAGGTAGAAATGCTTCAAACAGCGATAGCCTGAGTTATGGAAAAGGATGATAATCACCATTATCTCTGCCTTAGACATCTTGCCGTCGCGATGATATGCACGCTTAGAGGCGTCCTGAATAGTATATTTCTTCATCAGCTGATCAAAAAACTTGCAGAAATCATCTGCCATACAGAATATTTCTATAAATCTGTATAAGGAATATAGTTATTTGAAATTAAGCGATTTAGAAGAATTACCTTGTTTTGGGGTAATGATTTGGCAACCGTCCCAATTGCTGTGGTCTGCATTGCTTTACTTATTTGGGTAACTCTTACGTAATGCAAAGGTACAAAAATCAAAGGATGAAAAGAATAATAAAACAATTTTCTTTCCATCCTTTATATCATTCTTTGTGGTGATTACTAAAAATAAGCCTATAAATCAGACTTCTCTGAATATTTCTGTAAGTAATAAGCTTTTGGTGAGGTTTCCACTGCGAAAACTCGGACAATAATATATTTAGTCGTCCCTTAAAAAGCACATATCCGCGGGATGTTGTAAGAAAACAGCATCCC
>CAJMQT010000021.1 GCA_905215655.1 uncultured bacterium | reverse complement strand
AGTAGGATTTACTACATTCTGCATCGTCATCGCTGTGCTTTCGCTGATGTACTACCATTTGGACTTCTCGCTACGGAATCCTATGAATAATGCAGGTTAAAAGGCAAAGAGATATTTTGCCGGAACTTCTTAACTCCAAAAAATATTTTTCTAAATCGTGTTTCACACTTTTACGGGCGTGTAAGTAATTGTAAGACAGCGAGATACGGTGGAAGATGATACTTTCGCCGTGCGCGCGTTTGTGTATGGTGTTTTTCATCCTTCACGGTAAAGTGCATGTAGACAGCTCGTTACGGTGAAACATGGTTTGGGTAAACTATAATCGGTTATATACAAATTGAAAGATTGAAAAATTGAAAAATTGAAAGGTTGAAAATTTGAAAATTATTAGCGATTAAGGATTGACCGATAGGCAAAGACGTGAGTTTTTGCCGGACATGATTGTTTAGGGAAATAATATAGTCTTGTAATCAATTGACATTTAGTCTGTTACAAATATGTACGTGCAAACTACAGCGTTGCTGTGTACATTCTGTTTTCGTTTGTGTTATCTTTGCGGGAGTTTTTAAAGGATAACAAATATGAGTATTTTAATTGAAATCAAACCGCAGAATGGTATTGACGCCAAGGTCGTCGGGAGCGCTGCGGCGAGTGTGAGTAATGTGCCTGCCGTGAATGAGTACAAGAAAAACGGCAGGAGTGCGGATAATGTCGGTGGAGACAACAAGCCGACGGAGATGCAGATGTTGCATAAGTTTCTGACAGATAGGTATTTGTTTCGCTACAATCAGCTGACGGAACAGACAGAATGTGCCGTAATTTTGAAGGATGATAATGGTAAGGTCGTGGGCTATACGTCATTTCGCCCTGCTGACACCAGACTTCTTAACGGCATAAGCATTGCGGCGATGGACGAGGGCTTGAAGTGTTGGGACAGAGACGTAAAGCGTTTTGTCGAGTCGGATTTGGTGACAGAATATCATCCGTTCAAGTTGTACTTCGACAGCCTGCCGGAGTGGGACGGCGTAGATCGCGTTACGCCTCTTGCCAAACGAGTGTCGTCGGATAAGACATGGGTCATTTGTTTTCACCGTTGGATGCTCGGACTGACGGCACAATGGCTTGGATATAACAAGGAAAATCGTGCCAACAGCGTTGCCCCGATATTGGTGAGCACGGCACAGGGGTGGGGCAAGTCTACTTTCTGCCGTATGCTCATGCCCAAAAGTCTGAGTCGTTTTTATACTGACAGCTTTGATCTTAACACGCCGTCGGCGGCAGAACAGAAGTTGGCGGCTTTCGGGCTGATAAATCTTGACGAGTTTGACAAGTTGCCGCCGGGAAGACTTCCTTTGTTAAAGAACATAATGCAAATGGCAAGCCTTAATATCCGCAAGGCGTATAAGCGCAGCTGCGAGCCTCTGATGCGTATCGCCTCGTTCATTGGCACGAGCAACCGCCGCGACCTGCTTGTAGATAAGTCGGGCAGCCGTCGGTTTATCTGCGTAGAACTCAGACATCCGATAGACTGTGTCACGCCTGTTGACCATGACAAACTTTATGCCCAACTGAAACATGAGATTTTGCACGGCAGGCGTTATTGGCTGAGCAAGCGTGAGGAGGCGGCGACAAGTGAGACTAACAAGGCTTTTTATCGTACAGTTCCAGAGGAGGAAGTGTTCAACGAGTGTTTCCGTTTTGCTGACGCGGATGACCCGTCGGCACGCATAATGTCTTCTGCCGAAATATTCGCCATAATGAAGAAACATAATCCTGCGGCTATGCGCGGCTCCACATGTAATTCTTTCAGCAGGTTGTTACCTGCGCTGGGCGAGCGGGTTCATACAAGGTGTCGCAACGGATATAGGGTTAAGATGAAGGACTTTTCAGGAGTGTAGAAGTGAAGGAGTACAGGAGTACAGACAAAAGCTTTTTTAGGAGTGTACTTCTGTTCTCCTTAAATTCCCACTTCTGCATTTGTCTTTACTCCTGAACTTCTAAAATACTTAGAAATAAATGAGATTGAACCGCGCCTTTTCGTCTTTCTTTATATGCTTGCGGAACAGGTTGAGATAGTCTTTGCGCCTGTTGTCCAAGAGATACGCGCGGTAAAGGTCAAGACAGAGAGCCTGCTGCTTCTCGTCCCATTCGCTTATTTGTTTGTAAGGCCATTCGCTCACGTCCTTGCCCAGATACGGCGTGAGGAAGTCGATTGCCTTTTCAACGCGTGCAAAGGATTTCTTGCTGTCACCGCCGACTTCGATGCCGGCGTTGCGGGCAAATGTGTTTCTGAATTGTTGGCTTGTCACGGCTGTTGCCTAAGTTGCAAAAATAGGATAAAACATTGAAAAAACAAACTTTTGATGCGTAAAAGTAAGATATTTGTTTCATTACATCGCTTTCTCTCTTAATTCACGCTGACGGATAAAACGGCAAAAGAAACCTGCACATAATGCCGATAATGTGCAATAAGAGCTTGACTTATTGTTAATAAGCCTTAAAGAAATGATTAATTTGTGGATATTTTGAACAATACATCTAACTTTGCAGACAATTTTTTGCAAATATTTTTTAAAGATGAACAAGTTAAAATCTTTTTGCCTTGGTCTTGCCTTGGCAACAGCCATGACCGCGGGAGCGGGAGGCATCCTCACAAACACCAATCAGAACATTCATTTTTTGCGTAATCCGGCACGCGATGCGGCTATCGCCATCGACGCAGTTTACACCAACCCTGCCGGCGTTGTTTTCCTGGATAGCGGTTTTCACATTTCGTTCAACATTCAGAATGCACATCAGACACGTACCATAACATCGACAAATCCATTCTTTGCGCTTGGCAAGAAAAATAACGGAAACGACACAAAAGTGTTCAAGGGCGACGCCGACGCGCCGATTATTCCGTCTATTCAGGCGGCGTATAACACCGGCAAGTGGAGCTTTCAGTTTAATTTTGCCATCACCGGAGGCGGTGGCAAGTGTGAGTTTCCTAACGGTCTCGGCTCGTTTGAGAGCGTTGTCGGTGGCATAGCGTCGCAGCTGTCTCCTCTCGGCGTGACCGGTTATGATGTCGACGGCTACATGCAGGGACGCCAATACTACTATGGTTTCCAAGTCGGAGCGGCATATAAGATTAACGACCACTGGTCGGTGTACGGCGGTGCTCGCCTTCTGTACGGCTCGGCGTCGTATAAGGCTAAGCTGGACAACATCCAGGTGAACACGACAAACGGCTTTGTTCCCTTCGACAAGTTCGTTGACAACACAAATACGACCCTCGACAACGGCATCAGTCAGGTACAGGCAGGCATCGCGCAGTATGAGGCGATGGGTCTGCCGGCTCCCGTCGAACTGGTACAAAAGCTCGCAATGCTGCAAGCAACGCAGGCGAGCATAGCGCAGCTCGAGCCTTACAAGAACGGTGTCAACCTGATGTCAGACCAGACCGGCTGGGGTATCGCTCCCGTGATCGGTGTCGATTACAAGACGGGCAACTTCAACTTTGCCGCCAAATACGAGTTCAAGACGCGTATGAGGATGGAGAACAAGTCGACGGTGAAGGAGGCAAGCGTTATTGATGCGGTAAATAAGTTCCGTGACGGCTCGTCGGTTGAGGAAGACACGCCCGCCCTGCTTACCCTCGGTGCCCAATGGAGCGTCAGTCCTACGGTACGTGTCAGCGCCGGCTATCACCACTTCTTCGATAAAGACGCACACTGGTATAAGCATTCCGAAAAACTTCTTGACGGCGGAACGAACGAGTATCTTTGCGGCGCGGAGTGGGATGTGAACAAACGTTTGCAGATAAGCGGCGGTTTGCAATTCACGAGATATCAGCTCACCGACGATTACATGAACGATATGTCGTTCGTAGTAAATTCTTACACCTTCGGCTTCGGTTTCGGTTACAGAGTGTCTGAGAAGGTCAACATCAACCTTGCTTACTTCCAGACCAATTATACCGATTACGACCGTGTAACCTCTGTCGAGCCGCGTGTCAGCGACTCGTTCACCAGAACCAACCGCGTGTTAGGCTTGGGAGTGGATTTGAAGTTCTAAGAAAAGAGAAAGAGAGAAACAGCAGCCCCTCTCAAAAGCCCCTCCCTAACCCTCCCGAGGGAGGGAATAAAAAATGCCTTGTTGCGATATAGCAGCAAGGCATTCGTTGTTTATTTATTAATAAGTAATTAAAGCATATCTGTATTCCCTCCCTCGGGAGGGTCAGGGAGGGGCTGCTCCTTTTCTTATCCCGGGTCGACGTCAAAGTAAATCTGTACCGTTTTGAAGCCGGGAGCCTGCATTACGGCGGTTTGCGCCTTGCGAAGATAAAGCCGCGCCTTGGCAAGGTCAATGCCGTTCTCGAGCTTTACGACAATCTTCCGGATGTTAAGCGACTTTATGCGACCTATCGACGGTTTGTCAGGACCAAGGATGCGGTCGCCGAACCAGCCGTGAAGAATGTTGCCGAGCGTTATTGATGCCGCCTCGGTCACGGCGTCGTCGCGGTGCTTTATGTAAACGTAGACGAGGTGACAGAAGGGTGGATAGCGGAAGAGACGCCGCTCTTCAATCTGGTCGTTGAAGAATGTGGCGCCGTCGTTGCTTACCACCTGCGATATCACGGGCAGCTCAGGACTCTTCGTTTGCAGTATCACAAGTCCGCGGCTGCCTTTTCTTCCCGCTCGTCCCGCCACCTGCGACATCATCATGAAGGCGTGCTCGTAGGCACGGAAGTCGGGATAGTTGAGCATGCTGTCGGCGTTGAGTATGCCCACCACGCCCACATTGTCGAAGTCGAGCCCCTTGCTTACCATCTGTGTGCCTATCAGAATGTCGGTCTTGTGTGTCGAGAAGTCGGCTATTATGCGTTCGTAGGCGTTGCGTGTGCGCGTCGTGTCGAGATCCATCCGCGCCACGCGGGCGCTTGGAAACACTTCCGTTATCTTGTCTTCAATCTTCTCCGTGCCGTAGCCCCGTCCTCTCAGGTCGTGCCCCTCGCAGCAAGGACAGACGGCGGGCACGGTGTATGTTGTGCCGCAATAGTGGCAGGTAAGCTGTCCGAGGCTTTTATGGTAGGTCAGCGAGACGTCGCATTTATCGCAATGAGGCACCCAGCCGCACTCCCGGCACTCTATCATCGGTGCAAATCCGCGGCGGTTTTGGAACAAGATAGCCTGTTTGCCGTCCGTTAGTGCCTGCCTTATGGCATTGACAAGCTCGGGTGAGAACGGTCCGTTCATCATCCTGCGGCGTTGCAGGTCCTTTATATCCACCACCCGTATCTCCGGCATCTGCATGTCGTTAAAGCGCTTGTCCAGCCTTACATATCCGTATTTCCCCGTCTTGGCGTTATACAGACTCTCCACCGACGGCGTCGCCGAGCCGAGCAGCGTCTTCGCCCCTGTCATGCGGGCGAGCACTATCGCCGTGCTGCGGGCGTGGTAACGAGGCGCCGGGTCCTGCTGTTTGAACGATGTCTCGTGCTCCTCGTCGATGATGACAAGACCGAGGTTGGTGAACGGCAGGAACACCGCCGAGCGTGCACCGAGTATCACGTCGTAAGGTGAGTCGGACAGTTGTTTGCGCCATATCTCCACCCGTTCGGCGTCGGAATATTTTGAATGATAAATGCCGAGACGGTTGCCGAATATCTCCCGGAGCCGTTGGCATATCTGTACTGTCAGCGCAATCTCGGGCAAGAGGTAAAGCACCTGCTGCTTACGCTCCAGCGCCTGCTGTATCAGATGAATGTAAATCTCCGTCTTTCCGCTCGAAGTGACGCCCTGAAACAGCACCACTTTCTTTTTCAGAAACCCGAAGACGATGTTGTTGTAAGCCTCCTGCTGCTCGGCGCTGAGCCGCTTTATCCGTTCGGGATGCGCCTCGCCGCCGTGGTTCAGTCTGCCAACCTCGCGCTCGTAGGTATTCAGAAACTTGCCCACCACAAGGTTGCGGAATGTCGCCACGGTGCATTTCGCCTCGTTAAGCAGCTCTTCGCGCGTCACCTCCGTCGGCTGTCCGGCGCATGGCGTGCCGTCGGGCGTGACAAGGTGAGCCATGGCGAGGTAACACTCGAACGCTTTCAGTCGCCCCGGCGAGCGCCTCAGCATGCCTAACGCCGCGTTCAGCGCCTCTCTGTTGCGGTATGCCGGCGCCAGCGTGACGCACGTCTCGGTCTTCGGCGAGTAACCTCCGTCAGCCTTCAATCCTGCCGGCAGAGCCGCGTTGAACACCTCGCCGACGGGCGCCATGTAATATTCGGCTATCCATAGCCACAACTTTATCTGCCGCTCGGTCACTATCCTGTCAGCATCGAGCACCGCCTTTATGCTTTTTACGGCAAACTCCGGCTTGTCGTTATGCCTGCGGACAATCACTCCGACGTAAATCTTGCTCCTGCCGAAGGGCACGATTACACGCCGCCCCGCAAGCGCCCTGCTTTCCATGTCGGGGCTGACGGAGTATGTGAACATGCCTTCGAGCGGCAAAGGAAGTATAATGTCGACGTAAATCATTTGTCTTGCAAAAATAAGGAATAATAATGGAAAGAACAAACAACTGTTAAATGAAAAATCAAATCAGCCCGACAGCCACGCTTACGGGGGCAAACAATGCGCCGTGGACTAATGACTCATCGTTCCCGAACAGGAAATCCTACTTGTAACTGCACCGCAGAAGTGCGTACCGAAATACCGCAAAAGTTAGCAACAAAATACCGCAAAAGTTCGTACTAAAATGCCACAAAAGTGCGTACTAAAACACCACAAAAGTTAGTTTTTATTTTGCTATATGATTGATTATTAGTATTTTTGCCATTGAATAAAAAAGTTTGAAATATGAGTTACTTAAAACGTGTAGCTGACGCCACGCTCGCAGAGCGTTTGGATGCCTTTGGAGCGGTGCTTATAGAAGGACCTAAATGGTGCGGTAAGACAACAACCGCCGAACAAGTGTGCAAGAGCGTAATAAGACTTCAAGACACAGATATGCGCGAAGAGTATCTTGTCACGGCGGCATCAAAGCCCTCGCTGCTTTTGGCGGGCGACACTCCGCGACTTATAGACGAGTGGCAGGACGCGCCCGTATTATGGGATGCTGTTCGTGTGGCGGTAGATAAGCGCCAGACACCGGGACAGTTTGTTCTTACCGGTTCAAACACGGTGGAGCGGACGGCTATCAAGCATTCGGGCAACGGACGTATCTCGCGGATGCAGATGATGCCGATGAGCCTTTGGGAGACGGGCGAGTCGAACGGAAAGATTTCATTACAGTCACTTTTTGACGATAAAAATCTTGATATAGACGGTATTACCTCCGGCATGCAGATAGAGGATTTGATTTTCGCCGCTTGCCGCGGAGGGTGGCCCGCGACGGTTAATATGAAGAGTGACAGGGCAAAACTGCTTGTGGCACGCAACTATGTGGATACCGTCTGTCGTGAAGATGTTTCGAGAGTGGACGGCGTTCAGAGGGACGAACGCCTGACCCGCCTGCTCCTTCGTTCGTATGCACGTAATATTTCCACGCTTGCCAAGAACACGTCTCTTCTTGCCGATGTTGTATCTTCCGGCGAGGTGACGCTTGCCATGAGTACGTTTGAAGATTATGTCACGGCGTTAAAGCGCCTGTTCGTGATTAGTAATATTGATGCCTGGTGCCCGGCAATACGCAGCAAGACAGCGATACGCAGCGGATTGAAGCGCGCCTTCATCGATCCGTCGATAGCCGTGGCTGCGCTCGGACTCACTCCGCAGGTCTTGATGACGCAACTTAAAACTTTTGGTTTTATCTTTGAACAGATGTGTGTCAGGGATTTCAGGGCTTATATGCCCGATTTTGACAGTCATTTGTCTTATTATCGCGACCGTTACGGTCTGGAAGCCGACCTTGTGCTGCATCTTTGTGACGGGCGCTACGCTCTCATTGAGTGTAAGCTTGGCAGCAATGAGATAGAAGAGGGCGCGAAACATCTGCTTGAAATCAAGCGTTTGATAAAAGAACATAACAAAACAGAGAAACAGGTTCCTTTGCGCGAGCCTGATTTGTTGTTGGTTATTACCGGCGGGCAAATGGCTTACACGCGTCCCGATGGCGTAAAAATAATACCTCTTGCTTGTTTGAAAGATTGATATTTTGCCGTGGCATAAGGTATTCAATCCGCCTTTTCGCTTGCGATACTCCCATGCGTGGCGTGCGGGTTTGGCAGCTGATATCAGTCATTTGATTTTCTTCGTTATAACAGTTTGATATCCAATGCGTTACAAAAGGCGGTCTTTTACCTTCCAAAATACCGCCTTTTAGTGTGTAAAAGCTTGCCTTTTGGAAGGTAAAAGGTAAGCTTTTGCAAAACGGTTGACGGCATGTTGTTTTCTAATTCGTTTTTATTTGCAAAATAATAGCCTGCAAACGGAAGGATAAAATGAATTTTATGCCGATCCGTTTGCAGACTCTCTATATGATAAAAATGTCTTTTTATATTGCGATCATGACATCTCCGCCGTGTTCTCGCGCAGCCATTCAAGGTCTTCGCCGTCGAGCAACGGCGCGAGTTTGTCGTACACCGTGCGGTGATAGTCGTTTATCCAAGCGCGCTCCTCTGTCGTAAGCATCTCTTTGATTACGGGCGTCAGGTCGATGGGGCACAATGTGAGAGGCTCGAATTGGAGGAATTCGCCGAACTCGGTCTTCATGTACGGTTTGGTGATAAGCGTGTTCTCGATGCGTACACCGAAACGCCCTTCAAGATAAATGCCCGGCTCGTCGGTAACCGTCATGCCCTCGATTAACGGCGCGGGGCGGTGCTCCATGCGTATCTGATGCGGTCCTTCGTGAACGTTGAGGTAAGACCCTACGCCGTGACCCGTGCCGTGCAGATAGTTCATGCCGTGCTCCCACAGTACAGAACGTGCAAGGGCGTCGAGCTGGGTGCCCGTCGCTCCGCGTGGAAACTTGCAGCGGCTGAGCGCTATATGACCTTTCAGCACGAGCGTGTAAACCAGTCTCTGCTCTTCGGTCAGCGCGCCTAATGCTATCGTGCGGGTTATGTCGGTCGTACCGTCTGTGTACTGTGCGCCCGAGTCGAGCAGCAACAGCCCCTCCGGACGCAGCTCGGCGTCGGTCTCCGGCGTCGCCTCATAATGCACGATGGCGCCGTGCTCGTTGTAAGCCGCGATGGTGTCGAACGATATGCCGCGGAACAACGGCTGCTCCGCCCTCAGCGCCGTGAGCATGCGGTCGACGCTCATCTCCGTCTGTCCGCCTGCCTCTACGGCGGGTTTCAGACGGCGCAGAAACTTCACCATAGCCACTCCGTCGCGCAGCATGGCGTTATGAAAACCGGCAATCTCAGTCTCGTTCTTCACCGCCTTCATGTAAGGTATGGGCGAAGAGCACACCACGCGCCGGCATTTCGGGACGTTAAAGAGATTATGATTTATCTCGTTGTCATCCATCAGGATGTTGTATTCCTTGTAATCGGCAAGAGCGCGGCTCACCTCTTTATATCCGTAGCCTGCCGTGCCTACACCTTCGGCGGCGAGATAGGCACGCACCTCGTCGGTCAGTTTGGCGTCGTCGGTGAACAGCGTGGCACTCTCCGGGGCGATGAGAAGGTAGCCCACAAATACCGGGTTGCAGTGAACGTCGGTGCCGCGGAGGTTCAACGTCCATGCAATGTCGTCAAGAGCGGCTGCAAACATGCCGCAGGCATGCCGTTCGCGGAGCGCCTTGCGGATGCGCCCTAACTTGGAACGACAGCTCTCTCCGGCGTATTCCAACGGCTGGATTTCTATCTTGTCGAGCGGCACCGGCGGACGGTCATTCCATATCAGGTCGAGCGGGTCAAAGTTGGTGCGCACCGTTATTCCGCCTTCCGCACGCAGCCCAGCCGTCAGCTCGTCTACCGCGGCAGCCGAATTTACCATGCCGTCAACGCCTACCACGGGCTTGTCGAGCGCCGAAAGCTTCATCCCGAGCCATTCTACAATGGTCGGCGTGCCCTCCACACGCTCTTTCATAAGTCGGAAACCGGTGCCTTCAAGCTGCCGCGCGGCGGCGATGAAATAGCGCGAGTCTGTCCACAGCGCCGCCTCGTTCATGGTCACCACGGCAGTGCCCGCCGACCCGTCAAAACCCGATATCCACTTCCTGCCTTCCCAACGCTCAGGCACATATTCACCGTTATGCGGGTCGGTACTCGGAAAGATGAAAGCGTCGATACCCTCGCGCCGCATAACTTCACGCAGAGCATCAATCCTTTGGTTTATTTGAATATTCATAACAGATTTGCAAAATAGACTTTACAAAGATATACCTTTTTAAATTTAATAACAAACTAAAAGATGAATAAAGGCAGGTTATCCGTTCTTTTTTGCTAAATTTGCACCACATAAAACAGACAGAATGTCTTAACAAATAAAACAACAGGTTATTATGGAATTTCTGACTAACGAAAAACTGACAATCGTCGGCGCAGCCGGAATGATTGGTTCAAACATGGTTCAGACAGCCTTGACAATGCGTCTGACAAGTGAAATCTGCCTTTACGACGTGTTCTCACCCGAGGGAGTTGCCGAGGAAATGCGTCAGAGCGGTTTTGAAGATGTGAAAATCACGGCTACAACCGATGTGAAAGAGGCTTTCACAAACACAAAATACATCATCTCGTCGGGTGGTGCTCCCCGTAAGGCAGGCATGACCCGTGAGGATCTTCTGAAAGGAAACTGCGAGATAGCAGAGGGACTCGGAAAGAACATCAAGGAGTATTGCCCCGACGTTAAGCACGTAGTAATCATCTTCAACCCCGCAGACCTGACAGGTCTTGTTACCTTGCTGTACTCAGGACTGAAACCTTCGCAGGTCACAACGCTCGCAGCTCTCGACTCTACACGTCTGCAAAGCGCGCTCGCAAAGCGTTTCAACGTAATGCAGACAGAGGTGAAAGGCAGCGCTACATACGGCGGACACGGCGAGCAGATGGCTGTATTCGGCTCACACGTGACAATCGCAGGCAAGCCCCTTTGCGACATGCTGGGCACTCCCGAATTCCCGATGGAAGAGTGGGAGCAGATGAAGAAAGACGTGACAAAGGGCGGCTCAAAGATTATCGAGCTGCGCGGACGCTCTTCATTCCAAAGCCCCGCTTACCTCTCTGTTGAAATGATACGCTCGGTAATGGGCGGAGAGCCCTTCCGCTTCCCCGTCGGCACATACGTATCAGACGAGAAATACAACCACATAATGATGGCTATGGATACCACTCTCGACACCACCGGCGCACACTATAAGATGCCCGAGGGACTGCCCGTTGAGATGGAAAGACTCGACGCAAGCTACGCTCACCTCTGCAAAATGCGCGATGAGCTGGTAACGCTGAACATCATTCCCGAGATTTCAGAGTGGAACAAGATCAACCCGAACCTGTAAACGGGGTACGGTCAATCGTAATAAAAACGATAAAAGAAACGCCTGCGGCTATATATGTTGCGGGCGTTTTTTTATTATAACAAATTCACAAACGATAAAAAACTTATAAATACAGCGGCGGGGCACAGCATCCCAATACTAAAAAATCCGTATGTTTTTTGCTGTTTTTATGGCAAAAACATTATTTTTGTCGTTAAATAAAACTTTCAAGAAATGGAAATCAGCAACGAGAAAGCGATACGGGCAATAATAAGCGCCAGCATAGAGGCGTACGCCGCAGGTTTTTCAGACCGTCATATTTCTGAAAAAGACGATGAAAACGGTACAATAAACATGAAAATTCATAATGTTTTCATTGCCGCATTAGGACCGGAGATACAATATTATTCCGCTCTCGCACGCTCGTTGGACTCTTCTTTGGGCAACATGCTCGAAAAAATGGCAATAAAAATTGCCTCTCTCAATTACACCGTAAGCCAGCACGTGGAAGGCGAATTATATAAGGAACAAACTGACATTATAGCCGAACTGTTGGAAAAATACAAACGTAACGCACAAAAACCGTCGGTCGAAGATTACGAAAAACTTGCCGGCATGCAGGGAGAAGTGATAGTAAAAAGGCATGAAAGCGATTACTATCTTATTGATGAAGAGACTGGAACACATTATCTTATAGAACTTAAAATCGGCGGAGACCTTGACAACAAGAAAGCAAGATCCGAAAAAGAGGCTTTGCTTGAACAGTATTGCATCCTTACAAACAAACTAAGTGATGATGCAAAGGTGAAACTTCTCTTTGCCACGGCTTATAATCGTTTCGGCGAAGGGAAAGAATGGAAACAGAGCCGTGTGCTGCAATTCTTCGCAAAAGAAGAGCTTTGCATAAGTAAGAAATTCTGGAATCTTGTATGTAAGACCGAGCAAGGGTATGACATCGTAATTGATGAATACAAGAAAAACGCACATTTCATAAACTCGGCGTTGGACAAAATAAGAACAACTTACCTCCCTTGAAATGTGCAATACAGACTGGAAAAAATGTATTATATGCGGAGATAGTAAGGAAATAATAAAAAATATTCCCGACAATTCTATTGACTTTATTCTCACCGATCCGCCATATAACATCGGAAAGCATTCGACGGGCAACATTCCTTTGCCCGGAAGAACGCCTATGAACAATGATGTGGCAGACTGGGACAGGATTGATTTCAATCCCGAAGAGTGGGCGGATGAATTTATACGCATACTTAAACCCGACGGAAATCTGTTTATTTTCACATCGTACAATCAGATTGGAAGATGGTATGACTGCCTTGACAAAAAGTTTGACACGTCAAATTTCATGGTATGGCACAAGACAAATCCTGCTCCGAAAATATTCAAAGCCGGTTTCTTGAACAGTTGTGAAATGATTTTTACTTGTTGGAACAAAAAGCACAAATGGAATTTCATATCACAAAAAGACATGCACAATTTCATCGAAAGTCCGATATGTATGCGTCCCGAACGGCTTGGCAACCCCAAACACCCCGCTCAAAAGCCGGTATCTATACTTATGAAAATGATTGAAATAGCCAGCGACAAAGGC
Source organism: uncultured bacterium (assembly GCA_905215655.1). Taxonomy (GTDB): domain Bacteria; phylum Bacteroidota; class Bacteroidia; order Bacteroidales; family Bacteroidaceae; genus Prevotella. Next base: position 9,404 of record CAJMQT010000021.1, on the reverse strand, counting down.
GACATAGTGTTTGATCCTTTTATGGGAGTAGGGTCAATCGGGGTGGCGGCGCTACGCAAAGGCAGAAAATTCATTGGCGTAGAGATTGATCGCGAGTACTTTAACGCCGCGAAATTGAGAATTAACGAAGAAATGAAAACAGATAATTTGTCGGACGATTCCATATCGGTAAAGGAGCCTCTTCCTGCTTATGGAAGAACCATTACAGAGTTCGAAATATTAAAAACAATAGGGGAAAGTCATAAAGAAGACACGCTCCAAAAGAACAGAAACGATGATGACGGCAACAAGAAAAAAGATGACGGCGCGGCATTGTCGGCAATAATAAAATGGGCGGGAGGTAAAGAAAAAGAGCTGAAGATAATAAAAGAAAACTTACCCGATAAGTTTGATTGTTATTACGAGCCGTTTGTCGGTGGCGGGTCGGTGTTCGCCGCAATAGACGCAGACCGTTATTTCATAAACGACCGTTCGTCAGAACTGATTGAATTATACAAGAATATTGCAACCGGAAACCGTCGTTTCTTTGATTTGGCGCAACAAATAATTGATACATGGGAAAGAGCCGGTCTCTTCTTTGAGAAGAATAAAAATCTTAAAGGCATTTATGTTGATTATCGAAATGACATTATAACAAAAACGAAATTACAACAACGTATTAAAGATTTCTGCTCGTTTTCACAAACAGAGATTGTTGGCATGCTTGGAAAATCTTTCCAAACGGGGCTTGATATCTTGCTTTCAGAGACATATAAAAATTTGTTTAGGAAAATGACAAGGATGAAAGTCCTTGAACAGGAAAGACATCTGCTGCCGGAAAAGGATTTGGAAGACAACATCGAGACAGCCATAAAAAGTGCGTTGTACATGTATTTCCGCCATCTTTATAATGACAATAAAATCAAGGAAGAAGACAAAGAGCTGCATTGTGCGCTGTTCTTTTTCATCAGAAATTACTGTTACAGCGGCATGTTCAGATACAATTCAGACGGCGATTTCAATGTTCCTTACGGCGGAATAGGCTATAATTCAAAAACGCTTGACAAGAAAATAAAATATTATAAGTCAGGAGCTCTGATAGAAAAATTAAGCGATACAAGCATAAAATGTTCTGATTTTGAGCGTTTCTTGGATGAATATAACCCTCGGGAAAACGATTTTGTATTCCTCGATCCTCCATACGACAGCGAGTTCAGCACGTATGCGAAGAACGAATTTACACGCCGCGACCATGAAAGACTGGCTGAATACATGTTAAACAAATGCAAGGCAAAATGGATGTTGATAATAAAAAACACCGACTTTATTTTCAACTTATACAATAAAGATGGCATAAAAATACGAATGTTCGACAAAAAATACATCGTAAGTTTTATGAATCGCAACGACAGAAACACAACTCATTTACTTATAACAAATTACTAAAAGACAACATTTAGTGCGTTTTAATAATGTCACACGCGCGCTTTTAATGTAATATATTTATCTGAAAAATTAAAAAACAAGTATTATGGCTCTGATAAAATCAATCAAAGGACTTACTCCCCGTTGGGGAAAAGACTGTTATTTCAGTGAAAACGCGACAATCGTCGGCGAGGTGGTGATGGGCGACGAATGCTCGGTATGGTTTAATGCCGTTGTCCGTGGCGACGTCGCACACGTACATATCGGCAATAGGGTGAACGTTCAGGACGGTGCTTGCGTCCACGTAACAAACGGCATCGGACCGACTGAAATCGAAGATGACGTAAGCATCGGGCACAACGCCACCGTCCATGCCTGCACCATCCGCAAAGGAGCGCTCATCGGAATGGGTGCCACCGTGCTCGACAACGCCGACATCGGCGAGGGCGCAATCGTAGCCGCGGGAGCGCTGGTGCTGCAAGGTACCAAGGTCGGAGCACACGAAATATGGGGCGGCGTGCCGGCAAAATTCTTGAAAAAGACACGTCCCGACCAGGCGGAAAGCTTTGCCGCACATTACGTCGAGTACTCAAAATGGTATCTTGAAGAATGAAAACAATTATCGGGAGTTAAAGAAACAAGTTGAAATTCTTTAACTCCCGATAATTGTTTTAAGTAAAAACGAACTATATTTTCACCGCAGACAGTATCTTTTCTGTCGCCCCCGCCTTGCTCTTAACGTAGTTCCCGGCCTTTGTGCCGTCGGCATTGCGGGTGTCGTCGTCGGTGTAATAGACGTTCATCATCGACTCAAAGCCGGCATAATCGTCTATCTGTTTGCCGCCACCGGAGGCGAGCAGGTCTTGCGCTTCCTGGAAACGCTTGTTGTTGGGACCGAAGAACACGGGCACGTTCCATACCGCGGCTTCAAGCACATTGTGTATTCCGACACCGAAACCGCCGCCGACGTATGCAACTTCGCCATAACCGTAAATGCTTGAAAGCAGTCCGAAACAGTCTATTATCAGACATTCGGCATCGGCAACGTTAGCCTCCGTCGCCTCCGTGTACCGCACGGTCTTTAATTTGAGGCGTGACATTATCTGTTTGAGGTGGTCTTCGCCGATTACGTGAGGCGCGATAATGAGCTTCCAGTCCTTGTGCTCGTTGAAATATTTGATGAATATCTCTTCATCAGGACCCCAGCTGCTGCCTGCCACAAACACCTTCTTGCCTTGTTTGAAGGTCTCTACGAGGGGCAGCTTCTTTGCCTGCTGCTGGATACTGAGCACACGGTCGAAACGTGTGTCGCCCGTAATCTCGACGTTGGTGATGCCGAGTTTGCCGAGCAACTGACGGCTCGCCTCGTTTTGAACGAAGAAACGTGTGAAACATTTCAGCACGTTGCTGTATGTGCGTCCGTACCAACGGAAGAACACCTGACCGTCGCGGAAGATACTGCTGACGCTGTAAACGGGCACGTCGCGACGTTTAAGAATGTGCAGATAGTTCCACCAGAACTCGTATTTGATGAAGAACGCAGCCTCTGGATGAACAAGATTGAGGAATTTGCGGGCGTTGAAGTAGGTGTCGAGGGGTAGATAACAGATTATGTCGGCACCCTCGTAATTCTTTCTTACCTCATAACCTGACGGCGAGAAGAACGTGAGCAGGATTTTCAGCTCCGGTCTCTCGCGCTTCAGACGCTCCATGATGGGGCGTCCTTGTTCAAACTCTCCGAGCGACGCGGCATGAAACCAAACGTATCGTGCGTCGGCTTCCACCTTGTCTTTCAGTATCCGGAACGTCTCATGCTCGCCTCGCCACATCTTCCTGACCTTCTCGTTGAAAAGGCTTGCGACGGCTACGCCCAGCGTGTAAAGGTTGATAACAAATTCGTACATGCTTTTCTTGGAAAGTCAAAATCCCGTTTGCGGTGACGCCGTACAGCGGGATTTATGACTTTGATTGTTGTGTTTGGGGGTTAGTAATTATCTTTTTAGGGAGATGGAAACAGCTCGCTCGTGTTCCGTTATGCCTTGGGCAGCACTTCAACGGCTCTTCTCAGACGGCTCAGCGTCTCCTCTTTTCCGAGGAAAGCGGAAATGTCGAACATGCCCGGACCTTTGCCTATGCCGACAAGTGCCAGTCTGAACGCGTTCATCACATCGCCCAATTTATAGCCCTTTTCCTCGATCCATGCCATGACGGCGTGCTCTTGATTCTCCAAGGAGAAGTCGTCGAGGCTCTCAAGCAGCGCCGCAAGCTCGGTCATAACCTGCGGAGAGTCCGCTTTCCAGCGCTTGCGCACGGTCTTTTCGTCGTATTCCGTGGGCGGAATGAAGAAGAAGGAGCAGAGCGGCCAAAGCTCTTTTACGAAACTTACGCGGTCTTTCATCATCGAGACCACCTTCGTTATGCGCTCCATCGGCTCGTCGATGCCGTTGCCGGCGACTATCGGCGCGAATAGGTCGGCTATCTCTTCGTCTGTCTTTTTAAGTATGTATTCGTGGTTAAACCATATTCCTTTCTGATAATCAAAGCGCGCTCCTGACTTGTTGCACTTTGAAATGTCAAACTGCTCCACAAGCTCTTCCAGCGTGAAAAGTTCCTGTTCCGTGCCCGGGTTCCAGCCCAACAGCGCGAGGAAGTTGATTACCGCCTCGGGGAAATAGCCCTGCTCGCGGAAGCCGTTGGATACTTCGCCCGTCTTGGGGTCGTGCCATTCCAGCGGGAAAACGGGGAAGCCGAGACGGTCGCCGTCACGCTTGCTGAGTTTGCCCTTGCCGTCCGGTTTGAGCAACAGCGGCAGGTGGGCGAAGCGCGGCATGGTGTCCTCCCATCCGAAAGCACGGTAAAGTAGCACGTGAAGCGGCGCGCTGGGCAGCCACTCCTCGCCTCTGATGACGTGGGAGATTTCCATCAGATGGTCATCGACAATGTTGGCAAGGTGGTAAGTGGGCAGTTCGTCAGCACTCTTGTAAAGCACCTTGTCGTCGAGGATGTCGCTCTTGATTACTACGTCGCCGCGTATCATGTCGTTGACGTGCACTTCCTCGCCCGGCTGAACCAGGAAACGAACCACGTATTGGTTGCCGTCGGCTATGAGGGCGTCGACCTCTTCCTTCGCGAGAGTCAGCGAGTTGCGCATCATCATTCGCGTGTGGGCGTCGTACTGGAAGTTCTTTATCTCGTTACGTTTCGCCTCCAGCTCCTCAGGAGTGTCGAAGGCGATGTATGCCTTGCCCGCGGCAAGCAGTTCGTCAACATACCTTTTATATATAGAGCGCCGCTCGCTCTGTCGGTAGGGACCGTATTCGCCGCCGAAGGACACGCCCTCGTCAAACTTGATGCCGAGCCATTTGAACGACTCGATGATATATTCTTCGGCTCCGGGCACGAAGCGGTTGGAGTCGGTATCTTCAATTCTGAACACGAACTCGCCGCCGTTGCGCTTTGCGAAGAGATAATTATACAGCGCGGTACGTACTCCGCCGATATGCAATGCCCCCGTAGGGCTTGGTGCGAAACGCACTCTTACTTTTCTTTCTGCCATTTATTTTAATGAAGATAAGATAAATTTTGTGCAAAATTACAATATTTTCAGTAAAGTGGCATATTTTTTTATTATTTTCGCAGGGCAAAGCCTTTAATATCAAAAGAAAATGAGAAAATTAAATAAAACGGGCAAGCTTTATTGGAGCAGCCGACTGACACCGATTGCACTTATTCTGATTACCGTTGTGATAATCGTCGTTTCGCTGCCGCGCAACAGCGGTCCGCAGTTCAGATACGACGTCGGCAAGCCGTGGATGTACAGTTCGCTGATAGCCAAATTCGACTTTCCGATCTACAAGACCGAGGCGGCGATAAAGGCAGAGAAAGACAGCATAACTCATAACTTTGAGCCTTATTACAACTTTGATCCTGCGGTGGGCAGAGTGCAGATAGGGCGTTTCCTCAACGACTTTAAAGCCGGCATGCCCGGAGTGACGGGCAACGTGCGCGCAATCGTTGCCGACAAACTCGCACGTCTGTATCAGTCGGGAATAATGGACACCCCCGAATACTCGCAGATCGGCAAGGACACGACGCGTATAATAAGGGTCGTCAGCGACAAAAAGGCTGCCGGAGTGTCCGTCGGAAGCATACTTTCAACGATGGGCGCCTACGAACAGTTGTTTGCCGACCCGAGGCTTGCGCCCCAGCGTCAGGCGCTCCAACGCTGCAACCTTAACGAATATATTCACCCCAACCTGACCCTTGACGAGGAACGGAGCGAGACCGAACTGACAGACGCCCTGAGCGGAGTGCCACTGGCAAGCGGCATGGTTCTCACCGGACAGAAAATCATAGACCGCGGCGAAATCGTTGATGACAATACTTACAGGGTGCTCAACTCGTTTGAGAAAGAGACCCAGCGCCGCAGCGCAACGGCGAGCGCCATACCTACGACGATTGCCGGTCAGGTGATCTTCGTCGGTATGATGATTGTTCTTTTCACCTTATATTTATGGCTGTTCCGCAGAGATTACTTCGAGAAGCCCCGCAGTCTGGCAATGCTTTATGTGCTGATTACGATATTCCCGGTGTTCGTCTCGCTGATGATGACCCACAACATCCTTAACGTCTACGTGCTCCCGTTCGCCATAGCCCCTATCTTTATCCGCGTGTTCATGGACTCGCGGACGGCTTTCATCTCGCATGTCACAATGACGCTGATATGCGCCGCCGCGGTGAAATACCAGTATGAGTTTATCATTTTACAGCTTGCCGCCGGTCTGGTGGCGATATATTCGCTGCGCGAACTGTCGCAACGTGCGCAACTGTTCAAGACCGCCGTGCTCGTCACATTGGGCAGCTGCCTGATATACTTCGCCCTCCAGCTGATGCAGGACAACAGCATCATGTCGATGGATCACGGCATGTATAAGTATTTTATGATTAACGGAGTCTTCCTGCTCTTCGCCTATCCGCTGATGCTCGTTGTCGAAAAGACGTTCGGTTTTATATCCAACGTCACGCTGATTGAGCTTTCCAACACGAGCAAGGAGCTGATGAGGCAGCTCAGCGAGGTGGCTCCCGGCACGTTCCAACACTCCGTTATGGTGGGCAATCTTGCCGCCGAGATAGCCAACAAGATCGGTGCCAAGGCGCAGCTGGTGCGTACAGGAGCGATGTATCACGACATTGGAAAGATGAAAAACCCGGCGTTCTTCACCGAGAACCAGTTTGGAGTTAACCCGCTTGACAAGATGTCGCGCATCGAGGCGGCGCAGATTGTCATAAGCCACGTCACCGAGGGACTGCGTATTGCCGACAAGCACGGACTGCCCAACGTGATAAAAGATTTTATCAACACTCACCACGGAACGGGAAAGGCAAAATACTTCTACATTTCTTACAAGAACGAGCACCCGGACGAGCCGGTGGACGACTCGCTGTTCACCTATCCTGGCGCCGACCCATTCACCCGCGAGCAGGCTATCCTGATGATGGCGGACACCGTTGAGGCGGCGTCGCGCTCGCTCAAAGAATACACCGAGGAGAGTATCTCAGGGCTTGTAAACAAACTGATTGACGGTCAGGTGAACGACGGCTTCTTCAAATATTGCCCCATAACGTTCCACGACATCGCCGTTGCCAAGCAGGTGTTGACCGAAAGATTGAAATCAATCTATCACACCCGGACGAGTTATCCCGAGATGAAAAAGGAAGAGTGAATTGGGAATTAAGAGTTAAGAGTTAAGAGTTAAGAATTAAGAATTAAGAATTAAGGAGTACAGAAGTGCAGAAGTTCAGGAGTGCAGACATTGGCATTGTGTATTTTAAATATTGATTAAAAGCTACAAAACATATGTCTGCACTCCTGCACTCCTGCACTCCTGCACTTTTGTACTCCTTAATTTTTAACTCACGTTCTTTTACATTCCAATAGATAACCTTTTGCAATGTAAAATACGGTCTTTTATAAAGTAAAATGCCGTCTTTTACAATGTAAAATGCCGTCTTTTGGAAAACTGGCAATGTGATATTTTTCCTGTACCCCTTAACTACCAAAAAATATTTTCCCAAATCATGTTTCACACCTTCACGGGCGTGTAAGTCGTTGCGTGACAGTGAGATGCGGTGAAAGCAGGCGGCTCCGCCGTTCATGTGTTTGTGTATAGTGTTTTTCATCCTTCACGGTAAAGTGCATGTAGACAGCTCGTTACGGTGAAACATGGTTCGGGCAAACTGTAATCGGTTATGAAAATAAATTAAGAGTTAAGAATTGAGAATTAAGGAGTACAGAAGTGCAGAAGTTTAGGAGTGCAGACATATCTTTTGTAGCTTTTAATCAATAATTAAAATACACAATGCTGATGTCTGCACTCCTGAACTTCTTCACTTCTGCACTCCTTAATTCTCAATACATTCCTTTTAATTCTTTGTAACATAAAGCCCGAAAAATATATGCTTTTTCTTGGTTTTTCTGAAAATAATTGTAAATTTGCAATCGGCAGGGGCATAATTACCGACAGCGCAAAACCATGAAAACCGGAAAAACACGCGAAACCAAATGGTTAAAAAGAGTATGCAAAGAATAAGGAGAACGTGGATATGGCTCAGGCGCATAAGGCATTGTCGCGGCTTCGGAGTGCAGTCGCCATGGGCATACCGCATCGTCCGCTACGTCATAAACGAGCATTGGAGCTATTACGCCTACGACACCCTGCGCCGTAAATATCCTGACGTCGGCGTCATCGACCGCAAACTTTGCGAACTCTGTCTCCGACTTGCCAACCACGTGCAGCCGCAGGTGATGGTTAACATATATGCCGATTGCCGCATATCCGGTGAATACATGAAGGCGGGATGCAGACGTGCAAAATACCTCGAAGTGACAGCGGCAGACACGCAGACGCCCATCAAACTGCCGACAGGCAATGATGATGCAGCCAAACTGATACGTATCGTGCCGCAAGACAACTTGGAACAAATCTTTGATACAGCGTGCTCTATTGCCCGTCACGGCACCGTCATAATGCTGCAAGGCATACACGAAGACGCTACGGCGCGCCGGCTGTGGACCCGTACGCTTGCCGCACGACCACATGTGGTGACCTTCGACCTGTACTACTGCGGGCTGATATTCTTCGACGACAAACATTTCAAACAAAATTACATAATAAACTTTTAACCGGACAGAACTATGAAAATCTCGAAAGTATATACAAAGTCGGGCGACAAAGGCATGACCGGACTCGTCGGTGGAGTGAAAGTAAGCAAGACCAACCCGCGTATCGAGGCTTACGGAACCGTTGACGAACTGAGCGCACAGCTCGGACTGCTCGCTTCATTCATGAAAGATGGCGACGACCGACGCCTTATTTACCGTACACAACAAAACCTCTTCACCGTCTGCTCATACCTTGCCACCGACAAGACACAGACACAGCTCGCGCCATCATACACCCTCGATCCCGACGAAGTGCTTGCCCTCGAAGAAGAAATCGACGCCATCAACGAGAACATACCGCCGCTAAAATCATTCCTGCTGCCCGGAGGCTCGCAAGAGGCGGCGTTAGCTCACGTCTGCCGTACCGTCTGCCGCCGTGCCGAACGACGCATATTCAGACTCGCAGAGCAGACCGAACTCGACCCCGAAGTACTGCAATACATGAACCGTCTGTCAGACTATCTCTTCGTGCTGGCGCGCAAACTCAACTTTATTGACGGCGTAAGAGAAAAAATATGGAAGAAATCTTGCAAATAAGAAAAATTATATTACTTTTGCGCTGACTTAATAAAACAAAAGATCTACAATTATGTATTGGACACTTGAATTGGCTTCAAAATTGGAAGATGCGCCGTGGCCCGCAACAAAAGACGAACTTATAGATTATGCCATACGTTCCGGCGCGCCTCTCGAAGTGTTGGAAAATTTGCAGGAAATAGAAGATGAGGGCGATGTCTACGAAAGTATTGAAGACATCTGGCCCGATTACCCCACAAAA
>CAJMQT010000020.1 GCA_905215655.1 uncultured bacterium | reverse complement strand
CGCACAGACATTTGGAACTCTCGTAACGAAAGCCTATGAATAATGCAGGTTAAAGTTTACCGCATCCCTGTTTCTTAACAGAATGAACTGAAAAATCCAAAAGTAGGGACGTGCCTTTGGCACGTTAAATTATGTAACGCATTGACAATCTGACAATAAAGGGTAAAACGTGCCAAAAGCACGTCCCTACTTTGGTTCTTTTATCTGATGTCCTGATTTTCCGTTTTCCAATAAATTCAAGGATATTTAACTATACATCCCGCTGCACTCAATCAATCCGGTCTCCTCCCCTCGGGGAGGCAGGATGGGGGCTGTTGCTTGTCTTGCGGGTCTCCTCCCCTCGGGGAGGCAGGGTGGGGGCTCCTTCTTTTTTTCTTTTGGTATTCCATTTAATTAATTTTGAGCTAATATTATATAATAAGGTAGTAGATTTGTAAACAAATGTAAACGAACAAGTAAAAAGGTTAAATTCTGACAACTGGTTAACCAAGTTATTGGTAAACCAATTTAATCGCGTTATATTTGTACCGAACATAATCAAAAACACATACTTAATTTTATGAAACAACTGATAAACCTAAGGCACCTTGCGCTGGTTCTTGTCCTGACTGTATTTGCGGTCAGCGCCGGCGCACAACGTGTGGTGAAAGGAACGGTGACAGACGGTAAGGAGCCGCTTATCGGAGCCACGGTCTATGTAAAGGATGCAAAGTCGTCGACCGGTACAATTACCGATCTTGACGGTAACTTTACAATCAATGTTCCGAGTAAGAAATCAATCCTTGTGTTTACTTACGTTGGTTACAGCGACAAAGCGGTGGTTGTGGGCGACCAGCAGACCATCAACGTCGTGCTGACGGAAGACACAAAGATGCTTGAAGAGACAGTCGTGATTGGTTACGGAACGCAGGCTAAGTCACACCTTACCGGCTCCATCGCCAAACTCGACGGCGACAAGCTGATCAATGCGACCAACAGCGACGTCACTCAGGCGCTGCAAGGAGCAATGCCCGGTCTTAATATTAATAATGTGACGTCAGAGGTCGGTGTGGCACCGTCGCTCCGCGTGCGTGGCACGGGTTCTATCTCGGCAGAGAGCGAGCCGCTCGTAATCATCGACGGTTTCCCCGTTGACGGCGGACTCTCTTACGTTAATGCCTCGGACATCAAGTCAATCGAAATACTGAAAGACGCCGCGTCTGCCGCCATCTACGGTTCGCGCGCGGCAAACGGCGTGATTATGATTACCACGAAAAGCGGTACCGCCGACAAGCCCAAATACTCTTTCAAATTCTACGGCGGTATCAAGTACGCCTACGAACTGCATGACATGATGACCTCGACAGAGTGGTGCAACCTCATGCAGAAGGAATATGAGCTGGGCGGTCGCGAGGTGATGGCACAGGCTCGAAGCGCCGCTTATCTCGAATCCGTGCTCGGAACCACCGACTGGCAGAAAGAAGGACTTAACGACATCGCGGCAATAACAAACGTTCAGTTCAATGTGTCAGGTGGCAAGAAAGATACCCGCTACTTCGTCTCAGCCGCTTACACAAAGGATGAGGGTATAATGAAAGACAACGAATATGACAAGTTCACATTCCGCTCTAAACTCGATACCAAGCTCTCAAACAAGATTGCAATGGGCGTAAACCTTTCAGGAATTTACCAGAAATCGACACGTCCGAAGAACAACTTCATCGACTTCTACCGCACGCCGTCTTTCCTCCCGGTACGCCATAACGACTTTACCACGGAGCTGACAGGTTACAGCGGATTTGCACGCGGAAGTCACTTTAATAACATCCAGACGCCGACAGGTCCGCTTGATGACAACGGAGAACCGACCATCGAGACAACAAGCCCGTTCAGCTCGGCTAACAACAACCCCGCAAGCGTCATGGCTAACACCACACGCTGGAGCGAGAACTTCCAAGGAATGGGAAGTATCTATTTCACCGTGGATATATGCAAAGGCTTGCAGTTCAAGACTTCTAACGGTGTCAACGTGCGCTTCCGCCCGCAGTATTACTATGGAAACAAGAATGCGACAAAGGACGGCGAGGCAAGTCAGGCTACATATTTCAGCCAGCTTTACGTAGACATGCTTAGCGAAAACACGCTGACCTATCATCTTGATTTCGGCAAGAACAAGGAACATACAATCGACGCCCTGCTCGGTTACACAGCCGAACTGACCCGCAACCAGCGCGTCGCAATGTCGGCAACGGGCTTCGCAACGGACGATATCCATACCCTCAACGCCGCAACAATCTACAACCTTGCAAAGAAAGGCAACGGAAATACCGACGGAACAGGTACGTTCCGCTATCCCGATGTCGTGCTCGAGTCTTACCTCGGACGTGTCAATTACAGTCTGCTCAACCGTTATCTGGTCAGCGCTTCGCTGCGTCTCGACCGCTCCTCACTCTTCTCAAAAGGCAACCGCAACGCTTGGTTCCCGTCTGTATCATTGGGATGGCGTGTCAGCGAAGAGCCCTTCATGAAGAATGTCGACGTGATAAGCAATCTTAAACTTCGTGCATCTTACGGACAGACCGGTAACAACCGCATCACCTACGACGCAGCTCTCGAAGTGCTCAGCGGTGCCAACTATGTGACAGGCGCCGGCAACGGCAACCTCGTCAACGGTTCGGCAAACACCTCATCGACACAGGCAAACAGCGATATCACATGGGAAAAGACAGACGAGTGGAACTTCGGTCTTGACCTCGGACTCTGGAACAACCGTGTAAACATCTCGCTCGACGCTTACTATTCCGTGACACGCGCCCTCCTTTTTGAACAGCCCACACAGTCGTTCACCGGCTTCACCAGCTTCTGGAACAACATCGGAAAGGTTAGCAACAAGGGTCTCGAATTGCAGATCGACTCACGTAATATCGTTAAGCGCAACTTCACATGGGAAACAAGTTTCAACTTCTCCATGTCGCGCAACAAACTTCTTGAAATCGGTGGAGAGAAAGAAGTCATCACACAGGGCGAACGCAACGAATGCTACATCGCACGCGTCGGCGACCCGCTTATCCAATATTACGGATATAAGACCATGGGAGTATGGAAGTCTCAGGAAGAGATCGACGCCAATCCGCACTTCTCACAAGACGTTCCCGGCGGTCTCCGCATCGTCGATACCGATCAAAACGGCTCGCTTACGGCTAACGACCGCGTGCCCCTCGGCAATCCGTATCCCGACTTTACATGGGGTCTGACCAATACGTTCAAGATCAAAGACTTCGACATCTCGTTCCTTATTCAGGGCGTTCAGGGTGTGACGGTCTACAACGGCGACGTTTACTACAACGAGACAAAGCGCTATAACAAGGCTTATATCGAAGGACGCTGGATCAGTCCGGAACATCCCGGAAACGGAAAGGTGCCTTATGAAAATTACGGATACAACATCTGCCTTACCGACTATCCGCTCGAAGACGCGTCATACGCCTGCCTGCGCAACCTGACGGTGGGTTACACCCTGCCTAAGAAGGTTACCAACAAATGGAAGATCAATTCTCTCCGTTTCTATCTTACAGGCACGAACCTCCTTTATATATGGAGCGACGACTACAAAGGCATAAACCCCGAGTCGAGAATGACCACCGGAGCTTATACAAACTCGATGATCTCAGGTTATCAGAGAGGCGGTTTCCCGCTCACCTCGACAATCTCGGCAGGTTTTGACATCAACTTCTAATCAAAGAATAAGTAAAACATACGGAACATCCGAGTTCAATCTTTTTACAAAAAAGAACGGAACAAGACTTCCGATAATAATTAAAACGTATGAAAAAAAATATATTCAAGACCATGAGCCGAGGACTCGCTTTCGGGCTGTGCGCCATCGCTCTGGCATCGTGTGACCTTGACAAATATCCTTATTCAGAGGTTGCGGCAGACGAATATGTTAAAGACGCCGAGTCGGTCAACAACCTGCTTCTGGGCTGTTACAACGGTCTTCACAGCGTAATGGAGTATGAGTGGGCTATGACGGAACTGCGTTCAGACAATTCACGCATGCACCTGAACAACTCATCTTCAAACACCACCAAGCTCGTTGAGCAGCTCGACCAGAACACCGTCGGTTCGGAACATGACTGGATGACGGGCTATTGGGAGGCGGCTTACGCCACGATAGCACGCTGCAACAACGTTATCTCTTATGAAAATGCTGTCAGCGACGAAACCCTGCGCGCCCGTTACAAGGGCGAGGCGATGTTCCTGCGCTCGTTGCAGTATTTCAACCTCGTAAGAATTTGGGGTCCATTGTTCATAGTTAAATCCAAGACACCGTCTGACGTGGCACGAAACATGCAACGTTCTACCGTCGAAGAGGTTTACGCATTCATCGAAACGGAACTCGAAACAATCATCAACGACAACATGTTGCCGCAAAGAATGCCCGACGCTGACCTCGGTCGTGCCGACATCAACGCCGCAAAAGCACTCCTCGCAAAGGTTTACGCAACGCATTACAAGGTCGGTGACGAGAAATACGCCCGTGCACGCAGCCTCTGTAAAGAAATTCTTGAAAGCGACAATGTGGGCAATCCGCAGACAGCGGCAGACCTCGTGCCCTACGATAAGATTTTCAGCATCGACAACGAGATGAACAAAGAAATCATATTTGCAGTGCGCTATCTCTCCGGCAACGTAGGTCTCGGTTCACCCTTCGGCAACTATTTCGCACCGATCAACAACGGAGCGAACGTCATTGTGGGAGTTGCTTACAACTACAACCGCCCGAGCGACAACCTCATCGCGGCGTATATCAACGAAGGAGACGACATCCGTCTGAACACAAACATCGCCCAGAGCTATGTCAACCAACAGACAGGAGCGGTGGTTGAGGCTACATATTGCAAGAAATACACCAACCCCGTGCTCACCAATCTCGACGGCGAGAGCGACTGGCCCGTGTTCCGCGTGGGCGACATCGCACTCCTCTACGCCGAGCTGAGCAATGAAATCGACGGTCCGTCTCAGGACGCCCTCAAATATCTTAATATGATCCGTGAGCGTGCCGGAGTAGCTCCTTATGCAATGGCAGACGTCAACAACACTTACGATTTCCGTGAGGCTGTACGCAAGGAGCGCCGCCTGGAACTCGCACTCGAAAACCAACGCTGGTTCGACCTTATGAGATGGGGCAACGCCGTTACCACAATCAACAACTATTTCGCAAGCGAAAGCTTCTATTCGGGTTACAGCTACACCGTTCATCCGATAGAAACATGGCAGACAATGCTGCCTGTTCCAATCAGCGTGCTTAACATCAATCCTGACGCCGCACAAAACGCGGGATATTAAACGAAGAAAAATAAAGAAAGGAGAGTTGATGACCGAATGGTCTTCAAGCCAAAGACAAGAAGACCGGAAATGATTAATTCTTCGTTCAAAAATTATTAACAGTGAATAAAATAGCCCTATGAAACGGAATATATTAAGACTTTTATACTTGCTGACGATAGCAACCTTTGTGGCATGCGACGACCTGTCAGTAAACGAACATATAGAGGGAGTGCCGGTTGTCGAGGCTTTCTCACCTCAGCAAGGTAGCATCGGCACCGAAGTAGATATTGAAGGAGAGCGCCTTAACGACGTGGTAACCGCCAAAATCGGAGATATCGAGGCAGAGATCACTCAGAGAATATCCAACGCCAAGATACGTATCCGCGTGCCGAACGGCGCCGTCAGCGGAAAGATAGTACTCACGAACGCCAAAGGCGAAGGCTCTTCTGAAAATGATTTCACGGTAGAGTATCCCGAGCCGACAATCATATCCGAGAGCGTTCCTGCTGAAATGGAGATGGGAAACAAGCTCCTTATCCGCGGTTCTCACATGAATGTAATCTCCGCCGTGCTGTTTACGGCAGACGGACTCAGCGTTGAGCATGAGGCAGAAATCATCAGCCAGAACGAAAACGAGATTGTCGTGAAAGTGCCTTATGTAGAGAAAGACAACGCGCACATCACCTTCCGCTACTTCAACGGACAGCAGGATGTCACGACGTCGGCAAGCGCTCTGCCCACAGTAAAAGTGCTGCGCTACCAGCCGGTGGTTACCACAACCACGTTCCCGGCAGTCAGCGTGGGCGATGTTATCACGCTGAACGGAACATATCTTAATAAGATTGACAAAGTGCTCGTTGGCGGAATAGACTGCCAGATATCTTCTCAGACAGAGACAGAGCTGCGCTTCACCGTGCCCACATCCGACGCTTACGTCGATGGAGACAATGTCCGCACATTACAGATCGTCTACTTCGACGGTGTCGAGACCGCACTCTTGACCGATAACCTCGTTGTTAAGGTGCCCTTCGTTTACTTCTGGAAGGACAGAACCCTTTACGGACAAGGTCGTGACGTGGAAGACATGGTATCATTCTTCTCGCCCGAAACCGGCGTCGCTTACCACAATTCAATGTGGCGCGATCAGGTAGACCCCGTGTCATACGCCAATCAGGCAAACACGTGTAGCGCCAACCAGAAACCGAAGGTAAGTGAGGCTGACTATAATTCGGTTAATCCTTACTTCTTCTTCTCAGGCACATCGGCAGGTCGTCTGCAAATAAACAGCCCCGCAGGTTCTGCATCTCAGCTCAAGAACTTCTACTTCTTCAACAACTCGGCTAACGATTATCGTGTGACGGGAGCCAACGGCAACTGCTACGGAACGCCGGTAATGACCTACTTGTGGCTGGATCCGAGCAAAGCAGACCATAAGGCTTTGATTGACGAAGAGAAGGCCGGCAAGATCGAACGCATCGACGAAAACACATTCCCGATTGACGAAGAGGCAATGACCTGTCGCGGTATCAGCATTTCTTCGCTTGCCAACTCGGTTAACGAAAGCGTCTTTGCAAAAGGCGTATTCACAACGGGCAAGGAGACGGAGGCAGATATCGACGCTTACATCCTTGTGTTCTATCATAACCATCTTGGTCTTGATTCAAGCAATAAGTCAAAGAACATCAAGCGCGTTGGTCTGCTCCACATCAAGCACATTAATTATAAGTTGTATAATAACACCAACGCACCGTCGTCAAGCAGCATCAAATTCGACATGTATTGGATGAAACACGACTATAAGCACTAATCAGACGAAACCGACTAAACGAACGAAATGAAAATAAGTCACAATATATTTAATCTTTTGATATTGCCGGCAGCGCTCCTGCTGCCCGCAATATCTTTCGCAGAGACCCGTCAGGTGGCTCTTAATGAAGTGGCGTCTGCCCTTAAAACGGCAAAGCCCGGTGACCGCATTCAGGTGAAAGACGGCACATATACGGACGTAATGTTGAAATGGAACGGACAAGGCGCTGAAAAGCAGCCCGTCGTTATCGAGGCTGTTACACCGGGCAAGGTGGTCATCACCGGTAAAAGTGCGCTGCAACTCTCCGGCGAATACGTGGAGATGAGAGGCTTCCTGTTTGACAAGGTGGAGCCTGTAAGACGCGGAGTCGTTGAGTTTGCCGTCGGCAGCAAGTATGCAAACCATTGTCGTATAACCGACTGTGTGTTCAACAGTTGCAACGTGGCAAAAAGAGACGAGCCGAAGAGTTACATCGTGCTGTCCGGCCGTTACAACCGCGTTGACCACTGCTCTTTGGTCGGTAAGCTCAATCTCGGCGTGACACTTCTTGTGAACCTCAACGGCGAAGGCTGTCTTGAAAACTTCCACCGCATCGATCACAACTACTTCGGACCGCGCGGTGTCTACGGCTCCAACGGCGCAGAGACAATGAGAATAGGAACTTCACACCAGTCATATTCCTCTTCCAACACCATCGTGGAGGACAACTTGTTCGACCGTTGCTCCGGCGAAGTGGAAATAATCTCGGTGAAATCATGCGACAATATCGTTCGCCGTAACGTAATCTTGGATTGCGAAGGCGTTGTCGCTTTGCGCCACGGCAAGCGCAATCTCGTTGAAAACAACTTATTCATCGGTCACGGCAAGCGCAACACCGGTGGCGTGCGCATCGTCGACGAAGGACATCGTGTGCTCAACAACGTCTTCTATGAACTTGCGGGAGAACGTTTCTTCTCAACCCTCGCGGTAATGAACGGCGTGCCCAACTCGCTGCCCAGCCGCTACGTAAAGGCAAATAATGTCACGATAAAGGGCAACACCTATATTAATTGCAGCAACCTCGAACTTGGCACCGGCAACGACGCCGAGCGCACGGAGGCACCTGTCGACATCCTCTTTGCCGACAATAAAATTCTTAACAAGAACGTTTCAGAACCTTTCCTGATGATTGATGAAAAATCAGGATACAAGGCTCAGAACAACGTCGTAAGTCTTGCAAAAGACTATGTAGCCGACGGTTTCAAGAACGGAAAGGTCGCTTTGCCCAAAATTCCCACGGAAAAAGAGATGTATAAAGACCGCGGTGCCGCATGGTACGACGCCCTGAACGCAGGCAAAGCCGAGCTGAAAGACGCACTTGAATTTAATTGTCGTGCCGATATAGCCGGCGCCGTGGCTAACGCTCCCGCAGGAAGCATCATCCGTCTGGCCGAAAAAGAATATGTCCTTACAGGTTCGATAATAGTCGACAAGCCCCTTGTAATAAGAGGAGAAGGCTCTCCCGTGATACGTTATGCCGGCGAGTCTTCGGAAAACTTCATAACCATTGCCGACGGAGGCAGCCTCGAAATCAGCGGCGTGGTCATCGACGGACGCCTTGAACCCGGCAAACGTCTTGCCTCGGCAGGTATTTCCACGGCAACGTATGTTGTCAATCCGTATAATCTGAAAGTGGAAAACTGCGTGTTCCGCAACTTCGGAGAGAGCGGTTTCTGCGCCGTCAAAGGCACCAAGTCGACCTTTGCAGAGAGCGTGATTGTACGCAACTGCCGGTTCTTCGACAACGCCGGCAACGGCATCGACTTCTCTGCGGAGCGCGACGACAAGGGACGTTACAACGCCGAAGACATCATCATCGAGAACTGCACCTTCCATCGTTTCCTCGGACTGCCCGTCAATATCTACCGCGGCGGCAGCGACGAGAGCACGGCAGGACCGTATGTCACGATAAGCGGCTGCACCTTTGACGACTGCTGCAACCGTCAGCGCGGCAGCGTGATGAGGCTTATCGGTCCGCAACATCTCGACATCGCAGGTTGCAATTTCATCAACTCGGGTCGCGGCGGTGCGACGGTAAGACTTGACGAGACCTCTTGGGAGAAGATAGCCATCCACGGTTGTACTTTCAAGAATTCGGGAAAAGTGATTTCATCCACCGACATGGTGAAGATGTATGACAACAAACATGAATAAAACGAGCTAAGAAATGAACACAAGAACCATATTGCCGGTAAGCCGTTTAGGACGGTTTATGCACCGTTATCTTGCAAAACAGGGCGTCGTCCTGTCCGTATCGGTCTTCGCCATGCTGTCTTTCACAGCCGCTGCCAATGCCCAGACACATCCGTCGCTGCTCGTTGACGCGAGCGAGATGAACACCTTGAAGCAGGCACGCGGACAGGTGAAGGCGTTTGACGCTACCGTCGACCGCCTGATAGCCGACGCCGAGCAGGCGCTGCGCGAAGGTATCAACGTGCCGGCGCCCGCCGGAGGCGGTGGCAGCGTCGCCCATGAACAGCATAAGACCAACTATTACGCAATGTTTCATTGCGGACTTGCCTATCAGTACACGGGCGACAAGCGCTATGCCAAGTTCGTTGCCGACATGCTGACCGACTACGCCAAGAAGTACCCCGGCTGGGGATTGCATCCGCTCACCCTGTCGGCGCTGCGCGGTCGCCTCTTCTGGCAGACATTGAACGAGAGCGTATGGCTGGTTCACACATCGGTTGCTTACGACTGCATTTACAACACGCTGTCAAAAGACCAGCGACGTTTCATCGAGAAAAACCTGCTCGAAAACATGGCTGATTTCATCATGAACGGCTGTGAAGGGCAACGTAAGAACCATGAAATGTTCAACCACATGCATAACCACGCCACGTGGGCAACGGCGGCGGTGGGCATGGCTGGTATGGCTATGAACAACGAGACGCTGGTAAGAAAGGCACTTTACGGCTCTGACGAGACAGGCAAGAACGGCGGTTTCATCCGCCAGATGGACTGGCTCTTCTCGCCCGACGGATACTATGCCGAGGGCGCTTACTACGAGCGTTACGCCATTTGGCCGTTCGTCATGTTCGCCCAGTGCATCCAGCATAACAAACCCGAGCTGAAAATCTTCGAGTATCGTGACAGCATATTGAAGAAAGCTGCCGACGCATTGGTGCAGATGAGCTATGAGGGAGAGTTCATGCACTTCAACGACGCCTTGCAGAAAGGACTGTCCGCACAAGAGCTTGTCTATGCGGCAAACATCCTTTACCACGCATACCCTGATGACAAACAGCTGCTCGGAGTGTCGGCGAGATACCAGAAAGAGCTCCTTCCCATCATCGGAGGCTATGAGCTGGCGCGCGACCGTTCCGCTCAGGGTGCTCCCGAGATAAAATACAGAAGCGTCAGCCTGTCCGACGGACGCCTCGGCGACAAAGGAGCGTTCGGCATAATACGCTCCACCGACACCGCGCTCAACAGCGCCGTCACGCTGAAAGCAACGTCGCAAGGCATGGGACACGGCCATTTCGACAAACTGACCCTTGCCTATTACGACAACGGACACGAAATCCTGACCGACTACGGATCAGCACGTTTCCTCAACATCGAGGCAAAATACAACGGTCATTACACGAAGGAGAACACCCGTTTCGCCAAGCAGACGATAGCCCACAACACCCTCGTCGTGGACGAACGCTCGCACTACAACGGCAAGACGGCTGAGGGCGAGAAGCACCACGCCGACATGGAGTACACCAACTTCGGTCGTAACGACATGCAATGGATGACGGGACGCGACACGACGGCTTATCCCGGCGTGGAGATGAAGCGCACGGTGGCATATCTTACGACGCCGGCAACAGACTTCCCGCTTATCATCGACGTGCTTAACGTCCGTTCGGAGCAGGAGCACAAGTACGATTACCCGATGTGGTTCAACGGACATGAGGTGTCGACCAACTTCGCTTATACCAAGGCAACGGACACGATGACGGCTTTCGGAAAGAAGAACGGCTATCAATATCTCTGGAAAGAGGCGTGGGGCACGAACGACAAGAGCGGCATGTCGCAGTTCACATTCTTCAACGACACCCGTTTCTACACCCTCAACACGGTGACGTCAGCTGCGTCAGAGCTATACATGCTGCGCCTCGGAGCTAACGACCCCGATTTCAACCTGCGTCCCTCTACGGCGTTCCTCGTAAGGGAACCGGCGGCAAAGAACCACACCTTTGTCACCGTGATCGAGACCCACGGATATTATGACGTGCTCAGAGAGACGTCGAAAGAGCTGAAATCGCGCTGCAAAGACGTGAAGATTGTCCGTGACGACGCCGACAGTACGGTCGTGGAGGTTGTCTATGGCGACTCCGTCCTGACCTTTACCGTCGACCATAAGGACGCGTCGAAAGACACGTACAAGCTGAAATAGACGGAGCAGAAACGCCCCTTTGCGGAACGACAGTGAACGGGCTGTGTAACACTCTGTAAACCAATACATTGCAAAAGGCGGTCTTTCAGGCTGCAAAAGACCGCCTTTTACACGCTGAAAGGCAGCCTTTTGGAAGGTAAAAGACCGCCTTTTGGAAAGCAAACGGAAAATTAACGAAAAACAAAACTTAAATAACAACAAAATGAAAACAGTTAGCAAGAGATTTCAAATCGGTGCGGAAATGGAATGGCAGAACCCCGGACCCGGCATTCGTCGCCAGATAATGGGCTACGACGGACAGTTGATGATGGTAAAGGTAGATTTTGAGAAAGGCGCCGTAGGCACCGTTCACGAGCACTATCACAGTCAGGCTACCTACGTGGCGAGCGGCAAGTTCGAGCTTACCATAGGTGATGAGAAGCGCATCCTCGTTGCAGGCGACGGATATTATGTGGCGCCCGACGAGCCGCACGGCTGCGTATGTCTCGAAGCAGGGGTGCTTATCGATACGTTCAGCCCCGTCAGAGCCGACTTCCTCGGCATTTAATGCGCGTTAGTCCGCTTACCGATGCGGACGCCGGAAACACTTGTTCATGAATTATAAATCAAACATTCTATGAAGATAAAAGGACTGAGATGGTACATAATCGGGCTGATTATGCTTATAACCATCATCAATTATCTTGACCGAGGCACGCTCAACTACATGTGGCTGGCAAACATCGACTACCGCCTTACGGGCGATGGAAACGCAGTCGGCACGACCGGCAACTACGCACAGAAGCGTGGCGACGTCTACGTACTTACCGACTCGAAGGGCGATGTGCAGGAAGTTGACGCCTCGTCGGTGACAATCAAGGAGAAGGACGGCGACGTGTATGTCACCAACCGTGAAGGAATTTCAATCGACCTCGGGCTCGTCGACCGTACCGACGCCGACGCGTCGAAGAAGGCAAAGGATATTCTCGGCACGATAACAATCTTCTTTATGATTGCTTACGGCATAAGCCAGCTCGTGTCGGGAAGGCTTTATGACAAGGTGGGATGCCGCAAAGGATTTTTCGGCAGCGTGCTTATCTGGGGACTTGCCGACGCCCTTGCGTCGCTCTCGCGCGGCATGATGTCGCTCACCTTCTTCCGTATGATGCTCGGATTGGGTGAGGCAGGACCTTGGCCCGGCACGACAAAGAGCAACGCCGAGTGGTTCCCGCAGAAGGAGCGCGCCTTGGCACAGGGCTTGTTCGGCGCCGCAGCGTCTATCGGTTCGGTGCTCGCCCCCGTGGTGATCCTTATGCTTTTCATCGCCTTCGGCTGGAAGATAACGTTCGTCATCGTTGGTTCGTTAGGCTTGCTGTGGCTCATCCCGTGGCTCGTCATCAACAAGAAAGGCCCCGAGGAGCACCCGTGGATCACGAAGGAAGAGAGAGACTACATCATAAACGGCCGACCCGTCTGCGTGCAACCCGTTGTCGAAGACAAGGGCAAGAGCTGGGGACAGCTGCTTAAAGAGAAGAAAAACTGGTCGGTAATACTCGGTCGTTTCTTCCTCGACCCCATCTGGTGGATGTTCGTAACGTTCCTTCCGCTGTATCTTACCGACGTCTTCGGGCTTAATATCAAGGAGGTGGCATTCTCCGCATGGGTGCCTTACGCAGGCGCTGCGCTGGGCAGCATAGCCGGCGGATGGTACTCCGGATGGCTCATCAACCGCGGCAAGACGGTCAATTACGCCCGCAAGGCGGCGATTATAGTCGGCGGACTGATAATCATTCCTTCGATTATCGCCGCGATAATGTCATCCTCGGCAGTACTTGCCGTCATCTTTATGGCGTTCGTTTTGGGAGGTTTCCAGTTCTTCATGACCAACCTTCAGACCATTCCGAGCGACCTTCACAAAGGCAAGTCGGTGGGTTCGCTGGCAGGATTGGGCGGCGCCTCTGCCGTGCTCGGCACAATTCTGGCAATCCTCTTCTCGGGCTATATCACCGACTGGATACTCCTTTTCAGCTTGCTCGGCGCCCTCGTGCCCCTCTCATGGCTGTCGGTGTTCCTGACTGTTGGCGAGATCAAGCAGATAGATTAAGTCCTCTGCCGTCGTGACGGTAAGCCCGTCCGTCGGCAAAGGCGTAAAACAGATAAGACAATTTAAATCATTACAAACCAAAAAATATTAATTAAAGATATGAAATTCACAGGAAAAGTAGCCATCGTTACAGGTGGTTCAAGAGATTTGGGACGCGCAGTATCAGTAAGACTCGCAAAAGAAGGCGCGAAAGTTTGTGTCAACTACTTCAACAATGAAGAAGACGCCAAGACAACGCTGGATCTCATCCATAACGTAGGCGGCGAAGCAATAATCGTCAAGGGAGACATGACCAAGGCGGCAGACGTGAAAAACCTCGTTGCCGAGACCGTCAAGGCATTCGGCGAGAAGATAGACATTCTTGTCAACGTGGTAGGCGGCATCTGCGGCAGAAAGAAGATTACGGAGCAGGACGAGGCATGGTATGACCTCCTGATGGACGTCAACATGCGCTCGGTATTCCTCGCAACACGCGAGACGGTGCCTTACATGGGCAGCGGTGCGTCGATCGTTAACTTCTCTTCTCTTGCCGGTCGCGACGGCGGTGGTAACGGAGCGTCGATGTATGCAACGGCAAAAGGCGCCGTGATGACCTTCACACGCGCCATGGCAAAGGAGCTCGGACCGCAGGGAATACGTTGCAACGCCATCTGCCCCGGCACCATCGCTACATCATTCCACGACCGTTTCAACACTCCCGAGAACCGTGAGCGCATGAAACAGAACTATCCGCTGCGCCGCGAAGGTACGGCAGAGGACGTTGCTGACCTCGTTGCATACCTCGCATCTGACGAGTCGGCTTACCTCACAGGTACCAACATCGACATCAACGGAGGTTGTTTCTTCTCATAAGAACTTGATCCTTACTAATTGATTTATAATCCGGGGCGGCGGCATCCGTCAAAGGTGCCGTCGCCACTTCCCGGATATTTCTTTCGCAGAAATACTGACGTAACTGACAAATCCATGTAAACGACAACGCAATGAACAATATTTCATCATACAAGACATACGTTCCGTGCCACCGTCTCTCGACATTTATCACACTCCTCATGCTCCTCTTCGGAGCGGGAACGACGGCAGTGGCACAGAAACCGAACCTCTCTCTGCCCATCAACAAACAGCTGCTCGACAACGTCAGGCAGGCTTACCGGAACGGAGACAAGGCTACCGCAAAGCGCATCGCTGACATGGCGGCTTATGCCGAAAAGTATCTTAAAAACAAACCTGTAAGCGTAACCGACAAGAAAATCATCGCGCCGAGCAACGACCCGCGCGATTACATCACGCTCTCGCCCTATTGGTGGAGTGATTCTACAAAGAAAGACGGGCTGCCTTACGTGCGCCGCGACGGCAAACGCAATCCGGAAGTTTATGAATACGCCAACCGCGAACAGGGCAACTACGTCGGTTCGAGCGTCGATTATCTCTCAATCCTCTATTACGTTACGGGCGAAAAACGTTACGCCAAGGCGTGTGCCGCACAGATGCGGGCATGGTTCACCGACGAGAAAAGAGGCATAAACCCGAACATGACATACTCGCAGATCGTGCCGGGACGTACCAACCTGCGCGGAACGGGCATTATCGACTCGCGCCGTTTCGTAAGTGCCATCCTTATGTCGCAGCTCATCGAAGACTCGGGAGAGTGGACTCAGAAAGATATAGACACGCTGAAAGCATGGGTGGGGGCTTACTGTTATTGGCTGGAAAACAGCACACAAGGACGCAAAGAGTCGAAAGCCGTCAACAATCACGGGCTTTGGTACGACGCAATCCATATCATGCTGCTGGCATACCTCGACCGGAAAGCCGATGTGGAGAACGCCCTGAACAACGGCATTATTGCCAAACTCAACGACCAGATTGCTGCCGACGGCTCGCTGCCGCAGGAACTGCGACGCACTCTTTCGCTGCATTATTCAACCTTCGTGCTGGACGCTCTCATTGAAACGGCACACGTGGTAAGACCTCTCGGCATAAATCTATGGACACAAAAGACTGCCAAGGGAACGGGCATGACAGACATAGTGAACTTTCTGCAACCCTTCTATCTGAACCCGCAGACGTGGCAACACAAGCAGATCAAGCCCTTCGAGACTGAGCGCGGAATGGTTGTGCTGCGCGAGGCGGCGATGAATACGGGAAACAAAGATTATCTCCGTGCCGCCGAGAGGGTAGAGGTCAACGGAAATTCCAAGACCATTTACGCCCTGCTCTACGGTATTGGAAAATAAGAACGGCTGCCAATCGGGACGCTTTTGTCCGCTGACTTCCGATAATACGCCGGCAGAGCGGTCACCTCAGCCAAGTACTTTTTATAAAAGAAATAACAGATAAAACTTTAACATAAAACAAAAAGATCATGAAAACAATATCAAAACAAATCGGAAACATCCTCTCCAACGGAACAAGAGCCGGTCTCTTGCTCCTCATGTCGCTATTCTTCGTTGCCGCATCGGCACAGGAAAAGCAGATCAGCAACCGCTACGGAATGAAGATGAAGCAGGAAGCCGACGGCTCATACTCTCTGCTTTACGCCAAGAAATACGCCCGCTTTATCGACGTCAACACCATTCCCGACGTCTTTGTGCCGTACACACATAAGAACGACCGCCTCTCCGGAAAAGATTATAAGGGCGTAAGGACGCAGGACATCGTATTCAAGACAAACAAGGATTACAGCCTTACCATCAGCGTTGACTTTGCCGAGAGCGCTGCTCCCGCACCGTTCATGCTCTATGTCCACGGCGGCGGCTGGGCAAGAGGCAACAACGGCTCGTCACGCTCGCTGTCACAGTATCTTGCAAAGCAGAAGGGCATTACCGGCATTCGTGTCTCTTACACGCTTGCGCCACAGCCCGGAGCTGACGTAAACGTCTCAATTCAGGACATCAAAGACGCTCTTGCTTATGTTCGCGAACATGCAAAAGAGCTTAATGTCAATCCCGACGTTTACGGATTTCTCGGCACATCGGCAGGCGCTCACCTCGCTGCCGTAGGCGCGATGACCAGCAACGCCAAACTCTTTGTCGGCTATTCAGGCATTTATAATCTCGAAACGGCAGCCATAACGATGAAGACCAAAGACCCGCAGCGCATCGCTTACTTCTGCGACAGAGACAGCAAGGTGCTCCACGACGCGTCTCCCGTCAACCTCATTCCCAAGAAGAACGCGCCCGCGGCAATGCTCGTTTGTGGCACGTGCGATGTCACCGTTGAGTGCTCCCAGAGCGAAGAGTTCGCCCGTTTGCTGAAAAAGAAAGGTGCGGTGGTTGACCTTCTCACTTACAAATATTACGACCACAACCTCAGTTCCAAGTCGTCCGACAAGATGGAGGAAATCTTCTTCAAGACCGTCGACTTCGTTACAAAATATCTGAAATAAATCTTCATTATGCGACAGCTGATATTTGCTCTTGCGGCATCTGTCTCGATAGCCGCGCAGGCACAACAGACAACGGGCTTCCTCGTTGCCGACGGCAATTCGGCAGGCACTTACTCGCTCATCCGTTCATGCGGTTTCGAGGAGGAAGTGCCCGACAACTCGCGCGACCATTCGACGGCTCCGTTCCAGCATATCACGCAACAGCAGGACGCCGTATTGGGCAAACCGGTCTTTGTCTTCCACATCCACGCGAAGATAGATGACGACCGCGGCAAGACGAACGTCACCGATCGGCAGCGAAACGAGATAAAGACGGGTCCCAAATCGCCCGCGTCACTCGTGGCGCAAGAGGGCGAGACGCTCACCATGCGGTGGAAATTCAAGCTGCCCGCAGGCATGCTTACGACAAAGAAATTCTCGCATATCCACCAGCTGAAAGGCATCGACAACAAGGAAGGAACTGCCGATGTGGGGCACCCTCTGATGACGCTTACCTGCTATTCGAACGGCAGCGCTCAGGAACTGCGCCTGAACTTTGAGGACAGAACGGCGCGCGGCGATGCCGACCAGAAGGTCTTTGTGCTGAAAAAGACAGACCTTGCACCCTTCCTCGAAGAGTGGGTCGAGGCGGAAGAGGTTGCCCGTTTCGGCGTCGAAGGCACTTACCGCATCGTCATAAAGCGGATAAGCGACGGCAAGGTGCTTTTCACTTACAGCAACAGCAACCTTGACATGTGGCGCACGGGCAGTACCGGGCTGCGTCCGAAGTGGGGCATTTACCGCTATATCGGCGACGACCGGACATGGGAAGACCAGCTGCGCGACGAGCAGTTGCTTTACGCCGACTTCTCCGTCGTAAAGGGCGAGCCGTCAGGACTGCAACAGGTCGTGACGGAAAATAATGCCGGCAAGCGGACGGACGTTTACGGATTGGACGGCGGCAGACGTAATGTCGACGCCTCGGGCATTTACATCAAGAACGGAAAGAAGTATCTCCGCAAGTAAGAAACACCGGTTCCCGAGGCGGAAAGAAACAGCAGGAACAATAGAAACAAATATCAATATGAAGAAAATAACTAAAACATTGTTTGCCGGAATGCTCTCGATGGCGAGTCTTTCGACAGCTTTCGGTCAGGACGGAAAGCTCATCGCCGACGGCAAGAGCGATACCACCTATAAGCTGATAAGGGCATGTGGCTACAATCATGAGGCTCCGGACTCATCGCGGACTCATGCCACGAAACACTTCCGGCACATCACCCAGCAGATGGACAAGGAGCTTGGAAAGCCCGTCTTCGTGTTCCACATTCACGCAAACATCGACGATGACCGCGGCAAGACGAACATCAACGACCGTCAGCGTAACGAAATAAAGACCGACTCAAAGTCGCCCACAAGCATGGTGGCGCAAGACGGCGAGACGATGGTAATGCGCTGGAAGTTCAAACTGCCCGCAGGAATGAAGACAACGAGAAAGTTCACGCACATACATCAACTCAAAGGGCTTGACAACAAGCAGCACACGGCAGAAGTGGGAGCGCCGCTTATGACTTTCACCTGCTATTCGAAAGGCAACAAAGGTCAGCAGGTGTTTCGCCTGCGCTATGACAACCGCAACGCGGACGGCTCCGTCACGCTTGCCGAAACAGACCTCGCGCCATTCCTCGGAAAGTGGGTCGAGGTTGAAGAGACCGTAACCTTCGGCGCAAAAGGCAAGTATGCCGTAACCATCAAGAACGTGAAAAACGGTTCTGAGATTTTCAGTTACAAGAACGACGACCTTGACATGTGGCGTACAGGATGTATCGGTCTTCGCCCGAAGTGGGGCATTTACCGCTACCTCGGCAAGAACCGCGAAAACGAGTCGCTGCTCCGTGACGAGCAACTGCTCTTCGCTGATTTCAGCATAGAGAAGAAATAATCAAAAAATACAATAAACTTTAAAACCAAAAGGATCATGAAAAAATTATTTACTTTATTAGCTGTATCGCTCGCAACATTAAGCGCCAGCGCACAGTATGACAAGAGCTGGACATTCGAGAACTGGACGGCTAATGCAAGCGTAACCTCAGACATCACAGTTGACGGACTTACACTTCACGCTACGAGCGCATCTGCTCCGGCGGTAGAGGCAAAGAAAAAGTCGGTTGAATTAAACGGAACGACGGTTAATTACACAATGGCTCTCAACCTGAAAGGTCTCGCATCGGCAACGGCAAGACACATCAGCTTCCCCGTTGACGGTCCGTGTGAGATTACAATCGTCAATTATCACGGTTCTTCATCTGATGCTTACAAGCGCGTTCTTAACGTAAGCTATGGCAGCAAATACGATGAAGCAAACCTTCACAACATCGTTGTTCCGACGGGTGGCAACGCATCTGCAACTACAATCAAGTATGAGTTGAACAAGCCTAACACCATTTACGTGGGCAGCGGTAATAGCGGCGTTGCTATCTGCGGCGTTTATGTCAAGTACATCACTCCCGCAAATCCCGAGCCTGCAACAGCTCCCAAGACATGGGACTTTACCAAAGAGATGAGTGCAGCAGACAAAGCAAACATTGAGGCTGACGCAACAAACTGGTCAAAGACCGATCCCGATCCCGCATCTGAGAACCCTTACACTCGTTACACCTATCTCCCCGCTATCACGGCAAATGACGCCGTCAACGATCTTTACGGCGTTGTTCTGAAAGCAAACGGAGCAGAAATAGAGTGGACACAAGGTCTTAAATTCGGACGCCCCAACGGTAAGATGGATTCAAACCGTTTCCGCCTTGACGATGGCAAGCGCCTGAGTATCAACGGACAGTACGTAGGTTTTATTATTCCTGACCTCAAACGTAACGACGTTGTAAAGGTTCGCTTCTCAACCGCAACGAATGAAGACGCTCGCGACGTTGTGCTGACCAACGCCACGACCACCGACAACCTCGTATCGTCAGACATCAACAACCCCAACGAGATTACTTGCACCGTGCTCAGCGACGGCTATGTAGGTTTCCGTGCCGGTACAAACGGTCTTAACTATTACGCTATTGCAGTTAATGCCGAGCTGCCCGTAACGAGCGGAATCTCAACCATCGAGACCTCAAAGAAGGCTGACGGCAAGATATACAACCTATGCGGAATGGAAGTAAAGACTCCGGCAACAGGCATTTATATCAAGAACGGCAAGAAATACATCAAATAATAAGAGCTCCTCATACCGGGCATAACTTATTAAGACAGAAGGTTGTGTCAAAATCTTGACACACCTTCATTATAATATTCGAGGATGACACAAATGACGCAAATCTGCTGTGCCATCCCTTTTTTGTCCAAAAATTAATCGAAAATGAAGAAAATAATTTACACTTTTATTGCTCTCGCACTTGCGACGACAAGCGCAAGGGCACAGTTCGACAAGAGTTGGACGTTTAATGATTGGGAAACAGCTACAATCACGACAGATACAGAAAAAGACGGACTGACCGCTTATGCCACATCTGGAAATACCGTCGTAATAGAAGAGAATAAAAAATCTATTGATATCGAAGGCGTAAAGGTTAATTTTACAAAACGATTGAATTTGAGAGGTGTAGAACAGGCTGATGCGCGTTATATAAGTTTTGATGTGACAGGACCATCTGAGATTACGATGGTTTATTGTGGAGCGACATCGACAAATACAAACAGAGTTCTTAATATCAGTTATGGTGAGACCCATAACATGAAAAATCTTCATAGTATGATTGTTCCTGCCAAAGGAGTATTAACCGCAAGTACTGTGAAATATGAACTCGACGAGCCGACAACAATTTATGTAGGCAGCGGAAACAGTGGCGTTTATCTTTTCGGAGTTTATGTAAAGTCGATTGATTTGGCTGTTTCTGAGGTCTCAACACCTAAGTTGTCATGGAATTTCAAGCAGGTAATCAGTGATGCGGATGTGGAAAATCTTACGGCTGATGCAGAAACATGGAAAGGAAGTGTTTCTACTTTTTTTCAATATAAACCATATTTTACGGCGGATCAAGCTTCTGACAGATTGTACGGTATCACTCTTTCTGCAAACGGGAATGAATTGGAATACGTAAAAGGTCTCTGCTTTGGACGACCTAACGGGGCGATAGGAGAAGCTGGTAAAGAAAACGACCGTTTTTGTTTATACAGCAAAAAAAATCTTTTGATAAAGGGAACGGATATTGGTTTTATCATTCCTGAATTGAAAAGAGGTGACATCGTTAAAGTAAATTTCTCTTGTAATGGCACTACTGCATCTACTCTTAAACCGACAAATGCGGTGTTGATAAGTGGAGAATTATTGTCCACGACTTCTCAAACGGTGAA
Source organism: uncultured bacterium (assembly GCA_905215655.1). Taxonomy (GTDB): domain Bacteria; phylum Bacteroidota; class Bacteroidia; order Bacteroidales; family Bacteroidaceae; genus Prevotella. The sequence goes on along the minus strand of CAJMQT010000020.1, from coordinate 1,137 downwards.
CGAAGCCACTTTCAGAGTTTTAAGTGATGGTTACGTCGGGTTCCGTGGAACTGCAGCGATTAAGTATTTTTCTCTCTCTGTCAATGACGATATAGTGCCTACTGCTTATCAACTTATTGCAGAAGACACCGATTTTTACAGTATTTACATGAACTACGACGCAATTATTCCCGACGGGGTGACAGCTTACACGGCGGCACTTGACGCTGAGGGGACGAGCGTAGAACTGACACCGGTTACAGGAAAGGTGCTCAAAAGAAACCGCGGCTATATCGTGAATGGTAATTCAGCAGACACATTCAGCTTTGAAGTGTCAGATATTATGGGCGACGAGATTGACGGCAACGAGCTGAGCGGTGTCTTGACAGAAACAATGGCGGCAGACATCGAGGCGGCAAACCCCGGCAAAACATTGATAACGCTCGGTCTGCTGAATGGCAAGATGGGATTTCGTAAACCTGCCGGCGGCAAACTTGGCGACCACAAAGCGTATCTGTTGGTTGACACTCCGGAGGGTTCTAATGCTCCCGCTTACAGCATAAAGGTCAACGGTGGCACGACAACCATCGGCAGTATCAATGTTGCTGTCGTCGACGAGAACGCGCCTATGTATAACATCGCCGGACAGCGCGTCGGTCGTGACTATAAAGGTATCGTGATTCAGAACGGAAGAAAGGTGATAAAGTGAATATAAGAAATAAGAAACATGAAAAAATATATAAGACCTGAAATAACTGTTGTTAATGTCGAGTGTGAGTCTGTCATGCAGATCGCAATTTCTGTGGTAGATCCCAATGGGGAAAATCAGACCAACAGGGCACGCCGCCGCAAAGATATAGAATTCGGATACGACGAGGAAGAGGAGGAAGAATAAAAAGAACAGCCTCCTCCCAACCTCCCCGAGGGGAGGAGACCGGATTGTTTGGGTGCAGCGGGAAGAAGGGTAAAAGCTCCTTGAACTTGTTGAGAAACGGATATCCGTCACTAAATCTGTGTTGCGGGTGAAACACAAACAATATTGATATAACGAAGGCGTATCAGATACAAAAGTTACCGCGGAATAAACCACGTAGAAACGCCTATGAATAATGCAGGTTAAATGTAAGCCAACACGTAGGGACGTGCCTTCGGCACGTT
>CAJMQT010000019.1 GCA_905215655.1 uncultured bacterium | reverse complement strand
TTTAATGTTCGTAGCTATCGCAGCTATTTCATTCGCATCTTGTGGTAACAAAACAGCTCAGGCTGAAGGCGCAGACACTGCAAACGTAGATACTGCTGCTGTTGATACCGCTGCTGCTGACACAGTTGCTGCTGACACAGTTAAATAATTTAGCTACAACAGTAAACAGAGAAAAAGATGACCGACGGATATTATCCGGCGGTCCTTTTTTTTATGACATGCCTCAAAGCAGGCATTAAATAATATAATATAAAAATGGCTGACTCCTTTACAGAAGTCAGCCATTTATTTTCGTTTTGCAACTATTGTTTTTTTATGATTTCCTTTCCTGCCTTTATCGCTTCCATATTCAGCGGGATAAGCCCGTGGTGACGTTCGGGCAAGGTCTTGTAAAGCGCCTTTTCCACTCCTGTCTCACTGACGATATGACAGACTTCAAGCAGTCCGCCGAGCACAATCATATTGAAGACCTTGGAGTTTTTCATCTCGGCAGCCTTGTCCATGGCGTCGATGCGGTAAACTTCGATGTCCTTACGACGCGGAGGATTGATTATTCCGAACCCGTCGTAGATAAGGATACCACCCTCTTTCAGCTTCGGCTCAAACTTGTCGAGCGACGGCTGGTTGAGCACTATCGCAACGTCGTACTTGCTGAGGATAGGAGACGAAATGCGCTCATCACTCACAATGACAGTAACATTGGCTGTTCCGCCGCGCTGCTCCGGACCGTATGCGGGCATCCAGGTAACCTCTTTGTCGTCCATAAGTCCTGAATAAGCCAAGATCTTACCCATTGACAGCACACCCTGACCGCCAAAACCGGCTATTATTATTTCTTTTTTCATGATTTTCTTGTTTTGATTAATAGAGCCGTTCACACTCTCCTGCTTTGCCGTTTATTCACTTATGGTGTCTTTGAGGTCACCTTTCGGATAGAAGTTGAACATATTTTCTTTCATCCATTGATTAGCCTTGACGGGCGAAAGCTTCCAACCGCTGTTACAGGTACTTACAATCTCGACCAAGCTCGAACCTTTACCTGCCATCGACGCCTCGAACGCCTTGCGTATTGCTTTCTTAGCCGAGCGTATCGACGCAACGGACTCGACACTCTGTCGGGTTACGTAGCACGTGCCTTCGAGCATCGCTGCAATCTCGGTCATCTTCAAAGGATAGCCGTGGAGCTCGGCAACACGTCCGTAAGGACAGGTCGAGGTCTTCTGACCCATAAGCGTTGTGGGCGCCATCTGACCTCCCGTCATGCCGTAAATGGCATTATTGATAAAGATAATCGTTATGTTTTCGCCACGGTTCAAAGCATGGATTGTCTCGCAAGCGCCGATACAAGCCAAGTCGCCGTCGCCCTGATAGGTGAACACCAGACGGTCGGGCCAGCAACGTTTGATACCTGTTGCAACGGCGGGAGCACGTCCGTGAGCCGCTTCCTGCCAATCGATGTCGAGATAACGATACGCAAACACGGCACAACCTACCGGGCACACGCCGACGGATTTGTCTTCCAAGCCCATCTCTTCGATGACTTCCGCCACCAATTTATGCACTACTCCGTGCGAACATCCGGGGCAATAATGCATCTGGGTGTCGTTCATCAGTTCCGGTTTTTTGTAAACCAAATTCTCCGGAGATATTATTTCGTTTTTCATAAATATATCTTTTTAATTTAAGGAGTTCAAAAGTGAAAAAGTTTCGGACGGCGGACGATGTCTTATTTGATGATATTCCGTCGTCACTTTGTCAGCCTCTTACACGTTCTTTCCTTGTTTATTTATCAAACGTAAGCAGCGCTTTGACTATCTCATCAGGCTCCGGCACAATGCCGCCGAGACGTCCGAAATGCTTAACAGGCACTTTTCCGTTTATTGCGAGGCGGATATCCTCAACCATCTGACCGGCGTTTATCTCAACCGCGAGCACGCCCTTCTTGCCTTCCGCGACAGCGGCAACAGCCTCAGACGGGAACGGCCAGAGTGTGATCGGGCGCAAAAGACCTACCTTGACGCCTTCTTTGCGAGCCTTTTCGATAGCTTTCTCCGAGATACGTGCCGCGCTGCCGAAAGCAACGATGACATAATCTGCGTCGTCGCACAGCGTCTTTTCATATCGCACTTCATTCTCACGGATTGTCTGATACTTGCTTTGCAGATGCAGGTTACGTTTTTCCATAACCTCAGGTTGCAGTTCCAAGGATGTAAGAATATTCGTCTGACGGTCTTTCGTACGACCGAACGTTGCCCACGGGCATTCTTTCTTGATCTCCTCTTCCGTCCGTCGCGGCGTATAAGGCGGCAAAACGACCTTTTCCATCATTTGTCCTATTACGCCATCGCTAAGGATCATTGCGGGAATACGGTATTTGAAAGCAAGGTCGAATGCCAGTGGAATGAAGTCAGCCATCTCCTGAACCGATGCGGGAGCCAGCACAATGACATAATAGTCGCCGTTTCCGCCTCCGCGTGTAGCTTGGAAATAGTCGCTTTGCGACGGCTGGATTGTACCCAGTCCGGGACCTCCTCGCTGCACATTGACTATCACTCCCGGAATTTCGGCTCCCGCCATGTAAGCAATTCCTTCCTGCATCAGAGCCACACCGGGGCTTGACGAAGATGTAAAAACTTTCTTACCTGCGCCTGCCGCACCGTAAACCATGTTTATGGATGCGACCTCGCTCTCAGCTTGAAGAACCACCATTCCGGTTGTTTCCCAAGGTTTGAGTAAGGATAATGTCTCGATTATCTCGCTCTGGGGCGTTATCGGATAACCGAAGAAGGCATCCACTCCACAACGTATTGCCGCATATGCCACGGCTTCATTGCCTTTCAGCAGGGTTACTTCTTGTTCTGCCATAGTGCTTAATCCTCCATTCGTTTTTTATAAACTGTGATACATCCGTCGGGACAGACTATCGCGCATGACGCACAACCGATGCAATCATCGCCGTTGACGACTTCAACATACGGATATCCGTTGACGTTGACTTTCTTTGCCAATGAAATAACAGACTTGGGACAAGCCTCAACACAAAGGGAACATCCCTTGCATCGGTCTGTATTCACAATAATGGCACCTCTTACTTTACCCATACTCTTATTGTTTTAAATATGTTTCCGAGGCTTTTCCGAGCTTTTCGGATCCTTTCGGGTATCTTAAATCCGATAATGAATTACGGATTATAGATGTCTTTGCAATAATAATTCAGAATATCATCGAGCATTTTTTTTGCCTCGACAGCAGGGCTTTCAGGGTCTATCTCCGCCGCTTTGATGTAGCTGTTTATCGCTTCATGCCATTTGCCTTGCCTGCGATAATCGTTGCCCTGCTTATAATATTCCTCTGCCGTCATTATTTGTAATATTCCTTTTTGCCTGCCGCCAAAGTGTTCTTCATCAGCGAGCAGATTGTCATCGGTCCCACTCCACCGGGCACGGGAGTGATAAACGAACACTTGGGAGCGACCTCGTCAAACTTCACATCGCCGTTAAGACGAAATCCGCTCTTCTTTGTGGCATCGGGAACACGAGTTGTTCCGACGTCGATTACTACGGCTCCTTCTTTCACCATGTCGGCGGTGACGAAATCAGGACGACCGATAGCCGCAATGATTATGTCGGCATTGCGGCATTCCTCTTTAAGAGTTGTGGACCGGCTGTGACACACCGTGACCGTCGAATCACCATACTGCTTCTGCATCATGAGCTGAGCCATAGGCTTGCCGACGATGTTGCTGCGTCCGAGAATTACGCATTTCTTGCCCGAAGTCTCTATTCCGTAACGGCGAAGGAGCGTCAGAATGCCGAGCGGAGTCGCTGAAATGAAACACGGCAGACCGATAGCCATACGTCCGACGTTGACCGGATGGAAACCGTCCACGTCCTTGCAGTAGTCTATCGCCATAATTATTTTCTGCTCGTCGATGTGCTTCGGCAACGGCAGTTGCACGATGTAACCGTCCACATCGCTGTCTTCGTTAAGTTCTTTGACCTTAGCCAAAAGTTCGTCTTCGGTCACATCGTCCTCAAAACGTATAAGAGTGCTCGTGAAACCGCATGCCTCGCATGCTATGACTTTATTCTTAACATACGTCTCGCTGCCACCGTCGTGACCGACAAGTATTGCTGCCAGATGCGGGCGTTTGCCGCCGTTAGCCACAATTTGCTTTACCTCTTCGGCTATTTCTTCTTTTATTTTAGCCGCCGTAGCTTTACCGTCTATCAGTTGCATTGCTTTTTCTTATGTATTCATTTGTAATCTTCTCCGTATGGAAAAGCCGGTAAACGGAGTTATATTTATCTCATGTTTTTCATTCCTTTCATGGCTCCCATCATGCGACTCATGTTCGAGCCGGTAACCATTTTCATCATCTTGCGCGTCTGGTCAAACTGTTTTATCAGTCGGTTTACCTCCTGAATGTTTGTTCCGGAACCTTTTGCGATGCGCTGACGACGACTGGTATTAAGCAGTTCGGGGTTTGAACGCTCTTTCGGAGTCATGCTGAGGATTATCGCTTCGATGCCTTTGAACGCATCGTCATCTATGTCGATGTCTTTGATTGCCTTTCCGACGCCCGGTATCATCGATGCAAGGTCTTTGATGTTACCCATCTTCTTGATTTGCTGGATTTGTCCGAGGAAGTCGTTGAAGTCAAATTTGTTCTTGCGGATTTTCTTTTGCAGGCGGCGCGCCTCTTCTTCGTCAAACTGCTCTTGGGCGCGTTCCACGAGGCTGACGATATCGCCCATGCCGAGGATACGGTCCGCCATACGCGACGGATGGAACACATCAATGGCTTCCATCTTCTCGCCCGTACCGACAAACTTAATCGGCTTTGTGACAACGGTGCGGATACTGATTGCCGCTCCGCCTCGGGTGTCACCGTCAAGTTTTGTCAGCACCACGCCGTCGAAGTCGAGTCTGTCATTAAACTCTTTCGCCGTATTGACTGCATCCTGACCGGTCATCGAGTCAACGACAAACAATGTCTCGTCCGGATTAATCGAGTTTTTCAGCGTCTCGATTTCGTTCATCATCTCTTCGTCAACGGCAAGACGTCCTGCGGTATCTACAATAACGACGTCACAGCTCTTCGCCTTTGCCTCTTTTATGGCGTTTTGCGCTATCTCTACAACGTTCTTATTATCCGGCTCAGAGTAAACGGGCACGTTAACTTGCGCCGCTACCACTTTCAACTGCTCTATTGCGGCCGGACGGTACACGTCGCAGGCAACGAGCATCGGGTTCTTATGACGCTTGTTTTTCAGCATATTTGCAAGTTTTCCGCTGAATGTTGTCTTTCCGGAGCCTTGCAAACCGGACATAAGGATTATCGACGGGCGTCCTTCAAGGTTAAGGTCGACGCTCTCGCCTCCCATCAGTTTTGCCAGCTCATCATGCACGAGCTTAACCATCAACTGTCCGGGTTTTACGGCAGTGAGCACATTCATGCCAAGCGCTTTCTGCTTAACGTCATCGGTGAAGTTCTTTGCCACCTTATAGTTAACGTCGGCATCAAGCAGCGCACGTCTTACGTCTTTCAGCGTTTCGGCGACGTTTATCTCGGTTATTTTGCCCTCTCCTTTAAGCAGCTTAAAGGAACGGTCAAGTCTCTCACTTAAATTTTCAAACATAATCGTATTTCTGTGTACTTTGTTTTATTGTCAATAAAGCGTTAAAATATGGATGTTTTTTCTTTGTTCTACTTTTGCAAATATAATCAAATAAAAGCAAATTAGGAGATTACGACGGATGTATTTAAACTATTTTTAGATACTTTGTTCACAAAAATGCGCACAGTAGTATCTTAGTGTGCAATTTACGGGTGTTATCCCTCTTAATGCCGCATTACAAATCGTTTCCGTTCAGGTCTTGAAGTACCATCCCCGCAATCATAAGACCGAAGGTTGCAGTGATGTGCATCAAAGACCCGTTGGGCTGTGAGGCGTCTTGAACGCCTCTGTTTTTAAGCAGTTCGTCGCTGTAAACGCATTGAAATTTTCGTGCGGGACGCGTCTTCGACTTTCTGAAACTGTGCCGCAAAGCGCGTGCCAAGGGACATCCCTGCACCTTCCAGAACTCGGCTACCTTTATTTTTGTAGGGTCAAGCTTCAGCGCCGCGCCCATCGACGAGAAGAAACGTGCCTGCGTCCGGCACGCCGTCTCGATGAGCAGAGCTTTGTCTTTCAACGAATCTATGGCGTCGATGATGTAATCGAAACCGTCAAGACCAAACTCTCCGACGGTCTCTTCGCAAAAAGTCTGCATGCGGGCGTCGATCTCCGCTTCCGGATTTAGCGTCAGCAGGCGTTCTTTCAGAGCCTCGACCTTTTCCCTTCCGACGGTCTCCACCGTCGCCATCAGCTGTCGGTTGATGTTCGTCGGGCACACCCTGTCGTTATCTACAATCGTAAGATGCCTTATGCCTGAGCGCACAAGACTTTCAGCACACCATGAACCTACGCCGCCTACGCCGAAGATTATCACCTTGGCGCGTGAGATACGTTCCATCGTTTCGTCGCCCAGCAGGAGCCGGGTGCGCATCAGCAGGTCGTTGTTATTATCCATAAAATCGTTCTTCGGCTGAAAGGATAGGTGTTGCGTGAATGTTTCTTTTAAAATTATTGACGGAATATTATTCTTCAATATGTCGTCAAGGGCGTTATTGCTTGGTCTTCGTCAGATCGAAGAGGTAGGTCATCTTTATTACGATATTACCGAAATTGGACTTTCCGAAATAGTCTTTTTTCGAGTCGCCGTAGATGTTTCCGAGACCGTAATAATATCTTCCTTCTATCTGGAAATGCCCTACTTTGGGGTGAGAATATTCCAGACCGAGTCCGCCTGCTATTCCGTAATCAAACTTATTCTCGACGGGCATGTCGTATTGCGCCACGATTTTATTCGAGCGGTCGTCAAGATTGATGTTGTCTTTGCTGAAACTCATTTCCTCTTTCTCGCTCAGATAAATTCCGATTTGTGGTCCGGCTTGAAAGAAGAATTGGAAACCGCGCTGCTCACGCCCCCATCCGAGGTGGGCGAAGACCGGTATCTGGATGTAGTTCATGGTGCGGCTGTAAGTCTCGGGCGCACCCGTTGCGGCGTTGATCACCGGTTGGTCGCTCAGGTCGAGGATGTCTTCTTTCCATCCGATTTTGGCATAATTGACTTCGGCTTGCACCGCACAGATAGTGTTGAAATACTTTTCACAGACATATCGGAAAGATATGCCGCCCGTGACGCCGCCGTGCATCTTCTGATTTACTTTCGGATCGAAACCCACATCGCTGAGGATGTAACCGCCGTTGACGCCGATGCTGAGGTCGTTACGGTGCTGTCCCACCTGTGCCGAGGCGAGTAACGGAAGAAGAGTGGCTGCCGCCAGAATTATTAACTTACGCATCGGATGTGTCAGAAATTAATTGTTGAAATCGTGTTATTGCGGTTGTAATGTACGAACATGAAGCCTGCATTCTGATAGCCTCCCGCCGCATTGACCTTACGGAAGTGCAGTTGCGTCTGCAAGGCGTTGTCGTCTGCCGTTGTGCCTTCAAACTTCTTGCCCTGCTTGCTCTGTCCGCGCAGGAAGAACATGCCGTGGTCGTAGCCCGTCACGGCAAAGCGCGGCAGGTAGTCCATCATCCCGCTCTTGAACCATGAGAAGTATTTGTTTTCAAGACTCTTTACCTTACTTGAATAGGGATTATAGAAAGAGGCTGTCGGGATGTATGTGTCGTACTTGAAAAATCTCTCCTTATTATATTTAACGTACATCAACCACTCTGTGTAACCGAACAGGGATATTGCGTAAGAGGGATTTGTTTTGGTCAAGGCGTCTATCTTTGCGAGAGCCTGATTAAGCTCGGGCGAGCGACCGGTGTTGAGTATTACCATGTTCGGTTTTGACGAGCTGAAAGCCTTTGCGAACATTTCCACGCTTGAATTGAGGTTTGTCACGCTGCACGTGATGTTCTTCTCATCGAGCCGTTTGCGCAGTCCGAAGGTGAAAATGCCCTTGTCGCTGCTCCTGTCGTTACAGTCGATGACTACCACGTGATAGTTGGCGAAACGGTAAACGAAATGTTTTATCACTTCGTTATAGAAGAACTCGGGCGACTGGTAGACCTGATATATGCTTTGGTTTACGGCAACGTCGTTCCCGCTTATCGAGAAGGGTATCACCATCTTTATGCCTTTGTCGCGCGCAAAGTCGGCAAGCGGTTTCACCTGCTTCGTGTAAAGCGGTCCGAAGACGATGTCGCATTTTGCGAGTTTCTCCTTATTTAATATGTTGTCAACGTTGCCGTCGATGGGCAGGTTCCATGCGTTCATATCCACGGAGACGCCTTCTTTCTTCAAGTCGTCACACGCCATCAGCAGTCCGCGGTAGTATTCCACCATTCGTCTGCCGTCTCCGTCGACGTTATGCAACGGCAGCACCACGCCCACCGTCACTTTCCTGCCCTGTGCAGCGGCTGTTTTTGTCGTGACGGTCTTTGTTTCCGTCTTTGCCGTTGCTGTTTTTCCGGGTATCGGAATGAAGATATAATCGCCTTTTTTCAGCTCGTATCCGGGGGTGTTCATCTCCGGATTTGCTTTTATCAGGTCGTTGACGGTTATGCCGTATTTGTTCGCAATGCCGAAAATCGTCTCACTGCGCTTCACCTTGTGCATCTCATTCTTTTGCTTGTCTTGCGCCAATGTCGGTGTACAGAGTGCCAGACCGACAAGCATAAAAATACATCCGAGGAAATGTCTCATCGCTTTTGTAATTAACAATAATGAGTGCAAAAATACAAAAAAAGAGTGGCTAAATCAACTTTATTCCGTAATTTTGCATAAAATAAGCTGCACTCGGGAAATTAAGAGTAAACTCTTTTTCCGCTCGTTGGCGTTATTTTTGCATAAAATAAGCTGCACTCGGGAAATTAAGAGTAAACTCTTTTTCCGCTCGTTGGCGTTATTTTTAAATAAATCTTACACTTCCAAAATGAAAATCAGAGTTTTATTTATCTTTGCGTTACTGTCTATTGCCGCACAAAACATCACTGTTCTGGCGGACGACAATGTACCCACAATCAGTCCGACTGCCACATATACCACCGAAGAGGGCGAGGAAGAGAGTGCCGATTATTCGGGAAACGCTCCTCTTGCAGGCGTCTTCAAGGCTAACCCGAGCAACGTCGGGGATTACACGGCGTACTACGAGTGGCGCTTTACGGCAGAGGGCGAGCAGGAGCCTTACCTCATCAGATATGCCGAGGACACGGAATATACGTTTACAAAAGCGGGCAGTCACAGCATTGTACTTTACGCGACGTTCACCAAAGGCAACGACGTCATCGAGTATAAGGCAGACTATTGGAACGAAGTGGGACCGCTGCGTGTCACCATCAGCGAGAGCCGTCTGGAGATGCCCAACGCCTTCTCGCCGAACGGCGACGGCATAAACGACATATACAAGGCGAAAGACGGCTATCAGTCGATTGTCGAATTTCACGCTTATATCTTCAATCGTTGGGGACAGAAACTTTACGAATGGACCGACCCGGCTGGCGGATGGGACGGCAAGCACAAGGGTAAAGACGTGAAACAGGGCGTCTACTACGTACTTGTCAAGGCGAAAGGCGCCGACGGAAGGAAGTTTGAAATAAAACGGGACGTCAACCTTCTGAGAGAATATATCGAGTCGACGGGAGTGGAATAACAAGAGCCGCCCCACCCGACCCTTACACTTTCAATTTTAAAAGCTTGCCTTTTACCTTGCAAAAGGCGGTCTTTTACACGCTGAAAGGCATGCTTTTACAAGGCAAAAGACCGCCTTTTGGAAATCAAGGGTTTGTCGATGAAAACCGTAAGGAATATACATCGAAAAAGTAACAGACTGTAAGTAAAACGTGGTTTAACGCCATAAGGCATAAACAGCACCTATTTACACCGGAAATAAGACATGGACAGAGAAGACGAAAAGATAAGCGTGCTCGGCGCACGTGTTCACAATCTGAAAAATATAGACGTGGAAATTCCACGCGACAGCCTTACTGTAATAACCGGACTGAGCGGTTCGGGTAAGTCGTCGCTGGCTTTCGACACCATATATGCCGAGGGGCAACGGCGTTATATCGAGACTTTCTCGGCATACGCGCGCAACTTTCTCGGCGGGATGGAGCGCCCTGACGTTGACAATATCACAGGACTAAGCCCCGTTATAAGCATCGAACAGAAGACCACGAACAAAAATCCGCGCTCTACCGTGGGCACTACGACCGAGATTTACGACTTCCTTCGACTGCTCTACGCCCGTGCCGGCAAGGCTTACAGCTATGCCACGGGCGAAGAGATGGTGAAATACACCGAGGAGGATGTGCTCCGGATGATTCATGCAAAGTACACGGGCAAACGCATTCTTATACTCGCGCCGCTGGTGAGAAACCGTAAAGGTCATTACCGCGAACTGTTCGAGAGCATGCGCAAGAAGGGCTATCTCAACATAAGAGTGGACGGCGAGGTGAAGGAAATCACACGCGGCATGAAGACAGACCGTTACAAAAACCACAACATCGAAGTGGTGATCGACAAGCTTCAGGTGCAGGACAAGGACGACGAGCGACTGAAAAAGAGCGTCGCCACGGCTATGAAACAGGGCGACGGACTGCTCATGATAATGGAGAAAGACAGCAACGAGGCGAAATATTACAGCAAACGGCTGATGTGTCCCACAACGGGCATATCCTACGGCGACCCCGCTCCCAACAAGTTCTCGTTTAACTCGCCCGAAGGGGCGTGCCCTCATTGCAAAGGTCTGGGTATCGTCAACGAGGTGGATATCAACAAGGTAATACCCGACCCGTCGCTGTCTATACGCGAAGGGGCGATCGTTCCGCTCGGAAAATACAAGAACCAGATGATTTTCTGGCAGATAGAGGCAATGCTCGAAAAGTACGAGTGCGACCTCAACACGCCCGTGAAAGACATTCCGGAGGATGCGATGAGCGAGATTTTATACGGCTCGGTGGAGAACGTGCGCATACGTAAGGAACTGATACATACATCGAGCGACTACTTCGTCGAATTCGACGGAGTGGTGAAATACCTGCAAAGCGTTATCGAAAACGACGACAGCGCGAGCAGCAAGAAGTGGGCAGACCAGTTTCAGACGGTCTGCGTATGCCCCGAATGCCACGGCAAACGACTCAACCGCGAGTCGCTTTCTTACCGCATCTGGGACAAAAACATTTCAGAAGTTGCCGACCTTGACATCAGCGAACTGAAAGAATGGATAACCGAAGCGCAGACACATCTCGACGAGAAACAAAAGAAAATAGCGACAGAGATAATAAAGGAAATCGTCACGCGCGTCGACTTCATGCTTGAAGTAGGTCTCGACTACCTTTCCCTGAACCGGCAGTCGGCGTCGCTCTCCGGCGGCGAGAGCCAGCGCATAAGACTCGCCACGCAAATAGGTTCGCAGCTCGTCAACGTGCTCTACATCCTCGACGAGCCGAGCATCGGTCTGCATCAGCGCGACAACGACCGCTTGATAAAGTCGCTGAAAGAGCTGCGCGACATCGGAAACACCGTAATCGTGGTTGAGCACGACAAGGATATGATGCTCAACGCCGACTATATCATCGACATAGGACCGCGTGCCGGGCGTAAAGGAGGCGAGGTAGTGTTCCAAGGAACGCCGGCGGCAATGCTCCGCGAACACACCATAACAAGCCAATATCTCAACGGCGAAATGAAGATTGAAGTACCATCCGAACGCCGGAAGGGCAACGGAAAGAGTATAATAATACGCGGAGCAAAGGGCAACAACCTGAAAAACGTCGACGTGGAGTTCCCGCTCGGCAAGCTGATTGTTGTGACGGGAGTGAGCGGAAGCGGTAAATCAACACTCGTAAACGAGACTTTACAACCTATATTGAGCCAACATTTTTACCGTTCCTTGAAGCGTCCCATGCCCTACGACAGTATCGAAGGCATTGAGAACATCGACAAAGTGGTCAACGTGGATCAAAGTCCGCTGGGCAGAACACCACGCTCCAATCCCGCCACTTACACCGGCGTATTCAGCGACATACGCTCCCTCTTCGTCAATCTTCCCGAGGCAAAGATCCGCGGATACAAGCCCGGACGGTTCTCTTTCAACGTTAAAGGCGGACGATGCGAGACCTGCGGCGGCAACGGATACAAGACAATAGAAATGCGTTTCCTACCCGATATAATGGTGCCGTGCGAGACATGCCGCGGCAAACGCTACAACCGGGAGACTCTCGAAGTAAGATATAAGGGGAAAAGCATAGCCGACGTGCTTGACATGACTATCAATCAGGCGGTAGAATTCTTTGAGAACGTGCCCGACATCCTTAGGAAGATAAAGACAATTCAGGACGTCGGACTGGGTTACATCAAGCTCGGACAGCCCTCTACGACACTCAGCGGAGGCGAAAGCCAGCGTGTAAAGCTCGCCACCGAACTGAGTAAGCGCGACACGGGAAAGACGATGTACATCCTCGACGAGCCGACGACGGGTCTGCATTTTGAAGATATCCGCATTCTGATGAACGTCCTTCAACGCTTGGTTGACCGTGGCAACACGGTCGTTATCATCGAACACAACCTTGATGTGATAAAACTTGCCGACCATATTATCGACATGGGACCCGAAGGAGGACGCAAAGGAGGATGCGTCTTGTCCGCAGGCACGCCGGAAGAGGTGGCAAAAAGCAAGAAAGGATTTACCCCGATGTTTCTTGAAAAAGAACTTGAAAACGGATAAAAAGTATCATACCTTATTCTTATAAGATAATAAAAATAAGTAATTTTGCACGCTCGTAAATAATGATTGCTCATCAGTCTTAAACAGAAAAAGATGATTTCAATAGATGGATTAAAGGTTGAATTTGGTGTGAAACCGTTGTTCAGCGGCGTAAGTTTCGTCATAAACGACCGCGACAGAATAGCTCTTGTGGGCAAAAACGGTGCCGGCAAATCGACGATGTTGAAGATATTATGCGGTATGCAAAAGCCGACGGCAGGCACGGTGGCGGTACCCAACGACACGACAATAGGTTATCTGCCGCAGGTAATGATACTTCAAGACGACACAACGGTGCGTGAAGAAGCGCGCAAAGCGTTTGCCGGAACGACACGGATGAAGGCAAAACTGGATGAGATGAACCGCCAACTGAGCGAGCGGACGGACTATGAGAGCGATGAATACATGGCTCTCGTTCAGAAATTCAGCCAAGAACACGAGCGTTACATGATGCTCGGAGCAGACAATTACGAGGCTGAAATAGAACGCACTCTCAGCGGTTTGGGCTTTAAGAGAGAAGACATGGAGCGCCCGACGAGCGAATTCAGCGGAGGCTGGCGCATGCGGATAGAACTCGCAAAGATACTTTTGCAGAAGCCGGACGTGCTCCTTCTTGACGAGCCGACCAACCACCTTGACATCGAAAGCATACAATGGCTCGAACAGTTTCTGGCTCAAAGCGCCAAGGCGGTTGTCTTGGTAAGCCACGACAGGGCTTTTATCAATAACGTTTCTAACCGGACCTTGGAAATAAGTTGTGGCAAGGTAATCGACTACAAAGTAAAATACGACGAATATGTAAAGCTCCGCGCCGAGCGAAGAGAGCAGCAGTTGCGCGCTTACGAGAACCAACAGAAGGAGATAGCGGACATCAAAGACTTTATCGAACGTTTCCGTTACAAAGCGACAAAGGCTGTTCAGGTGCAGAGCAGGATAAAACAATTAGAGAAAATCGTGCCCATCGAGGTTGACGATGTTGACACTTCGGCAATGCGGTTGAAGTTTCCGCCGTGCCTGAGGAGCGGCGATTATCCGGTGATTTGCGACGAAGTGCGCAAAGATTACGGCTCTCACACGGTGTTCAGCGGCGTGAACATGACGATAAAACGTGGCGAGAAAGTAGCTTTCGTCGGGCGAAACGGTGAGGGAAAGTCAACCCTCGTCAAGTGCATTATGGGCGAGATACCTTTTGACGGAACGCTGAAAATAGGTCATAACGTGCAAATCGGCTACTTCGCTCAGAACCAAGCACAACTTCTTGACGAGAGTCTGACCGTATTCGAGACCATCGACTACGTTGCAAAAGGCGACATCCGCCTGCGCATCAACGATATTCTCGGAGCGTTCATGTTCGGCGGCGAGGCGTCGGAAAAGAAGGTTAAAGTGCTCAGCGGAGGCGAACGCAGCCGTCTGGCGATGATACGTCTGCTGCTCGAACCTGTCAATCTGCTCATCCTCGACGAACCGACGAACCATCTGGACATGCCATCAAAAGACGTGCTTAAAGAGGCTATAAACGCCTTTGACGGCACAGCGATAATCGTAAGTCACGACCGTGAGTTCCTCGACGGTCTCGTAACAAAGGTCTTCGAGTTTGGAAACGGGAAGGTGAAAGAGCACATCGGAGGCATATACGACTTCCTCCGCTCACACAACATAGAGTCGCTCGACTCGCTGAATGCCGCCAACGACGGTGCGAACGGCGAAAAAGGAAACGACGGGAAGAAAGCCGCTGCATCTGCATCGCAAAGCCCCGACGAGCGGACAGACAAGATGTCATACGCCGAACGAAAGGAGATACAGAAGAAAATACGCAAAGCCGAGAAGGCGGTTGCCGAGTCGGAGGCGAAGATTGAGTCAATGGAGAAACGCCTGAAAGAGCTCGACGGCATCCTCTGCGACCCGAAAAATGCAGGCGACATGACCCTTATCACCGAATATACGTCCACAAAAAAGGCTCTCGACCAAGAGGTGGAACGGTGGGAAACATTGTCAGAAGAATTGGAAAACATGAAAATTTAAGTTATAATACAATAAGCTATGAAAATGAAACATTTTATTCCGGCTATGTTATTTGCCTCGGTTCCGTTTGCCGCAGGCGCACAGACACAGCTGAAATCGGGCATTGACCTTACCAATCTCGATAATAGTGTAAGACCGGCGGACGACTTTTACCAATACGCTTGCGGCGGATGGAAGAAGAAAAACCCGCTTCCTGCCGCCTATTCTCGCTTCGGCAGCTTTGACCAACTTGGTCAGGACAATAACAAACGCATCAATTCTATCCTGACGGATCTGCTTCAAAACACTTACCGGAAAGGCAGTACGGAGCAGAAACTCAGCGATTTCTACAAATTGGCGATGGACTCCGTGCGTCGCAACAAGGACGGAGTAAAGCCCGTTATGCCGCTCATCAACGAGATAGAGAGCGCAAAAAACGTAAAAGCCCTGCGCAAGATACAGCTCAAATACGCCACTTTCGGCTACGGAGTGCCTATGGGTATCGGCTTCATGGCCGACCAGAAGAACGCAAGCATGAATATTCTTTACGTCAATCAGGGCGGACTTACACTCAGACAAAAGGAGTATTATCTCGACAACGACCCGGCAACCACGGCTATACGAGAGGCATATAAAAAACACATCGTGCGCATGTTCAAGCTCTTCGGCTTCTCTGACGCGGCGTCACAGAAGAAGATGGAGGGCATAATGAAGACCGAAACGGCGCTCGCAAAGGTGTCAAAATCACGCACGGAGCTTCGCGACGTTGAGGCAAACTACAACAAGACGAACATTCAGGAGTTTGAAAAGAACTATCCGAACGTAGGACTTACCAAACTGCTTAACGCTAACGGCGTGAAGAGCGAATACTTCAAAGAGCTTATCGTGGGACAACCCAACTTCGTAAAGGGTGCCGACAAAATTCTGTCGGAGGCTTCCGCTGACGAGATGAAGGCTTACATGGAATGGAATGTGATACTTTCGGCTGCGGGATATCTCAGCGATGACGTGATAGCGGCAAACTTCGACTTCTTCGGAAAGACGATGTCAGGACGTAAGGAAGACCATCCGAGATGGAAACGTGCCACAAGTCAGGTGGAAAGTCAGATGGGCGAGGCGCTCGGAAAGATCTACGTAGAACGTTACTTCCCCGCTTCATCAAAAGAACGTATGGAGAAACTCGTGAAAAACCTTCAGACATCGCTTGCCGAAAGGATAAAAGACCAAGACTGGATGAGCGACGCCACCAAGAAGGCGGCTCTCGATAAGCTTAACGCCTTCTACGTAAAAATCGGCTATCCGAACAAATGGAAGGACATGTCGGGACTCGAAATAAATCCCGAACTGTCGTATTACGAGAACGTGCAGAACTGTCGTAAGTTCTGGGACAAGTGGGACATCGACTACCGCGCCGGCAAACCGGTTGACCGCGACGAGTGGTTTATGACACCGCAGACGGTCAACGCTTATTACAATCCCACCACAAACGAGATTTGTTTCCCTGCCGGAATACTTCAAGTGCCGTTCTTCGACCCTACGGCTGACGACGCCTTCAACTACGGAGCGATAGGTGTTGTGATCGGACACGAAATGACTCACGGTTTCGATGACCAAGGACGCCATTATGACAAGAACGGAAATATGACCGACTGGTGGACAGCCGCCGACGCAGACAACTTCAACAAGCGTGCAAACGAGTACGCCGACTTCTTCTCCGCAATAAAAGTGCTGCCTGATTTGAACGCCAACGGCAAATTCACCCTCGGCGAAAACCTTGCCGATCACGGCGGTCTGCAAGTGGCTTTCAACGCATTCAAGAACGCGACAAAGGACGCTCCGCTGAGCGACATCGACGGACTTACACCGGCACAGCGGTTCTTCCTTGCCTACGCAGGCGTCTGGGCTGGCAACATTACGGAAGAAGAGATACGCAACCGCACGAAGAGTGACCCGCACTCTCTTGGCGAATGGCGCGTCAACGGCGCCCTGCCCCACGTCGACGCATGGTATGAGGCGTTCGGAGTGACATCTTCCGACAAGATGTATCTCGACAAAGACGCCCGCCTCCGCTTGTGGTAAAAGCATCGGAAACGACTCAAAATCCGACTACTTTTTTACATTTAACAACGAGCGTTTCCTTAAATAAAAACGCAAGATACAAGGTTTAAAAACCGCATTTGTATCTTTTTGAAAATCAAGACGTTACATATAGCGTTACAAAAGACCGCCTTTCAGAGTCTGAAAGGCGGTCTTTTACAATGCAAAAGGCAGCCTTTTACAAGCTAAAAGACCGCCTTTTGGAAATCAATAAATATCCGTTGATAAGACGAAACGCTGCCAAGGTAAAAATACTTTACTTTTAAACAAACATTGCCAGACGTTCCGTCATATTGACGTTTGTTTCATCACGGGCGACAAGATGAAGTCGTCGCCCTACCCTTTCGCCGCTTATTCGTTAAGAAGAAAAGTCTTGAAATCTTCAAAATTCCGGCTCATCAGAACGCTTTGCTTCGTGCCTTTCATAAAGGCAGCAAGCCTTTCGGGTATCACGACCTCTGCTCCGATGGCGCTCTCCACCGTCTCTTTAAACTTGGCGGGGTGTGCCGTCTCGCAGAACACGCCCGTCTCGCCGTCCCGCAGGTTGTCTTTCAGCGCCTGATAGCCGCAAGCTCCGTGCGGGTCGAGGATGTATTTGTTCTCGCGGTAGCATGCAGCCATCGTCTGTCGGATGTCCTCATCCTTATACGTCGAACCGCTTATAAGCTGCGTTATGCGGTCGTGAGAATTGTCATAAAGGTCGATTATACGTGCGAAGTTGCTCGGATCGCCCACGTCCATGGCGTTAGCAATGGTCTGAATGCTCGGCTGCGGAGCGTAGACGCCGGTCTGAAGATAGTTGTAGAAGATGTCGTTGGCATTGTTGGCGGCGATAAACCGCTTTATCGGCAGCCCCATACGATGGGCGAAGAGAGCCGCCGTAATGTTGCCGAAGTTGCCGCTCGGCACGCAGATCACGAGATTATCGCCGCGTCCCTCAGCCTTCATGCGGGCGTAAGCGTTGAAGTAATAGAACGCCTGCGGCAGGAAACGAGCCACGTTTATCGAGTTTGCCGACGTCAGCTTCATGTGTGCGTTAAGCTCGGTGTCCATGAATGCGCTCTTGACAAGGCTCTGACAGTCGTCGAAGACGCCATCCACCTCGATGGCGGTGATATTCTGTCCAAGCGTGGTAAACTGGCTTTCCTGTATCCGGCTGACCTTCCCTTTCGGGTAAAGCACGTAAACATGTATGCCGTCAACGCCGAGAAAACCGTTTGCCACGGCAGAACCGGTGTCGCCGCTGGTCGCTACGAGCACGTTAACCTGTTCGCGTCCTTCCTGCCGGATGAAGTATTGCAGCAGTCGTGCCATGAACCTTGCGCCCACGTCTTTAAAGGCGAGAGTCGGTCCGTGGAACAGTTCGAGCGAGCAGATGTTGCCCGTTACGGGCACAACGGGACAGTCGAACGAGAGCGTGTCATAAACTATGTCCTTCAAAGAAGACTCGTCCACGTCCTCGCCGAAGAACGCCTTGGCAACCTCGAAGGCTATTTCCTGAAACGAAAGTTTGTCGATGTTGTCATAAAACGTCTGCGGGAGCTCCTTTATCTGCTCCGGCATATATAGTCCGCGGTCAGCGGCAAGCCCCTTTACCACGGCTTCATGCAGCGTGGCGAGCGGTGCCTGTTTGTTTGTACTGTAATATTTCATTGTTCAATCTATTTCCATGAATTTGTCCATAAACTCTGTCAGACGCAGCAGTCCGTAAGCTCCGCCCACGCAACTTGTCTCGTCGTATTCGGTCACACCGTCGGGCGTAATGCCCGGATACCATATAATGAAAGGCACGGGTTCGCTGACATGGGTGCGTATTTCGACGGGTGTGGGATGGTCGGGAAGTACGGCTATGCAGACAGGATCGTCCGTCCAACGGCTCACCTCCTCGTAAATCGGCTTGATGATGCGCCTGTCCAGGTATTCTATTGTTTTGAGTTTAAGCTCCAAGTCACCGTCATGTCCCGCTTCGTCGCTTGCCTCCACATGCAGGAAGACGAAGTCGTCGCCATCTCTCAGCGCCTTGATTGCCGCCTCGGCTTTCGCCTCATAATTGGTATTTGCAAGACCGGTCATGCCGTCGCAGACGATGCGTCGCAGTCCGGCATACCGTCCGATACCGCGTATAAGGTCAACCGCCGAAATTACGGAGCCGCGTCTTATCTGCGGATACATCTCCGACAAGGTTTTCATACGCGGGCGATAACCTCCGCCCCAAGGCCAGATGCTGTTGGCATGCTCGGCTCTGTCGCGATTGAAAGGATGTTCTTCGAGCAGTCGTTGCGAGCGGATTATAAGGTCGTTGATAAGCTCTGCCGTCTCCTCAGCCGACATACGTCCGCTCTCTTTGGGAGCGTTCGCCATCGGCTTTACCAGCAACGGTCGCCACTCTTCTTCGGGATGGTCGTGCGGCGGAGCACATTCGATGTATTTGCTGCCACCTTTTATTATAAGCAAATGCCTGTATTGAATGCCTTTGACAAACTTGACGCGCCCATCGGCAAGGTGCTCGTTAAGGCTGTTTATCAGCACATCACTTTCCTCCGTGCCGAGATGTCCGCCGTGATGGTTCTTTATCCGTCCGTCAGAAAGCGTTATTATGTTGCACCGAAGTGCCAGATCGTCGGGCTGCATGTCGTATCCTATGCTTGCGGCTTCAAGGGGACCGCGCCCCTCGTAGACCTCGTCGAGGTCGTAACCCATTATCGCCGTGTTTGCCACCTCGCTGCCGGGCTGGTATCCTTCGGGCACGGTTATGAGCCGTCCGGTACGCCCCGAGCGTGCCAGCATGTTCATATATTCGGGTCGGGAGTATTCCAGCAGAGTCTTTCCGCCAAGACGTTCCACCTTGTGGTCAGCCATTCCGTCACCTAAGATGATGATATGTTTCATTTGATTTGTTTCTGAACGATTAGATATTTGCAATGCTCATGATATTGGCAAACACTCCGGCAGCCGTCACTCCGGCGCCTGCGCCATAACCTTGGATAAGCATCGGGTATTCCTTATATCGCTCGGTGGTGAGCAGGACGATGTTGTTGGAGCCTTCAAGATTGTAGAACGGGTGCTCTTTTCCTACCGTCCGAAGCGACACGCTCGTGCGTCCCGACTCCATCTTGGCGACAAAGCGCCATCTCTGATTTTTCGTTTCAAGCTCGCGGCGACGGTTCTCGAAGTCGGCGTCAAGCTCGGGAAGATGTTTCCAGAAGTCGTCCAACGAGCCGTTGAAGAGGCTTTCCGGAATGAAGAGTTGCTTCTCAACGTCGGCTTGTTCCACCTTATATCCGGCTTCGCGGGTAAGGATTATGAGTTTGCGGACTACGTCGGTACCGCTCAGATCGATGCGCGGGTCGGGCTCGCTGTACCCCTCTTCCTTGGCGCGACGCACGGCTTCGGAGAAGGGGACGTCTGCTGACAGCTCGTTGAAGATGAAGTTAAGCGTGCCGCTGAGCACCGCCTCAATCTTCAATATCTTGTCGCCCGAGTTACGCAGGTCGTTGATGGTGCCGATGATGGGCAGTCCCGCACCGACATTTGTCTCAAAGCGGAATTTCACTCCGCGAGCGAGCGCCGTCTCTTTCAACTTCAAATAGCTGTCATAATCCGACGATGCGGCTATCTTGTTGGCTGCTATTACCGAGACGTTGTGCTCCAACAGGTCTTGATATATAGCCGCGACATCCTTGCTGGCGGTGCAATCGACAAAGACGCTGTTAAAGATATTCATGCCGATTATCTCGTCGCGGAGACGGTCAACACCGCTCGGTTCCGATTGGAGGAGCTGCTCCCGATAATCGTCGAGGTCTATTCCGTCGCGGTTGAATATGGCGTTCTTGCTGCTTGCGATGCCTACCACGTTGAGCTTCAGACGCCGGTTGCGTTTCAGTTCGTCATATTGCGCGCGTATCTGCTCGATAAGTTTGCCTCCGACGGTGCCCACTCCGCAGATGAAGAGGTTGAGGACGTTGTATTCGGAGAGGAAGAACGAGTCGTGAAGTACGTTCAGCGACTTTCTGAGATATTTTCCGTTGATAACGAAAGAGATGTTTGTCTCAGACGCACCTTGGGCGCAGGCTATGACGCTGACGCCGCTTCGACCGAGCGTTCCGAACAGTTTGCCGGCTATACCGGGCGAGTGTTTCATGTTCTCTCCCACTATCGCGATGGTAGCAAGACCGCTTTCGGCGTGCATGGGGAACATTGCTCCCGTCTCAATCTCTTTCGCGAACTCGGCGTTGAGCACTCTTACCGCCGCTTCGGCGTCGGAGTCTTTCACGCCGATTGACGTAGAGTTTTCAGACGACGCCTGACTGACAAGGAAGACGGATATGCCGTTATTGGCAAGGGCGGTGAAGATACGGCGGTTGACGCCGATAACTCCTACCATGGAAAGACCGGTGACCGTAATAAGCGTTGTGCCGCTGATACTGGATATTCCTTTGATAGCCTTGGTGTCGTTGCTTATCTTGTCTTTGATGATGGTGCCCGGACTCTGCGGGTTGAAGGTGTTTTTCACCTTTATGGGGATGTTCTTCACGCAGACGGGATATATCGTCGGAGGATAGATTACCTTTGCTCCGAAGTTGCAAAGCTCCATCGCCTCGATGTAACTAAGCTCGTTGATGGTGTAGGCCGTGTGGATTATGCGCGGGGCGGCGGTCATAAATCCGTCTACATCGGTCCATATTTCGAGCACCTCTGCGTCAAGAGCTGCGGCGATAATCGACGCCGTATAGTCGCTGCCGCCACGCCCGAGGTTGGTTGTCTCGCCCGTGTCGCGGTCTTTACTGATAAAGCCGGGCACGACGGCTACGCGCGGAGCGTTCTTGAACGCCTCGCAGACCAGCCTGTTGGTAAGCTCGCTGTCGAGAGTATGTTTGTTGTTTTTGTGCAACGTTTTGATAAAGTCGCGCGCGTTTAGTCGCTCCGCATTCTTTATCAAAGCCGCCACGATATGTGAACTGAGACGCTCTCCGTAACTCACGATGGCGTTCTGCGTCTTCTCGCTGAGGTCGTGAATTAGATAAACGCCGTAATAAATGCTTTTCAACTGTTCGAAGAGCTGGTCCACCACGTTAAAGAGGTCTTCACGCTTCTTCGTGTCTGTTATTATCGTGTCGATCATTTGATGGTGGCGGTCCACCATCGCTTCAAACTCCGCCTTGTAAGCGTCGTCGCCGTGCAGGGCGAGTTGCGACGTCGCGATAAGTTTGTCGGTAATGCCTCCGAGAGCGCTTACCACCACTACAACGGGCTGCTTGCGAGCCTCTTTTTCCACGATTTTTTTCAAGCAAAGGATGCTTTTTACGGAACCTACGGACGTTCCTCCGAATTTCAATACTTTCATTTTTTGTAATGTTTTGATGTCAGAGCCCTCCGATACAAACGGGGGTTGTTCTCCATGCGGCGTGTTTCGACAGGAATGGTTACCGGCGACCGCACACCATAAAATTGCCCGCAAATGTAGCAAGAATAATTTACTATGGCAATAAATTCGGCGATTAATTGCTGATTTTTTATAATAACGCACAAAAAAGTAACAGATTACAACAAAAAGAGGCTTTACAGTTAAGACGGCAAACACGGCAAACTGTTTTTTCAACATGCCAGAATATCGTTTTACTTACAATCCGAAACATTATCCATATAGTTTGCTTACAGTTTTCATCGGCAA
>CAJMQT010000018.1 GCA_905215655.1 uncultured bacterium | reverse complement strand
GGCAGTTGGGACTCGCAGTAGAAACGCCTATGAATAATGCAGGTTAAAAGCATTCTGTTTTCCAAAAGACCGCATTTTACATTGTAAAAGACGGCATTTTACTCGATAAAAGGCGGCTTTTTACATTGCAAAAGACCGCCTTTTGGAAACAAATTGCCTATCAATGATCAACAAAAGAAAAACCGTTCCGCATCCTAAGAGGAGCGGAACGGTTGTAACAATGTTTAAAATTATCGTAAACTTAACGCCGTTCAGGAATGTGTCTTCACAATCTTCGTGGCGTCAAGTTCCTTGTTGCGCCTGTTGGTAACGGTCACTACGGCTTGCGCCAGATTGATGAACGCAAGTCCGGTAACGGTCTCCGAGTCGAGTGCCGACGGCTTGCCGCTGTCTCCGCTCTCGCAAATGCTCTGCACCATCGGTATCTGTGCCAGCAAAGGCAGGTTCATTTCGGCAGCGAGCTGCTTGCAGCCCTCTTTACCGAAGATGTAATAACGGTTCTCGGGAAGTTCGGCGGGGGTAAACCACGACATGTTTTCCACCAGTCCGAGGATGGGCACGTTCACCTTGTCATTGGTGTACATGTCTATGCCTTTGCGGGCGTCGGCAAGCGCGACAGCCTGCGGCGTGCTGACGATAACGGCGCCGGTGATTGCAAGAGTCTGTAACAATGTGAGATGAATGTCGCTCGTTCCCGGCGGCGTGTCGAGTATGAAGTAGTCCAGTTCGCCCCAGTCGGCGTCGCCGATGAGCTGTTTCAGCGCGTTGGAAGCCATGCCTCCGCGCCACAATGTCGCCGTTTCGGGGTTGACAAAGAAGCCGATACTGAGCAGTTTCACGCCATACTTCTCAATCGGTTCAATAAGTTGGCGACCGTCTTTTTCCACTGCACAGGGGCGCGCATCTTCAACATCAAACATTTTCGGAACGGAAGGTCCGAAGATATCCGTGTCCAACAGTCCGACCTTATAGCCCAAGCGAGCCAGCGCTATTGCAAGGTTTGCTGCAACGGTGCTCTTGCCCACGCCGCCTTTTCCTGAGCTTACGGCTATCACGTTCTTCACTCCGGGCAGCATTTTTCCCGGCTCGGGGCGCGGTTTCGACTTGGTCTCGACGCTTATCTCCACCTCCACGTCCTTGCTGATGTGATAGTGTATAGCCGCGTCGGCAGCTGTCAGAGTGGACTTCATAAAGGGGTCGGTATCTCTCGGAAATATCAACGAGAACGATACTTTCATGCCGTCGATGCGCAGATTGTCGGCTACCATCTCGCTCTCGACGAGGTTTTTCTTCGTGCCCGGGTACGTTACAGTAGCGAGGGCATCCATTATAAGTTTGGGATATAATGTCATAATAATTTTATTTGCTTGTTTTCCTTGAATAAACTGTCCGGATTAAGAACTGCGGTTACTTTCTTTTCTCCACGCCGCTGCGGCTCGTCCGCTTGTAGCTCCGATAGTCGTCAACCGGTATCTCGACGTCCGGCTCCGTCAGCGGAGCGTCTTTCAGCAGGCGGAACTTCATATATTTGATGTTCAGTCCACGCTCTATCCACTGGCTTTCGTAATAAGTCTGTATCGAAAGTATCCTCCGTGTCTCATCGTCAAGCCCCTCGGTGTGATACAGATCCTCGGTTCTGAACAGCACGGGCAGACTGTTATGCTCAGCCATCAGCGTCGTATAAGTGAACAGAAAGTTGCTGTCGGTTTTCAGATGTATCAGTCCTCCGTCCGTAAGGAAACGTCTGTAACGCTCCATGAAGGCGGTTCCGGTAAGGCGTTTGCGCACGTTCTTCATCTGCGGATCGCTGAAAGTGAGCCATATTTCCTGCACTTCGTCCTCGCAGAAGAAGCGGTCTATCACTTCAATGTTCGTTCTGAGAAACGCCACATTGCCGAGTCCCGCCTCACGAGCCTGCGTCGCTCCCGTCCACATCCGCGCACCTTTGATGTCTACGCCGATAAAGTTCATGTCGGGAAAGAGCTTCGCCAATTCCACGGTATATTCTCCGCGACCGCATCCGAGTTCGAGAACTATCGGATTGTCGTTATGGAAATGCATCTCGCGCCAGCGTCCTTTCATCTCAAAAGGAACGTGTTCCACTACCGAATAAGGGTACTGAAACACGTTCTCATATCTCTCCATGTCGGCGAATTTCGCCAGTTTTCCTTTTGCCATACAGGATTATTGTTCGTTGTCTTCTGCCAAAAGCTCTTCATAAAACTTTGCATGCGATGTCTCGATGTAAGGTACAAGCCAGAAGAAACCTATACCCAGAGAGAGCAGGCAAAGAATAAACCAACCGATAAAGCTGAGGTCAAGCAGGAAGAGTCTCCACTTGTGCCCCTGCATCATCTTCATGCTTTTCTCAATGGCGGCATCATAACGTATGTCCTTATCATCGGCAAGGATGTACGGTGTCATGCTGTAAGAATAGCCTTTGACTATTCCCGGAATGATAAGGAGCAACGACCAAAGAAACTCATAAATGTTAGAGAGCAGCATTGTAAGGAAAATCCGCTTGAAGTCTTTGTATCCGTCAAACATCTTTCCGTAGTCAACTTCTCCGCCACGCGATACCGACAGGAACAAGTAAGAATAGCCCCACGCCAACGGTAAGATAAAAATGGTATAGACCCAACCTGATCCGTCGAAGACGAGTTCGTTCAAAAGCGTATAAGGAAGACCGCCGAGCAAGCCACAAATAAAGGTCGCCATTGCAGCCTTGCCCCATTTTCCCAACAGGCTTTCAAAGGCTCTGTCTCTTATTTCAGATAATGAAACCATTGTCTTTGGTATTTAAATGTATTTTTATCAGTCGATTACCACCTTTGTCCAGCCGTGCACGTCAGGCTCGGTTCCGTACTGAATGCCGCGCAACTTGTTGTAAAGCATGGTGCTGATGGGACCCGGCTTGCCGTCCTTGCTTATCACATAGCTCTTCTTGTTTTCAAGATCGTCAATCTTGGAGATAGGACTTATCACGGCAGCCGTGCCGCAAGCGCCCGCCTCTTCGAATGTCGCGAGCTCTTCTTCGGGTATCTGTCGGCGTTCCACTTTCAGCCCCATGTCCTCTGCAAGCTGCATAAGGCTCTTGTTGGTGATACTCGGCAGGATGCTCGTCGACTTCGGAGTGACGTATGTGTTGTCCTTAATGCCGAAGAAGTTTGCCGCTCCACATTCGTCGATATATTTCTTCTCTTTCGCGTCGAGGTAGAATTCACAAGCGTAACCGAGGTCGTGTGCCGTCTTGTTGGCAAGCAAAGAAGCGGCATAGTTTCCGCCGACCTTATAGCGACCGGTGCCCAACGGCGCCGAACGGTCATACTCACGGATTATTACGTAAGGGTTGGTTGCAAAGCCGCCTTTGAAGTACGGTCCTACGGGAGTAACGAAAATGATGAACATATACTCCGTTGCGGGATGCACGCCGACCTGTGCCGACATTCCCAGAAGCAGCGGACGGATGTATAAAGTGGCACCGCTCTCATACGTCGGGATGTATTCCTGATTGAGTCTCACCACCTTTGTCACCATCTCTTCAAAGAGTTCGGTGGGCACTTCGGGCATTAATATACCGCGGCAGGTTGATTGCAGTCGTGCCGCATTCTCATCCATGCGGAACACGCGCACCTTTCCATCCGGACAGCGGTAAGCCTTCAAGCCCTCGAAAGCCTCCTGTCCGTAATGCAGACAGGTTGCAGCCATGTGCATGTTGATGTACTCGTCGGAGCAGATTTCTATCTCTCCCCACTTTCCGTCGCGGTATCTGCAACGTACGTTGTAATCTGTCTGTCTGTAACCGAATGACAGATTAGACCAATCCAGTTCCTTCATAATATCTAATTTTTTATCGTTTCTTCGAGTTTTCACACTCTTTATCTAAGTGCAAAAATAGCAATATTCTTATGAACGAGCAATTTTTCGGTGCTTATTTTAACGTAAACATCATTGTAATAGGTCGAAAACTTACGGAATGCAAGAAATGTGTCGCTTGATTGCAGGATTTATTTTGCAGTATAAAAAGAATTCGTCAAGAGTCCGACTTGCCGTCTTCGAGTATCTTCTTGATTTCCTTGTCGGTCTTCGTAAGCCGGTCTTTGCACATCTTTATAAGCTTTTGGGCTGTTTTGAGTTGTTCGCCCAGACTGTCAATGTCAAGCTCGTCGCTCTCCATCCTTGCCACGATGTCTTCAAGTTGGCTTATTGCCTCTTCGTATTTTTGTTCTTTTGCCATGTTGAAAAATTGAAAAGTTGAAAGATTGAAAGATTGAAAAGTTGAATGATTGAGAAGTTGAAAGATTATTGTCGGTTTGCTTTCAGAGGTTTTCGAGCCGCATTCGAGCCCTTGACTTCTGATGTTACGCTGCCCCGTTCGAGGCGTGTTTCTATCACGTCGCCGGCTTTCAGCGAAGCGGCGTCCCGCACGATGTGCCCTTCTTTCAATGTGATTGAATAACCGCGTTTCAGCAACAGCGCGGGGTCTGACGCCGAAACGCGCTGCGAGAGGAGGTCAAGGCGGTGACGCTCGGCAGCGAGGCGTCGCTCGGCAAGCGGCGGGATGCGTGACGAGAGCAGGTCGAGGCGGTGTCGATGAGTGGCGGTATAAGAGTCAGCCGCTATCCCGAGGCGCACGGACAGGGCGTCAAGCGCCGACAGGCGGCGTGCCTTAACGAGCGAGAATAGCATCGGGATACGTTCCGACAGGCGGTCAAGGCGCACACGTTCCGCCTCCATCCGTCTGCTGACCGACCGTGCCACACGCTCCCGCATATCGTCCAACAGTTCGTTGACGCTTTTCAGATTGTCGATAAGCAGCGCCGCGGCAGCCGTCGGGGTCTTGACCCTTGTGTGTGCGACCATGTCCGCCACGGTCTCGTCCCGCTCATGTCCAATTCCCGTTATGACGGGTAATGGAAAGTTGGCGATATTCTCCGCCAAGGCGAGAGAGTCGAAACCGGAGAGGTCGCTGACCGCTCCGCCGCCACGGATTATTACCACGCAGTCGAACGAGTCGGCTATTTCGTTGATCCGGTCGAGAGCGGCGATAATGCTTTGCTCCACCTTCTCGCCCTGCATCACAGCCTCGAAGAGGGACACATCGAAACGAAATCCGAAAGCGTTGCCGTCCAACTGGTTGCAGAAGTCGCCATAACCGGCCGCCGTCGGGGCGGAAATCACGGCTATACGACATGCAAACAGCGGCAGCGCAAGTTCCTTATTAAGTTCAAAGACACCTTCTTCTTTCAGCCGGAGTATTATCTCCCGCCGCCTCCGAGCCATATCGCCCATCGTGAAGACGGGGTCGATGTCCGAGACAATCCACGAAAAACCGTACGCCTCATGGAACTGTGCATAAACTTTAAGGAGCACCTTCATTCCCGGAGCAAGCCGCTGTCCGGTGACCCGTTGGAAGTAAGGCGAGACCATCGCCCACCTGTTTTGCCAGCATTTTGCCGACGCCCGAGCCACGGGGGTGTTGTTCCGCTCATCCTTTTGGATAAGTTCCATGTAACAATGACCGCGCACTTCGCGCAGCTCGCTTATCTCCGCCGTCACCCAATATTCACCGGACAACGTTACGGACAGCGTTTCCCGGACAAGCGAGTTGAGTTCGTAGAGGGATAATAATTGTCTTTGTTGCTTATCCATATATATTTACTTTTGTTTTATTTTATAAGTTTGCTCCCGACACGGCTCATCCGTGAGACATAAATAAAAGTCCCTCGGCAGAGAGAATGTCATGAAAAATTCGTCATTTCTTTCTCCCTTCCTGATACGCTTTCCAAAAGTCGGACACGCCGTAGCCGTAAATATTGTCGGGCGTAAGATAGTTGTTGCCGCTGCGGCGCACCAGTTCTATTATCTCACGGGCGGTCTTACCGGGCAGCGCTTGCCACAGACAAGCAACAAGTCCGGAGACAACGGGCGTCGAGAATGATGTTCCCACATCCTTGATTATCGTTCCACGCCCCGTCACCACCGACGCCGGACTGCCCGGTGCCATGACGTCGGGCTTTACCCTGCCGTCTGCCGAAGGACCTACGGAGCTGAAAGCTGCGTTACGCCCGTTGGGGCTGACTGCGCCAACGGCAAGAATATCATCCGCGTCGGCAGGTATGTTGATTTTCTTCCACGCGCCCATGCCGTCATTTCCGGCGCTGTTTACGAGCACCATTCCTTTGCCGGCTATCATTGACGCCGTGCGTGAAACAAGTGCCGTATGCCCGTCGAGCTGACTGTATTTATAGTTGTCGCCGCTGTCATCGAAAGCGTGAAAGCCGAGCGAACTGCTGATAACGTCCACTCCCACGCTGTCGGCAAACTCGGCGGCGGCAGCCCAATAGTCTTCTTCGGCACGGCTTTCAGACATGCTGTCCTCACATCTGAGCAGCCAAAAGGTGGCGTCCGGCGCCGTTCCGATGAACGTTTCAGGTTGGTTGAGCGCCATTACGGACAGCACTTTCGTGCCGTGTTCCATCTCTTCAAAAACGCTTTTGGATTTCGGGACGACAAAGTCGGCTGTGCCGGCGATGTCCACGTTCTCGAAACAAGGTATCTTGTCAACATTCATAAAGCCGCCGTCGAGCACGGCTATCATCATGCCCTTGCCTGTAAAGCCACGGTCGTGAAGACGTATTCCGTTAAGCATGCGGATCTGTTCGTCGGCAACGCCGTAATTGTCTTGCGAGAGGTCGTCCCATCGGTTCAGTTCCCGGTGGTTGCGCAATCGTCCCGACTGTGGTGTGATTGAGTCGGGCGAGGTCCACACCTTTTCTATTTTCGCCACACAGGCAAGTGTCGACAACATATTTACGCGGTCGTGCCTGTGCGTTCTGACGAGCACGGTGTTGTTCCAACGGCTGCGGCTCACCACGTCGACACCTTTCGAAGTTATTGCCTCGATGTAAGCAGGCGTGACGGGCAGGTCGGTCGAATCGACTTCAATACCTTGCCGTCGGCGACGTGCGAGCGCCTTTTCCGACAGGAATTCGGTCGGTCTGTCAAGGCTGAAAGGTGTGCCTGCCTTGTCACGAAGGGTGACGCGGTACATGTAGGTCTTGCCTCCGGGATATTCTATTTTTCGTGTTTTCACGTCTGTCCCGGCGCCCGCCGTGACAGCGAAGACAAGGGATAATATGATGATTGTCAGTCGAAGCATTAGCCATTGATGTTTTATCAAGATGCAAAAATAACTTTTTTCGGCGGAAAAACAAAGTGCCTTGAACAAATCATAATGTATAATCACGTCTACGCGATGAAATTCAGTACGAGACGGAACGAGGGTCTAATATGTTAATCCGAAAGAGTCTGAATGTTAAAAATTAACACTTTACAGAGGCGTTTTATGCCTTTCGCTCTTTCGTCGCGGGCATACGACAAGGCGAAAGGTTGCCTTTCAGAGTGTAAAAGGATAGCTTTTAGAGTGTAAAAGGCGGTCTTTCGCAATGTAAAAGGATACCTTTTGCATTGCGTGAGGTGGTCTTTTGCAGCCTCAACGGCGGTCGACGAGCAGCTGTTTCGGTCGTTTTACGCGGCGTTTTCGGTTAATATAGGTTAAAAACGGCGGCATTTCAA
This sequence comes from uncultured bacterium, assembly GCA_905215655.1. GTDB lineage: Bacteria > Bacteroidota > Bacteroidia > Bacteroidales > Bacteroidaceae > Prevotella. The sequence continues at coordinate 15,144 of CAJMQT010000018.1, read as the reverse complement.
ACATCCGGAGGCGGCAGGAGGTATGGTCGGAGGCTGTTTTCGCATTCCGTAAAGTCGTTTTTCATCCCGTTTACCGGTTTTACCCGTCACGACGAAAATTGCGAGTTAGTTAACAATTATCAATCATCCCGCATCTTCGGCTCACGTTAATTAAGACAAAACGGACCGTCAATAAACGGCGGAAAAGCATTCAATCCTCATGTTTTTTTAGTAACTTCGCAGCCGAAAAAGTTTTTGTAATGGAAAACAAACAGGCAACACTTGAACTCGGAACCAAACCGGTGGGCAAGCTGCTGATGCAGTATGCCTTGCCGGCTATCATCGCAATGACCGCCTCATCGCTGTATAACACGGTCGACAGCATATTCATTGGGCAGGGCGTCGGCGCGCTGGCGATAAGCGGACTGGCGATAACCTTTCCGCTGATGAACCTCGCCGCCGCCTTCGGAGCTGCCGTGGGCGTCGGCTCGTCGACGTGTATCTCGGTGAAATTAGGACAGAAAGATTACGCCATGGCGGAGCGGATATTCGGCACGAGCGTCACTCTGAACACGATAATAGGAATTGCCTTCGGACTGATAACGCTGCTCTTTCTTGACCCTATCTTAGTATTCTTCGGCGCAAGCGAACAGACTCTGCCTTATGCCCGCGAATATATGGAAGTTGTTTTGGCTGGTAACGTCTTCTCGCACATGTTCTTCGGCATGAACGCCATACTGCGTTCGGCAGGCAAACCGCAGCAGGCGATGTACGCAACGATATTCACCGTGATACTGAACACCATGCTTACGCCCGTGTTTATATGGGGAATGGGGCTCGGAATACGTGGAGCGGCTTACGCGACGATAATCTCTCAGATGGTTGCTCTCGTCTGGCAATGCCGTATTTTCTCGAACAAGGACGAGGTGGTGCACTTCCGCAAGGGCATTTACAGGATGCAACGTAACATCGTCAAGAACATTCTTGCAATCGGAGTGTCGCCCTTCGCCATGAACGTTTGCGCCTGCGTGGTGGTTATCTTCATTAACACGGCGCTGGCGGAGCACGGCGGCGACCTTGCCGTGGGTGCTTACGGCATTGTCAACAAGCTGGCATTCATCTTTATAATGATTACGATGGGACTGAACCAAGGCATGTTCCCGATAGCCGGTTACAACTACGGCGCACAACAGACGGACCGCATGATGCGCGTGCTTAAATATACGATTATCGCCGCCGAGGTGGTAACGACGAGCGGTTTTCTGCTTGTCAACATCTTCCCTTACGAGTGCGCACGCCTCTTTACGACCGACGCCGGGCTTATCGATATATCCGTCCGCGCGATAAGAATAACCATGCTGGCATTCCCCATTGTCGGTTTGCAGATGGTGATAACGGGCTTTTTTCAAAGCATCGGCAAGGTGAAAGTCAGCATATTCCTGTCTCTCTCACGCCAGTTGCTCTTCCTACTGCCGCTGCTCATCATCCTTCCGCCCGTCTTAAAGGTTGACGGCGTGTGGGTGTCGCTGCCCATCTCTGACACGATTTCGGCTGTGGTTGCGGGCGGAATGATGTTTTTCTATATGAAAAGGTTTAAAAAGCAGGACAAAGAACAGTCCGGACTATTATAAAAAAGGTGATGATCATGAACGAAAAAAACATAATAATAAACGTCGGCAGACAGCTCGGCAGTGGCGGAAGGCTCGTCGCGCGCCGTCTTGCCGACATGTTCGGATGTGAGTTTTACGACCGTGAGCTGCTCAATCTTGCGGCAGAGGAGAGCGGGTTCAGCAAGAAGTTCTTCGAGCAGAACGACGAGAAGAAAGGCTTTTTCAAGTCTATTTTCAGTCTCCGAGTGCCCTACTTTGCCGACAACGGCTTTTATGACAACAAGCTGTCACAGGAGAGTCTGTTCCGCTTTCAGAGCGAAGCGATACGCAAGGCGGCAGAGAAAGGCTCGTGTGTCTTCGTCGGTCGCTGCGCCGACTATGTCCTTCGCGACTTCAAGAACACCGTAAACATCTTCATAACCGCCGACATCGAAGAGCGCGTCAGCCGCATCTGCGAGCGCCGCAACTGCTCTCGCGACGAAGCATTGAAGATAATCGAGCACGGCGAGGCGTCCCGCTCGTCATACTACAACTATTACACGGGCAAGCGATGGGGCGACAGCAGCTCGTATGACCTTTGCATAAATTCAAGCATCTTGGGCATCGACGGCACGGCAGAGTTTGTAAAAGAGTTTATCGGACGTAAGAACAGACAATGAAAACCATCGGCATTATCAGCGACACCCACGGCTATTGGGACGACAAATATCTGACTTACTTCGAGCCGTGCGACGAGATATGGCACGCGGGAGACATCGGTTCGACGGAAGTGGCGGAACGTCTTGCAGCGTTCAGGACGCTCCGTGCCGTCTGCGGAAACTGTGACGGAGGGGAACTCAGACTGATGTTCAGGGACATAAACCGCTTTAAATGCGAAGACGTCGACGTGCTGATAAAACACATCGGCGGATATCCGGGCAACTATGACGCCTCCGTGCGCGGCATGATTTACGCCTCGCCGCCGCAGCTTTTCATATCCGGGCACTCGCACATCCTTAAAATCAAGTATGACAAAACGCTCAATCTGCTGCACATCAATCCCGGAGCGGCAGGCTTGCAGGGATGGCACAAGGAGCGCACGTTAATAAGATTGACTATCGAAGGCAATAAATTCACCGATTGTGAAGTTATTACATTAGGAGGACATCACTAAAAAGCAAACAGCAATTTGAAAAAGAAAAATCTATTGGAAGACTGCGCTACCGTGTTTTCTTTCGCCATAATATTCATTGTGGTGCAGTTTCTGCTCGACCTGATTTTCGGCAATGACATCGCCGAATTCGAATGGTTGGAAGAATTTATCAGCGGTTTGGTTGCAGGAACGTTAATCCTTCTGTTACGTAAATACGAAGAAAAGAAATTCAAATCATAACATACAAATATGAAGACAATTATCATCACCGGCGGCGCGGGCTTTATAGGAAGCCACGTGGTGCGACTGTTTGTAAACAAATACCCCGAGTATCACATCATCAATCTTGACAAACTGACTTACGCCGGCAACCTTGCCAACCTGAAAGACATTGAGGACAAGCCCAATTACACGTTCGTCAAAGCGGACATCTGCGACTTTGACACAATTCTTTCGCTTATGAAAGAGCACGACGTTGACGGCATAATACACCTTGCCGCCGAAAGTCATGTAGACCGAAGCATCAAGGATCCGTTCACCTTCGCACGCACAAACGTGCTTGGAACGCTGTCGCTCTTGCAGGCGGCGAAAATCTATTGGGAGTCAAAACCCGAGGGATATGAGGGCAAGCGCTTTTATCATATCTCGACGGACGAGGTCTACGGCGCTCTCGAACTGAACCGTCCGGAGGGCGTGAAGTCGGACATCAGCGCACATGAGGTTTACGGCGACGAGTTCTTCCACGAGACAACAAAGTACAATCCACACTCTCCCTACTCTGCGTCGAAAGCAAGTTCGGACCACTTTGTACGCGCCTTTCACGACACTTACGGCATGCCGACGGTGGTGACAAACTGCTCCAACAACTACGGACCGTACCAGTTTCCGGAGAAACTGATACCTCTCTTTATCAACAACATCCGTCATCGCAAGCCGTTACCTGTCTACGGAAAGGGCGAAAACGTGCGCGACTGGCTGTATGTGGTTGACCACGCACGCGCCATCGACCTCATCTTCCACAAAGGAAAGACAGCCGAGACGTACAACATCGGCGGATTTAACGAGTGGAAAAACATCGACATTATCAAAGTAGTGATAAAGACGGTGGACCGACTGTTGGGCAGGAAAGATGGCGAAGACCTCGACCTGATAACTTATGTGACCGACCGTAAGGGGCACGACATGCGCTACGCCATCGACTCAACCAAGCTGAAAGAGGAGCTTGGATGGGAGCCGAGCCTGCAATTTGAGGAAGGTATCGAGAAGACCGTCCGCTGGTATCTCGACAACGAGGCGTGGATGGACAACGTGACGTCGGGCGATTATCAGAAATATTACGACCAGATGTACGGCGACAGATAATGGACGGACTGACAAAAGATTTTCAATCGTTCCTCGTCCGCCTGCATTATGCGCCGGAAAGCGTGAGCCACAAGACGGAGCATTACCTCGAACATCTGTTCCGGTTGCTTGAACCGGATGACGAGGAGGCGGTGTTACACTATTTCGGCGTGCTCGGTCATGAGCAGAAAGCTCTCGAAGAGCTTGCCGGCGAGCGCCAGCTGACACAGGAGAAGATGATCGAACGCATCGACAACTGTCTGCGCAGGCTCGCTGTAACACCTGAATGGCAGGTTATAAAACAAGAAATCAATAATTTATTAAGTTAAGAATTAAGAGTTAAGAATTAAGAAAATTACCCTATGGAGATAAACGCATAGAGCATACTTTCTTAATTCTTAATTCATAATTCTTAATTAACCAACAACCCAAATATGAAAAAGATACTTTTATTAGGCAGCGGAGAATTAGGTAAAGAGTTTGTTATCGCAGCAAAACGTGCAGGACAATATGTCGTGGCATGCGACCGTTACGCCAACGCTCCCGCCATGCAGGTTGCCGACGAGAGCGAGGTTTTCTCGATGCTTGACGGCGACGCGCTCGACGCCGTGGTACGTAAGCACCGTCCGGACATCATCGTTCCGGAGATAGAGGCTATCCGCACGGAACGCCTCTTCGACTTCGAGAAAGAGGGAATACAGGTCGTTCCGAGTGCGAAGGCGGTAAACTACACCATGAACCGTAAGGCTATCAGAGACCTTGCGGCAAAAGAATTAGGGCTGAAAACGGCAAAATATTTCTACGCCAAGACGCTTGACGAACTGAAAGAGCACTCTAAGGAAATCGGTTTCCCGTGCGTAATAAAGCCGCTCATGTCGTCTTCCGGTCACGGACAGAGCGTCGTAAAGAGCGCCGACGAACTTGAAACGGCGTTCAACGCGGCGATGGAAGGCAGCCGTGGCGACGTGAAAGAGATAATAATCGAGGAGTTCATACGCTTTGAAAGCGAGTTTACGTTGCTCACGGTGACGCAGAAAGACGGTCCCACACTGTTCTGCCCGCCCATCGGACACGTACAGAAGAGCGGCGACTACCGCGAGAGTTGGCAGCCGTTCGCCCTCAGCGAGAGCGACCTGAAAGAGGCTCAGCGCATGGCAGACGCCGTGACAAAGGCTCTGACGGGTGCCGGAATATGGGGCGTGGAGTTCTTTCTCAGCAGCGACAAGGGCGTTGTCTTCTCAGAACTTTCACCGCGTCCGCACGACACGGGCATGGTAACGCTCGGTCATACACTCAACCTCAACGAGTTTGAACTGCATTTCCGCACCGTAATGGGGCTGCCTATCCCGGCGATACATCTCGAACATGCCGGTGCAAGCGCCGTGGTCTTGGCAAAAGAAGAGGCTTATCACGCACCCGAATATAACATGCTCGACGTGCTGAAAGAGGACTACACGCGCCTGCGCATCTTCGGAAAAGAGGAGCAGCACGTCAACCGCCGCATGGGCGTCGTGCTCTGTTACGGAGATACCGACGCTGATACAACGGCTCTTCGCGACAAGGCAAAGAGACTTGCGGCAACGGTAATTAAGTAGAAAAGGAGTTAACGGGAGTTAGCGGGAGTTATGCGGCTCGCGCCGCAGGGAGTTAACGGACATTTGCTTTTTCTGTTGACAAATACCTATATAATTGTTTCCGAAAATTCGACCGGACAACTCTTAACTCATAACTCTTAATTCTTCATTTTCCAAAAGACCGCCTTTTGCATTGCAAAAGGCGGTCTTTTGGCGTCTAAAAGGCTGCCTTTTACAAGGTAAGAGGCTGCCTTTTGCAACACTACTGATTATCAATGGGTTACAAATGCCTTACAAGGCATGTAGAAAAAAGGCAAATACTATGCTGGGAAAGGGCACAAACCACATAGAAAAAGGACACAAACCATATGGAAAAAGAGCATAAAACAAGCCGGAATTAACCCCTGCCGACGCCCGGGGAGGTGCGCCGTTACGGATTAATTCCGGCTTTTTATATATGTCGCGGGATGTCCCCGCAATGTCATTTTGGAGCTTTTAGAAGATGCGTCCGCAGATACGGAGGTTGATAACGGGATAAACCTTCACCTTGCTCAGCGTCTCCATGATGTCGCCACCTTCGCCGCCAACGTCTTCTTTGGTCAGCTTATGGTCGTTACAATAAACCTTCGGAGAGCCCCAGAACTGTACGCCTGCGTCAAACATGAGACCGATACGTTTCTTGGGAACGGCGCGACCGATACCTATACCGAGGTAAGGCTTGAACGAAGCGGTCTTGATGTAAGCGTTGACATTTCCGTTATCGTCCGGCTCAAGCAGATAGTCGTCAAGTTCAACTCCCACCTTATCCATTCCGGGAAGCAGTCCTGCCTCAACATCGTTGTTATATTTTGCAAGGTCAAGCAGCAGTCCGTACTCCTTGTTATAAGCCTTGACAACCTTTGAAGAGCCGAAGTAAGCACCGGCAGTAACGTGGAATGAAGAGCGCTTGAACGGATAGAAGTCGACAAGAATCTTACCGTTGGTAAATCCAACCTTACCCTCTACGTCGATATTGTTAGGGATGGTATATCCATCTACTTCCGGAGCGTCGATGTCAAGATCGGTGTCAAACTTGATATTAGGCACGAAGTCTACTCCCGCGCGGACCTGAAAATAGTTGTTTATAGGCATCGCTGCGTCTATACCGATACCTGTTGTTCCAACAGAAACACCGACCGAAAGATGATTGAACAAACCGTAGAAATTCTCTTGCGCATGTGCACCGATGGTCATGAAAGACATGACTAACGTGGCAATAAACAGTTTAGTTTTCATAAAAAAAATAATTTTAGTTATTACAAATTAATTTAAAGAGTTCCATTTTCTGCAAAAATACGTTAACTTTTCTAATCTACCAACTTATTGTTTAATAAAATTAAAAATATTTGTAACTTTGTAATATAAAACGATACATTTAATACAATGATTTTACCGGAAGACTTTATAAGACAGACAAAACGGATAATGGGCGAAGAGATGTGGCGGAAGCTGACGCTCGGACTTGCCCAAGAGCCTCCGGTAAGCATTCGTATGAACCCACGCAAATGCGGGAGCGGCGGCTGCGAGCCTGCCGACGCCGACGGCATGGTGGCTTGGTGTGAAGACGGATATTACCTTTCGACAAGACCGAACTTCACGTTCGACCCGCTGTTTCACGCCGGACTGTATTACGTTCAGGAAGCCGCGTCGATGTTTATCGACCGCGTTCTGCGCCAGCATTTAGGCAAAGAGCCGATTATGGCGCTTGATCTTTGCGCCGCGCCGGGCGGCAAATCCACCGTCGCGAGAGGTGTGCTGCCGGAAGGGAGCCTGCTTGTCTGCAACGAACCGATACGCAACCGCGCATGGATACTGGCAGAAAACATAATGAAATACGGCGATCCGGACGTTATCGTGACAAACAATTACCCTCGGGACATACGCCGCAGCGGCATGACCTTCGACCTGATAATAGCCGACGTGCCGTGTTCGGGCGAAGGAATGTTCAGGAAAGACCCTGCTGCCGTTGATGAATGGAGCCTGCAAAACGTGGAAAAATGTTGGCAACTGCAACGAGAGATAATCGCCGACGCTTGGGAATGTCTGCGCCCCGGAGGACTTCTCGTCTACTCCACATGTACCTTCAACACGAAAGAAGACGAGGAGAACGTGCGCCATATCTGCGAGACTTACGGCGCGGAAGTGCTCGGCGTCACGACGGACGACAGCATGCAGATCAGCGGTTCGCTGCTCGACGGATACACGGAGCCGGTGTATCGTTTCATCCCCGGCATAAGCCGAGGCGAAGGTCTGTTTATTGCCGTAATGCGAAAAGGCGAAGACAGCATATATAATAAGGTGAAAACGAAAGACCGTAAAGAGCGGAAACAACGGCAGAAAGACAACGGCAAGGACAACACCCGGCGCACCTTGGCATGGCTTAAACGGCAAGACGATTTTGAATTGGCGGTAAACGGAGACACCGTGACCGCCGTTCCGAAAGCGTGGAAGAACGTTTACGACACGGCGCAAAAGGCGCTTAACGTCCTGTCGGCGGGCGTCATGCTCGGCGAAGTAAAGGGGAAAGACATCGTCCCGTCGCAAGCGTTGGCGTTGTCGACGGCTCTCGACAGTACGAAATTCCCTTCCGTGGAGCTGGATTACGGTCAGTCATTGGCTTATCTGCGCAAAGAGGCGGTAACATTGCCCGCCGACACGCCGCGCGGATATGTCCTTATGAAATACCGCGGCGTGCCTCTCGGCTTTGAAAAGAACATCGGCAACCGTGCCAACAACCTCTATCCTGCCGAATGGAGGATAAAAAGCACGCACACACCGGAGGGAAACAACGAAGTGATAAAACTCAAACAACAATAATGAAACAGTATCTTGACCTGCTGAAACGCATCACAACGGAGGGCGTGAAGAAAGAAGACCGCACCGGAACGGGCACAATCAGCATCTTCGGAAACCAGATGAGATTTAATCTCGAAGACGGTTTCCCGCTGCTTACGACAAAAAAGCTGCATCTGAAATCAATAATTTACGAGCTACTTTGGTTCTTGAAAGGCGACACAAACGTGAAATATCTTCAAGAACACGGCGTGAGGATATGGAACGAATGGGCTGATGCCGACGGCAATCTCGGTCCTGTTTACGGACATCAATGGCGCTCGTGGCCCGACCATAACGGCGGACACATCGACCAGATAAAGAACATTCTCGAACAGATCAAGCACTCACCTGACTCCCGAAGGATGATTGTCAGCGCGTGGAACGTAGCCGACATTGATGAGATGAAGCTCCCGCCGTGCCACTGTCTGTTCCAGTTTTACGTTGCGGAGGGTCGCCTCAGCCTGCAACTTTACCAGCGCAGCGCCGACACTTTCCTCGGAGTGCCGTTCAACATCGCGTCTTACGCGCTGTTGCTGATGATGGTTGCTCAGGTGACGGGACTGAAACCGGGCGAATTCATACATACAACGGGCGACACGCACATCTATCTCAACCACCTCGAACAGGTGAAATTGCAGTTGCAGAGAGAGCCTCGCAAACTGCCGACGATGCGTCTTAACCCGGAAGTTAAAGACCTCTTCGACTTCAAATACGAGGATTTCACGCTTGAAAACTATGACCCTCACCCTCACATTCCGGGCGTCGTAAGCGTCTGAATGAGTTAAGAAATAAGAGTTAAGAGTTTAGAATTATGAGTTAAAGAGAGGCTTTCAAAAAGGAAAAGAAGAAATACGAGAAATTATGAAACTGAATATTATTGCGGCGGTGGCACGCAACCGTGCGATAGGTCGCGACAACAAGCTGATTTATTGGTTGCCCGACGACCTGAAAAGGTTTAAGGCTCTGACAACAGGGCATACCATAATAATGGGCAGAAAGACGTTTGAGTCGCTGCCGAAGGGTGCCCTTCCCCACCGCAGAAATATCGTTTTGAGCCGTGGTACGGCAGACTTCGCCGGTTGCGAGCGTTACTCTTCGCTCGAAGAAGCGCTCGAACATTGCGCTGACGAGGAAGAGGTTTACGTGATAGGTGGCGCCCGCGTCTACGAGACCGCCCTACCCCTTGCCGACCGTCTGTGTCTGACGGAGGTTGCGGATACGCCTTCCGATGCCGACGCTTACTTTCCACCATACGATGGTTGGCGTGAAATGAGGCGCGAAGAGCACAGCAAAGATGAGAAACATGCTTATAACTTTGCTTTTGTCGACTACGTAAGATAAGGTTGGATGAAAGCAAAGGAGTTCAGAAGTTCAGGAGTACAGGAATACGGACATTAGCTTTTTAAAACTTCTGCACTTCTGTACAAATCTCAAAGAGATAGAGTTCAATAATACAGAAAGCTGGAGAATATCATTTGATATCTCCGGCTTTATGCTTTTATGAATATAATATAAAATCTCTATTTTAAGTTATTTATTCCTCAATATCAATAACATCGTCGACCGGAATGTCGACAATCGGCAGTTGTCTGTTGAACGCCGAATTGAACGAAATAATCGTTTCGCTTCTTGACAGACCGAGCGGCTGCAAACGGTCGTGGATGATATTGAGCAGATGATGGTTGTTGAGGGCGTAGATTTTGATAAACATATCGTAATCGCCGGTGGTATAATGACATTCCACAACTTCGGGAATGTTTCTCAGTTCCTCAACCACGGCATCAAAACTTTCCGGGTTTTTCAGGTTCAGACCGATGTAAGCGCATGTCTCGTAACCTATTTTTTCAGGATCGATGATAAACTTCGAGCCTTTCAGTACTCCGAGATTGTTCAATTTCTGAATACGTTGATGAATGGCGGCACCGCTTACATTACACGAGCGCGCCACTTCAAGAAATGGGATACGGGCGTCTTCTGCGACGAGTTTCAGTATCTTCTTGTCTAATGAATCTAAATTGTGATGTGCCATTTTATTAGTATTATTTAGATGCAAAGATACTTAAAATTATCATTTCAGCAACAAATTGAAAGCAAAATTTTAATTTTTCGTTATAGATTAAAACTTGAAATGCTGTTTATCAAGCAACCGACCTATTTCATTTTTTCACCTTTTCACCTTCCGACACGGCTGAATAGTTGATGCGGAAAGCGCCTGCCTGTCTCAGCGCCTCCTTCACATCGCTGATTATTCCCATGCGTGTGGCACGGTCGGCTTTTACCGAAACACTCATAATACGGGCGTCTTCGGGCGACATGTGCTTGCGTTCGTCAGCTACATAATCGGTCACCGCGGGAATGTCGGCAAACTTATCGTTAATCTGGATGCGTGTCTCTGTACCGCCAGAGGACTGCATCGGCTTGACGGGCTGTCCTATATAAATATATGTGACGGCTGATTTCTTTGTAAGTTTGGTGAGTTCGGTACCTGCCGGAACACGATATTTCACTTTCAGAGTGACTTCTCTCATCCGTGTGACCATAATAAAGAAGAAGAGCACGACGAAGATAAGGTCAGGCAGCGCGGCGGTCCTTAAAGGCGGGACACGGCGGTGTTTGCAGACTATAAGGCTCATTCGGCACCTCCTTTCACGCCTTCCGACGTCGTTTCGACAATTCTCTGAGGATAATGTTTACGGACATTCTCACGCTGTTCTGCCGTACATCGGGCGTAGGTCTGCCCGTAAGTACGCAGCGCATAGCGGTCGCGCAGAGTGTTATAAGCCGCCATCAGCTCGTTCTGCACTTTGAAATAAGCGTCGTAAGGAGTGTTTCTGTCTACATCGAGAGTAATGATGCAGGAGCGACGGTCGGCTGCCTTTGCGATGAAATGCGCCGTGCGGGAGCGTAGCTTGTCAACGTTCAGAAGCTTTCCGTCGGCAAACAACTGTCCGGAAGACGTGAGTTGCAGTTCCAAGAGGTTACCTTTCTTCACGTCGGTCACCTCCTCCCGCTTGTCATTATCCGTCGGAGGCAACTGGCGCGACAGTCCTTTGTCGATGTCCATCGACGTCATCACAAGGAAGAACACCAGCAGGATGAATGAAATATCAGCCGTAGATGTGGTATTAAGCTGTGGAAACGCTGTTCTTTTATGCCTCTGAAACATAGGTTTGTTTTTTCGTTTTTAATCCGCCGCAATGTGGTTTCAGACTGTTACCGTCTGCCTTTCGACCGCAATTTTATCTTTCTGTTATATCCCGACAGTCCGAAAACTGCTCCGCAGACAGCGACGAAAAGCAGCACGCCGATGGTGCTTATCAGCATGTCCGTGGTTTTCAGCCAGAACGCGTCGGCGTATTTTACGCCGTTGACAAGCAACGGTTCCGACGAGCCGAGCAAGAAGGTGACTGCTATGCAAAGGACGGTGAAGACGGATATGAGTGCCGTAATGCGTGCAACAGGTATGTTGTTGACCACAGATTCGGAGCTGTCACCGGCACGTATGCCTTTAACGCAAGAGCCGACGGCAAGCACCGCGGCAACAATCAGAAAGAGATAAATAACGCCGAGGACGGCATCCGTAAGCAGAGGAGCGTCCAACGACGGATCCTCGTCATACGGAATATCATATCCGATGAGGTAAAACGCACCGAAAACGAGCGCTGTAAGCAGAACCAGCGCATACATCACTCGCGTCGACAGACGGCGTGTGGGTGTGCTTTCAATATGCTTCGGCAGTCGTATTTTCATCGTTTCTGTTTGTATTTTAATAATATTTCAAGCAGCGAAATTGCGGATTCTTCCATCTGACTGACAATGTGTTCTATTTTGGAAAGTATGAAGTTGTAGAACACTTGGAGGATTAATGCCGAGATGAGTCCGAAGATTGTGGTGAGCAGAGACACTTTCATGCCCGACGCAACTATGGTCGGACTGATGTCGCCCGCCATCTGTATCTGTTCGAAAGCCATGACCATGCCGATTACGGTGCCGAGAAATCCAAGCGACGGGGTCATCGCGATGAAGAGCGTTATCCACGAACAGCCGTTTTCAAGGTTTGCCGCCTGAACGGAGCCGTATGACGTTATGCCCCTCTCGATATCTTCGATACTGTCGGAAACATGTGCGAGTGCCCGGTCGCAGATAGCGGCCACGGGTCCGCGAGCCTCTTGGCAGAGCGTCCGTGCGCCTTCGATATCGCCCTCTTCGACGCGCCGTGAAATGTCGGCTATCAGTTTTTTGGCATTTATTTCCGACAAGGTGAGATAAATAATGCGCTCGATGCAGAGAGCAAGACCGAGCACAAGGGCAAGCGCCACGAGCGACATAAAGAAGGCGTTGCCCTCGATAAACTTTGTCTTTATCGTCTGATGAAAGCCCGTGCTCTCTTCCGGCAGCAGCAGCGAGTCGGCTTCCGCCGTCATGTCAAGGTCGAGAGTGTCGGCAGCGGCCGCAGCCGTCACGGTGTCGGCGGTGACTGTCGCGTCCTCCGTTTCCGGTTTCACCTCGGCTGTTTTCGCCTTTGTCGGGGTCTTCTTTTGGTCTGCCGCCAATGTCGAGACAGCCTTACGCTTCAACAGATTATCATTGACGCCGCTCTGAGCGACGACTCCGTGGCATTGAAAAAATATCAGGAGGAGTATTATTGCAGTCTTTGCAATCGGGTTGTTCATAAGTTTTATAAGGATTTAAGGCGTGTTCCATTGCTCCGCGCCGTTGTTCTCTCTGCTGTGCGGGGACCGCCTTTGCCGACTGTTGTGGCTTTCGTGCGGCAAACAAGCCCAATGGAGCCCGCATTAAAAGACTTCTGCGGAAAGAGGGGGATTCGAACCCCCGAATCGGTTTCGCCGATTACACGCTTTCCAGGCGTGCCTCTTCAGCCACTCGAGCACCTTTCCATATAAAAACGACTTTCGTCTTACGAGGTGCAAATTTATCTCTTTTCCGCCTATTTCGGGCATAAAATCCAATCTTTTTTGATTTTCCTTTTTATTTTTTCGTATTTTCACATAGTCAACAAATCCGCCGTTTCCGGGTTTAATATTTTTTCACATTAAAACCTCATCTGAAAGGAGTTGAAAAACAGCAGCAAAGCTTTCAACTTGTAAAAGACAACCTTTTGCATCATGAAAGGCGGTCTTTCAGACGATAAAAGGCGGTCTTTTACAACGCAAAAGACCGCCTTTTGGAAAGCAACATCTAACGTTTTGGCATACAGACACTTACGAACAGCGTTTTTTCAAGATACATAAGAAAAGACAAGAGGCAGCACGATAACTATATTTAACAATCAATTACATTCCTAAACATGGCGATTCGCCGGGCAACCTGACGCCGCCGAAACCGCGACATACAACCGTTATCGCGCACAAAAACGATGTCCGAACATGCCGTTTTCGAGCCAAAAGGCTGTGTTAAAGTGTAAATAAAGTTGTTAACGCCCGAACAACATATCAAAAAATTTATTATCTTTGCAACAGTTTTTGTAATAATCGGAAACTTACACTTGTCAAATTTCCGATTATCGCACGCGGAAAACGTCCGCATCTTTATCTTAACCAAGTAATAACAAGACATGTATTTTAAACGAGCTATAAGGAAATTTGCATTTACAACATTATTGACTCTGACGTCGGTAGCGGCAACGGCACAGGATCTCCTTGCCCGTCAGGCACCTATCGACAGAAAAATGAAGGCTGTTGACACGCTCGCCCTGCGCGACATCATACACAAAGAGCAGAGCGGCTCGCCATCGGCACAGCTCTATAAGGAATGGAGCAACAAATACGCTCACCGCGCATCGGAACTGCCCGACTCGTTCCGCATAAACCTGAAACACTTTTGCATGCCGACAACAAGTCGCGTGATAACATCCAATTTCGGACGTCGTTGGGGACGTATGCACAAAGGTATCGACGTGAAAGTTTACATCGGCGACACCATACGCTCCGCATTTGCCGGTAAAGTGAGAATTGTAAAATACGAAGCAAACGGCTATGGCAACTACGTCGTGATACGCCACTACAACGGTTTGGAGACAATCTACGGACACATGTCAAAGCATCTGGTTGAAGAAAACCAGACCGTCAATCCCGGAGACGCCATCGGTCTTGGTGGAAACACCGGAAGAAGCACGGGTTCGCACCTGCACTTCGAGACACGACTCTGCGGCGTTGCACTCGACCCGGCTCTCATGTTCGACTTCAAGAACCAAGACGTAACGGGCGACACATACACCTTCCGTCGTAACAAATCGCACAACGCGCCGGCTTTGGCGAGCCGTAACAACTCTGAAAACACCGACGAAGAGGCAGCAACGGCAACAGGAAGCCGCAGCAGCAAGTACGCAAATTCTTCGAGAAGCGTGGAAAACGACGTACGCTATCACAAGGTGAAGAAGGGCGAGACCTTGTCCGCAATAGCACGTAAGCGCGGCATAACGATAGACAAATTGTGCAAGCTCAACCGGATAAAGAAGAGCCAGCGCCTGCGTCCGGGACAGATTTTGAGATATTCATAATTGTAAAAATAGGAATAAATAAAAGCGGTTGACGACAAATCGAGTCGTCAACCGCTTTTTTATATGTTTTATATTAAGGTTTCGGAATTACTTTTTTCTAATCACCTTCTTTAC
>CAJMQT010000017.1 GCA_905215655.1 uncultured bacterium | reverse complement strand
TTCCGAGGTGCCGCCTATCTTGGCTTAATTTATAATGCAAAGATAAATGTTTTTTTGCATACGATTGTAATTTTAAAGATAATAATTCATTATTACGAACGGCAGGAACGTGATTTTAGCTTATGGATTATCGATTTTTCACCTGTCTTTCTTACGATTTCAAAAGGCAAGCTTTCAGCGTGTAAAAGGCGGTCTTTTAGCGTGTAAAAGGTAAGCTTTTGCACGGCGAAAGCTTACCTTTTACAAACCGAAATTAAGAATTAAGAATTAGGAATTAAGAAAATATGTATTGTTGCTATCTTTCTTAATTCTTAATTATTAACTCTTAATTCTCATATTTTTCCTTTGCCGTTAAAACTAATTGCCGTACCTTTGCAGGTCAAATCAATAATACATAATTAAAATGGCATATCTGTTTTCATCCGAATCAGTGTCGGAAGGACATCCCGACAAAGTAGCCGACCAAATATCCGACGGCATTCTCGACCAGTTTCTGGCTTACGACGACAAGGCACGCGTTGCCGTCGAGACCCTCGTTACCACGGGACAAGTGGTCATAGCCGGCGAAGTGAGCAGCAGCGAGTATATCGACCTGCAAACCATAGCGCGACGAGTGATAAAACGCATCGGATACACCAAGTCGGAATATCAGTTCGACAGCGAGTCGTGCGGCATACTCAACGCCATCCACGAACAGAGCGAGGACATCAACCGAGGCGTTGACAACGGCACGGTAGACGACCAGGGCGCCGGCGACCAAGGCATGATGTTCGGCTACGCCTGCGACGAGACGGAAAACTATATGCCCGTGACAATCGACCTGGCACACCTCATCGTAAAGACGCTCGCCGACATACGCCGCGAAGGAAAGCAGATGACATACCTGCGACCCGACTCGAAGAGTCAGGTGACCGTGGAATACGGCGACGACAACAAGCCCCTGCGCATCCACACAATCGTCGTCTCGACACAGCACGACGAGTTCTGCAATGACGACGAGAAGATGCTCGCCCAAATCAAGGACGACGTGAGAAACATTCTCATACCCCGCGTGAAAGCGGCGATAAACAGCCAAAAAGTGCTCGCACTCTTCAACGACGACATCATATATCTGGTCAACCCGACGGGCAAATTCGTCATCGGCGGACCCCACGGAGACACCGGACTGACCGGTCGTAAGATAATAGTCGACACCTACGGCGGGCGCGGAGCACACGGCGGAGGCGCCTTCTCGGGCAAAGACTCCAGCAAGGTGGACCGCTCGGCAGCCTACGCCGCACGCCACATCGCAAAGAACATGGTAGCCGCCGGAGTAGCAACGGAAATGCTCGTACAGCTCAGTTACGCCATCGGTAAGGCAGAGCCCGTCAACATCTACGTCAACACCTACGGCACAAGCCGCGTCGGCCGCACCGACGGCGAGATAGCAAAGGTGATAGAAAAGCTCTTCGACCTGCGCCCCAAAGCAATAGAGCGCGCCCTCAAACTGCGCCAGCCCATGTTCAGCGAGACAGCAGCCTACGGTCACGTAGGACGCAAGTGCGAGGTCAAGACAAAGACCTTCACCAGCCGATACCACGAGACAAAGACCATCGACGTGGAGCTCTTCACATGGGAAAAGCTCGACCGCGTGGACGAGATAAAGGCAGAATTCGGGCTGTAAGGCAGGTTGCCGTACCGCTCTTCCCTGACTCATGGAAGAACATTAACCTGCCGGAAGGACAGGAACACCTGCAAATAAAGAAGACATAACAACCCAATCATGCGTCATGAATTATGTATTATGAATTAGCCCCCGACTCTCTTGCCACAGCGAAGACCGCCGACCATGCCGCCGCCACCGAAGAGCAACCGCAGAAAGAGGCGCCCGAGGTGCTGGCGGAACGCCCCGTCGCAGCTCGCCGGGACAGCATAATACGCCCCGTCTTCAAGATCAACGAGGCACATCAGAGCACCCGCCCCGACACACTCCACCTGCCCGGACACGGCATAGGCAAGAGCGTCAAGGACGTAAACCTGCCGCAATATTACCGCGAAATATACTTCTCCGACAACCCCATGCTGCATCCCGAGCTCGACGGAGGCAGACAAGGCGTTGCCGGCGACCCCATGCCATACACCATAAAGACCGACAACACGATAACGGCGCTCCTGATAGGCAGCTTCATCATCGCCCTGATAGCATTCTCGCGGTCAAGAAAATTCATACGACGGCAGGCAAAAGAATTCTTCCGCGTGCCACGAGAGCGCGACGTCGAGTTTACCGAGACCACCGGAGAGCTGCGCTTCCAGCTCTTCCTCATGTTGCAGACATGCCTCCTGCTCTCGATATTCTCATTCCTATACACCCGCGAACGCATAGCCGACACCTTTATCTTGGAGACGCCCTACCAGCTGCTCGCCATCTTCTTCGGCGTCTACCTCGGATATTTCGTCCTCAAAGCGCTGCTTTACACATTGGTCAACAGCGTCTTCTTCGGCGGCAGATACAGCGCCCGCTGGCTCAAATCATTCCTCTTCGTCTCGTCGGTCGAAGGCGTGCTGCTCTTCCCCCTCGTGATGTTTCAGGCATACTTCGACCTCGGAATACAAAATGCAATATTTTACGCCGCTTTTGTAATAATTCTCGTTAAAACAATGCTGTTCTATAAGAGTTATGTAATCTTTTTCAAACAAAAATCCCTCTATTTACAAATAATTTTGTACTTTTGTGCCCTTGAAATAATGCCCCTGCTTTCGCTGACAGGCATTCTGAAAATGATAGTGGACTATTTAAAGATAAATTTTTAGGATATTGACTGATGGTAAAGAAAATTTTAATATCGCAACCCAGACCAAGCAGCGAGAAATCGCCCTACTTTGATATTGAAAAAAACTACGACGTAGAGTTGGTCTTTCGGCCGTTTATTAAAGTAGAGGGGCTCTCTTCAAAGGAGTTCCGCCAGCAGAAAATAAGCATTCTCAACTACACCGCCGTGGTGTTCACCTCCCGACACGCCATAGACAACTATTTCAAGCTCGCAAAAGAGATGCGAATTGAAATACCGGAGGAAATGAAATATTTCTGCGTTACCGAGACAATAGCTCTCTATATCCAAAAATACGTGCAGTACAGAAAGCGTAAAGTATTCTTCGGAAAAACCGGAAAGATAGACGACCTGCTGCCCACCATGGTGAAACACAAGGCGGAAAAATATCTCGTTCCGCTCAGCGACGTCCACGACGACAAGGTACAGAAGCTCCTTGACACCAAAAAGCTCGACCACACGGAGTGCGTGATGTACCGCACGGTGAGCAACGATTTCACTCCGGACGAGGTAAAGACCTTCGACTACGACATGTGCCTGTTCTTCAGCCCCTCGGGAATACAGGCATTCAAGACCACCTTCGAAGACAACAAAAACGACTCCGTGGTAGTAGGAACCTTCGGACCCGCAACGGCAAAGGCAGCACACGACGCAGGACTGAAAGTGGAAGTCGAGGCTCCCACAATGAAGTTCCCCTCGATGACGAGCGCATTGAAAGACTTCCTTGACAAGAACAAATAACACGATAATCATGCCGGCATCCGGTGCTCTGACATTAAGCAAGGAAGAGCGGCTATGCAGCAGGACACTGATAGAAAAGCTCTTTGGAGGAGGGGGCAGCCGTTCGATAGCCGCTTTCCCCCTTCGGCTCGTTTACATGAAGACCGAACGGCATGAAGGCGAGCCCGCCGTCAGAATGATGATAAGCGTGCCCAAGAAGCACTTCAAGCGCGCCGTGAAGCGCAACAGAGTAAAACGTCAGGTGCGTGAAGCGTTCCGCTTGAACAAGAGCGTGCTCCTCACAAAGCTGCAAGAGAGGCAGGACACGGCGCTGGCGCTGGCATTTATATGGCTGGACGACGAGCTGCGAGCCTCCGACGAGGTGGAAAGCAAGGTGCTCAACCTGCTGCACCGCGTCGCCGAAAAGATCTAATAGCAACGAGAAAAAACTCTGACTGCAACGAGAAAAAACTCTGACCGCTATGAGACGAGTGACGGAATATATCTCACGAGCCGCCGTTTGGCTGCTCTGCCTGCCGATAATCTTCTATCGGAACGTCATCTCCCCGTTCACACCCGCCGCCTGCCGGTTCACTCCCACGTGCTCACAATACGCCCTGCAAGCGCTCAGAAAGCACGGACCGATAAAGGGATTGGCGCTCGCAATATGGCGTATCCTGCGATGTAACCCGTGGGGAGGCAGCGGTTACGACCCCGTTCCGTAATTTTATTATTAAGTGGACGAGTAGACAAGGGACAAGGATACGAGCTGATCAGCCCCCTCAACTCGTTAACTTGTCAACAAGAAAAGCTTGTCACTCGTCACTCGTTAACTTGTCAACTAAAATAATACAATAATGAATAAGAACTTTGTTGAAGAATTGAAATGGCGCGGAATGCTCAGCCAGATAATGCCCGGAACAGAAGAACTGCTCATGAAGGAGCAGGTCACGGCTTATCTCGGAACAGACCCGACGGCTGACTCGCTCCACATAGGTCACCTCTGCGGCGTGATGATGCTCCGCCACCTGCAACGCTGCGGGCACAAACCGCTCGCCTTGGTAGGCGGCGCCACCGGCATGATCGGCGACCCTTCGGGCAAGAGTCTCGAGCGTAACCTCCTCGATGAGGCTACCCTTCGCCACAATCAGGAGTGCATAAAGAAGCAGCTCGCCAAGTTTCTCGACTTTGAGAGCGACGCTCCCAACCGTGCCGAACTGGTGAACAATTACGACTGGATGAAGGATATGACCTTCTTGCAGTTTGCCCGCGAGATAGGAAAACACATCACCGTAAATTACATGATGGCGAAAGAGAGCGTACAGCAGCGGCTCAACGGCGAGGCAAGAGACGGTCTGTCATTTACCGAATTCACATATCAGCTGCTCCAAGGCTACGACTTCCTGCACCTGTATCAGGCCAAGGGATGCAAGCTCCAGATGGGAGGTAACGACCAGTGGGGCAACATGACCACCGGCACAGAGCTTATCCGCCGCACCCTCGGAGGCGAGGCTGAGGCTTATGCGCTGACCTGTCCGCTGATAACCAAAGCCGACGGAAAGAAGTTCGGAAAGACGGAGAGCGGCAATATATGGCTCGATCCAAAGCGCACATCACCTTACAAGTTCTACCAGTTCTGGCTTAACGTCAGCGATGACGACGCCGAACGTTACATAAAAATCTTCACAAGTCTCGACAAGGAGACCATAGACGCCCTCATAGAGGAGCACCGTCAGGACCCGGGACGCCGCACGTTGCAGCGCCGTCTGGCGGAAGAAGTGACCGTGATGGTTCACTCTCGCGAGGACTACGACGCCGCCGTAGAGGCATCCAACATCCTTTTCGGCAAGTCGACGAAGGACTCTCTGCTGAAACTTGACGAGCAGACGCTGCTCGACATCTTCGAAGGCGTGCCGCAGTTTGAGGTGTCGAAAGACGTGTTGGGACAGCCCGCAGTCGAGATATTCACCGCCGCAGCACCCGTGTTTGCCAGCAAGGGCGAGATGCGCAAGCTCGTTCAAGGTGGCGGCGTGTCGCTGAACAAGGAGAAACTGGCGGCGTTTGACCGCCCCGTTACCGCCGATGACCTTATCGACGGTAAGTATCTGCTCGTGCAGCGCGGCAAGAAGAATTATTATCTTATTATTGTTAAATAGGAGTATAGAAGTTCAGGAGTACAGGAGTACAGACATTTGCCTCAGAGGATTGTTAATTAACAAAAAGTAATGTCTGTACTTCTGAACTTCTGAACTTCTATACTTCTGTACTTATATAAATCTAATAAACATGGAGGAACGCTTATGACGAACGACGAACTGATGCGGACGGCGATACAACTGTCGATAGACAACGTAAAGAACGGTGGCGGACCGTTTGGTGCCGTTATAGCCCGTGATGGCGAGATAATAGCCACCGGAGTGAACCGTGTGACCGATGAACACGACCCTACGGCGCATGCCGAGGTCAGCGCGATACGCGCCGCGGCGAAAAAGCTCGGCACGTTCGATCTGAGCGACTGCGAGATATTCTCCTCCTGCGAGCCTTGTCCGATGTGTCTCGGCGCAATATATTGGGCGCATCTGCGCAAACTGTACTTCGCCAACAACAAGACCGACGCGAAAAACATCGGCTTTGACGACTCGTTCATATATGATGAGCTTGCCCTTCCGCTGTCAGAACGCCGTCTGTCGTCGGAAGAGATGATGCGCAACGAGGCGATAAAGGCGTTCGAGATGTGGGCGCAGAAGCCGGACAAAATCGAATATTGAAAAATTGAAAGATTGAAAAATTGAAAAGATAGCGGCTATGCCGCTAATTGAAGTATTAATTTTTCAATTCTTCAATCTTTCAATCTTTCAACTTTAAAAGCTTTTTTTCAATCACTATCAGGCGGCGTTTATACAGGTCGCCGACAGCCTTTTTAAAATTCTTTTTGCTTACTTGAAACTCGGCGTAGATGTCTTCCGCCGCGCTCTTGTCCGTAAACGGGCATGTGCCGCTGTGGCTCTTGATGTATTCGAGCAGCGTGTCGGCAAACTCGACCGTCATCCTGCGCCCCGTCGGTTGCAGCGTGACGTCCAGCTTGCCGTCAGGTCTCACCGTGTCGATGTAGCCCTTCATGCGGTCGCCCGTGTGTATTTCCCTGAATATCTGATCCTTGTATACAAGTCCGGAATAACGGTTGTCGACTATCACTTTAAAGCCGAGGTCGGTCTTCTGCCATACCAACAGGCTCACCTCCTCGCCGTTTTTGTATGTCGGCTTGTCCTCGTCGAGATAGCGTTCCACCTTTGCCGAGGCGACGATGCGGTAGCTCTCGTCGTCCAGATGCACGTGAACGATGTAGCCTTTGCCCCTCTCCATCTTCATCTTCTGCTCGCGGAAGGGGCAGAACAGGTCCTTCATCAGTCCCCAGTCGAGGAACGCTCCGTACTCGTTTACCCACGCCACGTTGAGGAAAGCGAAGTCGCCTACCTTTGCAAGCGGTGTCAGCGTCGTTGCCACCGGTCGCTCGTCGGCGTCAAGATAGACAAAGACGTCCAGCTCGTCGCCCGGCTTGCAGCCCTCCGGCACGTATCTTTGCGGCAGCAAAATCTCGCCCTCGTCGCCGCCGTCGAGGTACATTCCGAAGTCAACTTTCTTGACAACGGTCATTCGGTTGTATTCTCCAAGTTTTATGAAAGACATGATGTGAAGTTGAAAAATTGAAAGATTGAAAAATTGAAAGGTTGAAAGATTGGTGGCAGCGATGGCTATTCTTCGTCACGCTCCAGTCTGCCGTCCTTCATCTTTATTGTCCTGTCGGTGATGGCGGCAAGGTTTTCGTCGTGCGTCACGATGACGAAGGTCTGTCCGAAGCGGTCGCGAAGGTCGAAGAACAGACGGTGCAGCTCCTCCTTGTTCTTTGAGTCGAGGCTGCCCGACGGCTCGTCTGCAAGGATTACCGCAGGGTTGTTGACGAGCGCCCGCGCCACGGCTACGCGCTGTTTCTCGCCGCCCGACAGTTCGTTGGGCTTGTGCGAGGCGCGCTCCGAGAGTCCCATGAAAGCCAGCAACTCCTCCGCCCTCTGTCTTGCCGCGCTGCGCGACGCGCCCGCGATGTAGGCGGGGATCATTATGTTCTCTATCGCCGTGAACTCCGGAAGCAGCTGGTGAAACTGGAAGACGAAGCCTATCTTGCTGTTGCGGAACGCCGCCAGCTTGTTTTTCCCAAGGCTGCCTGTGTCTGTGCCGTCGATGATTATCTCGCCGCTGTCGGGACGGTCGAGCGTGCCTATTATCTGGAGCAGCGTTGTCTTGCCCGCTCCGCTGGGACCGACGATGCTTACTATCTCGCCTTTCCCTATGTCGAGGTCGATGCCTTTGAGCACTTCCAGCTTGCCGAAGCTCTTTGTTATTCCTTGTATCTTTATCATTGTTTTCTTTCTTTTTCTATCTCTTTTTATATTCAGGTTCACATGTAGGTTACGGACTTTTCAGACTTTCAAAATTAACGTCAGTTTGATGAGTTTCCAAAAGCTTGCCTTTTACATTCCAAAAGCTTGCCTTTTACACGCCAAAAGCATGCCTTTTGCACGCTAAAAGCTTACCTTTTACATGGTGAACGGCAAGCTATTGAAACTCAACGGGTTACGTTGTGTAATCCGAACGACGTTGATTTATCTTCCGATTTTTCTCCTTATCCATGTCAGCAGCTGGTGGTATGCGCTCTGCTGCTCCTGATGCTGCGGCGTGGCAAAGGTCATGGCGTCTATCGGTTCGCCGTATTGGTCGGGGAAGATTATCATCAGACTTTTTCCCGAGAAATGCTCCGTAAGCTCGTCGGGCAACCGTTCCAGCGCGAGTTTGTACGACACCGTGCCCTTACGCGCCGTTATAACGACAAACAGGTCGTCGTCGTTTATCGACGCCGCGAGCTCCGGCAGCTCGTTCCAATGCGCCATGAGGGTGTAGTCCGCCCGCATGCCTGTGTGCTTGTTTGAGATGTAATCGTTGATCAGCGACATCGTCTCGCGCTTTGCGTGGAAACGTATGCGGCAGTCAAGGTTCTCGGCAAGTCGCGCCAGACGCTCCAGCCAGCGGTAAAATCCCGGCTCGAACTCGGCTCTTGACGGCACCGCCACGTGTATCTCGCGCAGCGTGTTGAGCGGTTGCGGACAGCGGGCTATGATTATCTGGCGGTTCAGTCCGTTGAAGAGGCTCTGTATGAACTCGCCCCAGAAGCGCTTTGACACGTCCTTGTGGATGTGCAGACCCATTATTATTTCCGACGCTCCATACTCCGTGAAGGCGTGTTTTATGCCGTTGGCTATGTTCGTCGCTATCCTTACCTGCGTCTGCATGCGCACGTCGGCGGCGCTCGCCATGCGTTCAAGACGCTCCAATAGGCGGCGTCCCTGCTCCTGATGGCTCTGCCGGCGGTCGTCGTCGTAGACCACGTTGAGCCCTATCAGTCCGCGGTTCAGCTTGCGGTTGCGCATCAGTATGGCGAGGTTGAGCAGCGTGTCGGCCGTCTCCTGATACTTCATCGGAATGAGTATCTTCTCGTCGTCGCCGCTGTCAGTCTTCTCAGCCGTCGACATTTCTTCGATTGCTATCTTGCGTGAGGCGTGCTCGGTGACCATCGAACCGATCACGCAGGTGAACAAAATCATCATCACCACGCCGTTAAGCATGTCGGCGTTCATCAGAAATTCGCCCTTCGCCACCTCCAAGTTGATGCCCACCATCACGATGGCTATACTGCCTGCGGCATGCGCCGCCGTCAGTCCGAACATCATGTGCCCCTGAACTACGGGCAGTTTCTGCAACCACGATGTGACGTAAGCCGCCACAGCCTTGCCCAACGTGCCGAAGAATACGAGGCAGAATGTGATGAGAGCCGTCTGCCATCCGTTGAAAAGCACACGCATGTTGATAAGCATTCCGACGCCTATCAGGAAGTAAGGGATGAACAGGGCGTTGCCGATAAACTCGATGCGGTTCATCAGCGGCGAGACGTGAGGGATGTAACGGTTGAGCACCAAGCCCGCGATGAACGCTCCGAAGACGCCCTCCATGCCGAGCATTTCGGTAACGGCGGCACAGAGAAACATTATGCCGAGCACGAAGATGTACTGCATCACGGCGTCAGAATAGCGCCGGAGGAAATACCGCGCCATCCTCGGAATGAAATAAACGGCACAGGCGATGAACGCCGCAAACCTCAGGATGAACGTCAGCCAGAACATTACGCCGCCGCCCTCTCTGTACGTTCCGACAATGGCGGCAAGCACGACAAGGGCAAACGTCAGCGATACCATCGACGCGCCGACGCACATCGTGACGCTGTTGTGGCGTTGCAGACCGTATTTGCAGACGATGGGGTAGGCAATCAGGGTGTTCGAGCCAAGTATGCTGCCAAGCAACATCGCCGCCGGCACGCTGTACCCCAGCATGTAACGGCAAGACAGAAACACCATTATGAAAGGCAGGAAGAACGTCAGCAAGCCGAAACCCGCCATCCTCACGCTCTTCGTTTTCAGTCCGTTCATGTCCATTTCCAGTCCGGCAAGGAACATGATGTAATACAGTCCCACCTTGCCGAACAGCTCAAAGCTGCTGTCGCGTTCAAGAACATTAAGCCCGTAGCGCCCCACCAGCACGCCGGCAAGCACCATTCCGACAATGTGCGGAATGCGCAGTTTGCCCATGATGATCGGTGCGAAAAGGATAAGACACAGCACCACGAGAAATATCATCGTGGGGGATGTAATCGGAAAATATTGAGATATGTCGGGCATAAATATTCGTCAGGTTACAATTCTGAATGCAAAATTGCAAAAAAAAATCATATTTTGAGTGCAATTACCCCAAAAGTTGTAATTTTGCAAGCGAAAAAGGTAAAAAAAGAACAGCCCACGACGAGCCCCCGAAGCCCCCACCCAACCTCCCCGAGGGGAGGAGGACTGAATGGATGAGGGTAAATAAAGGGAGAGGGACGCCACCTCCCGACCTCCCCGAGGGGAGGAGAGCTGAATGGGCGAGGATAAATAAAGGGAGAGGGAGAGTTCTCGGAACTCAAATAAATTAAAAGAATAACAACAATTAATAATAACAAAGCTAACTTCAACTCCTCCCCTCGGGGAGGTTAGGAGGGGGCTGCTCTCAATCTCAACTCCTCCCCTCGGGGAGGTCGGGAGGGGGCTTTTTTATATTATTTTACAATGAAAGTAGCTATCGTAGGTGCGAGCGGAGCCGTGGGACAAGAGTTCCTGCGCGTGCTCGAAGAGAGAAAATTCCCGATGGACGACCTCGTATTGTTCGGCTCGGAGCGTTCCGCCGGACGCAAATACACGTTCAACGGCAAAGAGTATGAGGTGAAACTGCTTCAACACAACGACGATTTCAAGGACGTAGACATCGCTTTCACGTCGGCGGGAGCCGGCATATCGAAAGAGTTTGCCGAAGACATCACAAAGTACGGAGCCGTCATGATTGACAATTCGAGCGCCTTCCGTATGGACGAAAACGTGCCTCTCGTAGTGCCCGAGTGCAACGCCGAAGACGCTCTTGAACGCCCCCGCGGCATCATAGCCAACCCTAACTGCACCACGATCATGATGGTCGTTGTGCTGCAACCGCTGGAACAGATCAGCCATATACGCCGCATCCACATCGCAAGCTACCAGAGCGCCAGCGGCGCGGGAGCCGCAGCAATGGCAGAATTGCAGCAGCAGTACGCCGAAATAATCGAAGGCAAGCCCGTGACGGTGAAGAAATTCCCCCATCAGCTCGCCTACAACGTCATTCCGCAGATTGACGTCTTCCAGCCCAACGGCTACACCAAGGAAGAGATGAAGATGTTTAACGAGACGCGAAAAATCATGCACAGCGACGTTAAATGCTCCGCAATGTGCGTCCGCGTGTCATCTCTCCGTGCCCATTCAGAGTCAGTATGGATCGAGACAGAACGCCCGATAAGCGTCGAGGAGGCACAGAAAGCCCTCGCAGCGGCACCCGGCGTGACCCTCAGAGACGACCCCGCAAACCTCGTTTACCCCATGCCGCTCGAGACAGCGGGCAAAGACGACATCTACGTAGGTCGTATTCGCAAAGACATCGCCGACGAGAACGGACTGACATTCTGGCTCAGCGGCGACCAGATACGAAAGGGAGCGGCGCTCAACGCCGTACAGATAGCCGAATATCTGATAAAGTCAGGCAACGTAAGATAATGCCATAAAGAGCGTCGGGGAGCGGCGGCGATGATACGATGTCGCGTCGTCCGGCGAGTGATAAACATCGATTTTTATACATCGTGGCACAGAAACTCATACAGTCACAAGAGCAAAAGCAGACGCAGACACAGCATCTCACACAGCAACAGATGCTCGTGGTGCGCCTGCTTGAAATGCCTCTGACCGAACTGGAACAGAGTGTGACGGCTGAAATCGACGACAATCCGGCGCTTGAAACATGCAATCCGGACGATATGTCGCCCGCCAACGATTCGCGGAACGACACCGCCGACACCACGGACGACGAGGACTTCGAGACCGCCACGGAGCGTGAAGAGCGCGAGTCGGCACTCGACGACGCGCTCGCCGGTATCGGGATGGACGACGAAATGCCCGCAACGGTATATCCGCAGGCGGCAGACAATTCCACCGCGGAGTACGAGGAGATTACCTACGGCGACCGCCTCTCCTTCTATGACAAGCTGCGCGAGCAGATGATAGATGTCGACCTGACCGACCGCGAGCAGGAGATAATGGACTATCTCATCGGCTCGCTCGACAACGACGGACTGCTCCGCAAAGACACGGACACGCTTGCCGACGAGCTTGCAATCTACCATAACATCGACACCGACAGCCGGGAGATAGACCGGCTGCTGCAAACCTTGCAGACGTTTGACCCCGCAGGCATCGGAGCGAGAGACCTCAAAGAGTGCCTCCTGCTGCAAATCAGACGCCGCGAGCCGTCAGACACACGCCGATTGATGGAGCGCGTGGTGGCAGACTGCTTCGAGGAGTTCATGAACAAGCGGTGGGACAAAATCACATCGCAACTGAAAATCAACGAGACAACGGCGCAACGAGTACACGCCGAACTGCTTAAACTGAACCCGAAACCCGGTTCCGCGCTTGGCGAAACCGAGGGACGGAGCACACAACACATAACTCCCGACTTTATTGTAGACACCGCCGACGACGGCACCGTGACCTTCACAATCAACGGCGGCAGCGTGCCCGAACTTTACATCGCCCCCGAATTTGCCGAAATGGCAAACAAATACCGGCTCAACAAGGACAGCATGAACAGGCGGGAGAAGGAAGCCCTGCTTTACGCCAAGGAGAAAGTGGAGCGCGCCCGCGGATTTATCGACGCCATAAAGCAGCGCCGGCACACGCTCTTCGTCACGATGAAGGCAATCATCGAGATACAGAAGCCGTTCTTCCAGGACGGCGACGAGTCGGAACTTCGTCCCATGATACTGAAAGACGTGGCAGAGAAAGCGGGGCTGGACATAAGCACCGTGTCGCGAGTAAGCAACATGAAGTACGCCCAGACGCGGTGGGGTACGTTCCGCCTGCGCCACTTTTTCAGCGACAGCGTCAAGACACAAGATGGCGAGGAGATGTCTACGCGCCGGGTGAAAGCCGCGCTCAAAGACATCATCGACGGCGAAGACAAACGCCGTCCGCTGAGCGACGACGCCATAAAGGACCTTATGAAGGACAAGGGATACCCCGTGGCACGCCGCACGATAGCTAAATACAGAGAGCAATTAGGCATCCCGGTGGCAAGATTAAGAAAGAGATGAGAGAAAAAGAACTTGTTTTCACGGCAAAGGTACTGAGCGTGATATTTACTCCGTTCTATCTTCCCATGGTGGCGTTGGTGAGCTTGCTGGCTTTCAGTTACCTTGCTTTGCTGCCTTGGATGTATAAGCTCTTCCTGCTGCTGACGTTCTGGGTGTTCACCGTTTTTCTTCCCACAATGCTGATAAACCTCTATCGGCACAGTCGAGGCTGGACATTCAGACAGCTTGGCAACAAGGAGCGCCGCGCCATTCCTTACGTAATATCCATCCTCTCGTACCTTCTTTGCTGTTATATAATGACCGTGACGCATGTTCCTCACTTCATGCGGAGTATTCTTATATCCGCCCTCGTGATACAGATAGCGTGCGCCACGACCAATATTTTCATCAAGATATCCACTCATACGGCGGCAATCGGCGGCGTGGCGGGAGCGCTTACGGCGTTCTCCCTTATCTTCTCGTTCAATCCCGTGTGGTGGCTTTGCGTGGTATTGCTCCTTTCCGGAATGGTGGGAACAAGCCGGATGATACTCCGTCAGCACTCCTTGCACGAGGTGGTTACCGGCTTTCTGCTCGGCGTAGTGTGCGCCTTCGTGTCGGTGCTGGTGTATTAGGAGCCCCTCATAAAGCCACACCCGACCTCCCCGAAGCCCCTCCCCAACCCTCCCGAGGGAGGGAGAAAGGATGTTAGCAAGTTAAAAGTTTAGTTGTGACGGGCTATGTAGACAAAGATAAGAATAATCATAAATAACAAAAAGCATTAAACAAAAATAAAATGAGTGACAACAATCAACAAAGCAAAACTCAATCCCTTGTTCCTTTGGTAAGCGTGATAATGGGCAGCACGAGCGACCTGCCGGTAATGGAAAAGGCGTGTAAGTTTCTTGACGAGATGCACGTTCCGTTTGAGGTTAACGCCCTGTCGGCACACCGCACGCCCGACGCTGTGGAGCAGTTTGCAAAGAACGCCCGCACGAGAGGCGTCAAAGTAATCATTGCCGGAGCAGGCATGGCTGCCGCGCTGCCCGGCGTGATAGCCGCCTCGACCACGCTGCCCGTGATCGGCGTGCCCATCAAAGGTATGCTCGACGGTCTTGACGCAATGCTCAGCATAATACAAATGCCGCCGGGAATACCCGTCGCAACGGTGGGAGTGAACGGCGCGATGAATGCCGCAATACTTGCCGTTGAAATGCTTGCCCTTGCCGACGACGACATAGCCGAACGTCTCGCGACGTATAAAGCCGGA
This sequence comes from uncultured bacterium, assembly GCA_905215655.1. Lineage (GTDB taxonomy): Bacteria > Bacteroidota > Bacteroidia > Bacteroidales > Bacteroidaceae > Prevotella. Next base: position 8,155 of record CAJMQT010000017.1, on the reverse strand, counting down.
CTCGGTGCCAAAATAGAAAAGGCAAACAAGGAGCTGGCAGAAGTGAAATATGAGTGGAAAGTCAATTAAATGAAGAGTGAAGGGTGAAGAATGAAGAAAATATGATTGGGACCAATGGGACTTATAGGACAAATAAGCAAAGCCCAAAAGCATATTTTCTTAATAGGCTTAACGCCGAACTTCGTTTCTTAACTCTTAATTCTTAACTCTTAACTATTAATTCTTCAACTCTCCATTTTTCCATTTTTCAATTTTAAATTCCATGTTCAATTATATCCGAAGAAAGACTATCGAGGTGCAGGTGGGTGCCACCCCGCTCGGCGGAGACAACCCTATCCGCGTACAGTCGATGACTACAACGTCGACAAACGATACCGAAGGCAGCGTGGCACAGGCGGAACGTATCATCAAAGCGGGCGGCGAGTACGTCCGACTGACGACGCAGGGCGTGCGCGAGGCAGAGAACCTGAAGAACATCAACGCCGCTTTGAGGGCACGGGGATATGACACCCCGCTCGTTGCCGACGTACACTTCAACCCGCACGTTGCCGAGGTGGCGGCGCTGTATGCCGAGAAGGTCAGAATAAACCCCGGCAACTACGTCGACCCGGCGCGCACGTTCAAGAAGCTGGAATACACCGACGAGGAATATGCCGACGAGCTGTTGAAAATCGAGAAGCAGCTGTTGCCGCTGCTCGACATCTGCCGCGAGCACCACACCGCGCTGCGAATAGGCGTCAACCACGGCTCTCTGTCCGACCGCATTATGAGCCGTTACGGCGACACCCCCGAAGGAATAGTTGAAAGCTGCATGGAGTTTCTGCGGATATGCCGCCGCGAACGTTTCGACAACGTGGTCATCTCGATCAAGGCGAGCAACACCGTCGTCATGGTGACGTCGGTGCGTCTGCTCGTGAAACGCATGAACGACGAGGGCATGAGCTATCCTCTGCACCTCGGAGTGACCGAGGCGGGCGAGGGCGAAGACGGACGGATAAAGAGCGCGGCGGGCATAGGCGCGCTGCTTGCCGACGGCATTGGCGACACCATCCGCGTGTCGCTCAGCGAAGAGCCGGAGGCTGAAATACCCGTGGCACGTCATTTAGTGGATTACATCACGCGCCGCGAGGGGCACACATACATCCCCGGCGAGGCTTTCGAAGGTTTCGACGCGTTACGTCCGGAGCGCCGCGCCACCGACGCCGTGCTCAACATAGGCGGCGGCAACGTGCCCGTGGTGATATCGTCAAGGCTTGGCGCCGATGACGCCAAAGGTGCCGAAACGTCAAATCCGGACATGACGCCCGACTATATCTACACGGGCGGAACGCTGCCCGCAGAGCGCACAGCCGGTCAGCGTTACATCGTGGACTACGGCACATACGTCCGCCTTCAAGACAAGACCGGCGTATTCCCTATCTTCCGTTACAACACTCTTCCCTTCATCGGCAGCATTGAAGCGCCGCTGAAATTCCTCGTAATGCCCTTCGGCGCTCCTGCCGACGAGTATCAGGCGTGCCTCCGCCAACACCCCGAAGTGGTTGTGGTGTGCCCCGGCACGCAGGTCAACCGCCTCGGCGAGCAGCGTGCCTTGCTGCACGAGATGATGCGCGCCGGACTGCGTAACCCCGTTGTCTTCGTGCAGATGTACCGTCACACGGCGGCGGAGAAGAGTGACTTCCAGATAGAGGCGGCAGCCGACATGGGCGCGCTGATGTTCGACGGCTTCACCGACGGTATCTGGCTGATGAACGACGGCGACATATCTGTTGCCGACATCGACGCCACCGCCTTCGGCATATTGCAGGCGGCGCGGCTCAGAACGTCGAAGACGGAGTATATAAGCTGCCCCGGTTGCGGCAGGACGCTGTACGACCTGCGCTCCACGATAGCACGCATCAAGGAGGCGACAAAGCACCTTAAAGGTCTGAAAATAGGCATTATGGGTTGCATCGTCAACGGTCCGGGCGAGATGGCTGACGCCGATTACGGTTACGTAGGTGCCGGGCGCGGCAAGATATCCTTGTATAGGAAAAAGGAGTGTGTGGAGAAAAACATACCCGAAGAGGACGCAGTAGAAAAGCTCTTGGAGCTGATAAATAGTGGAAAGTGAAAAGACAGCCCCCTCCTAACCTCCCCGAGGGGAGGGATTGAGATTTGCTTTGTGGGTAAGTTCCGACCGATTTGATATAAAAAAACTCAACATTGTTGAGTTTTTTTGCTATATCTGCCAAAACCTGTTCATCAGTTCGTGCCTGAAATTCTTGCTTATTTTCAGTTCGGTAACATCGTCCAGCGGCTCGTTGAGCAGGCATTGCGTGTCCTGTATGCCGCGTATGAATTTTATGTTGACGATGTAACGCTTGTGAATTTGCACGAAGTCGCGGCTCAGGGTCAGTATGACGTCTGACGTGGTGCGGCGTCTCAGCAGCCGTTCCATGCCGTCCGAGCACACCACTTTCCACTGCCGGCGGCCGTTGTCAAAGCGGAAGTAAGCTATGTCGTCGATGTTCAGCGTGAAATGCTCGCTGTAAGCGTTTACCGTCAGCAGGAGACAGTCTTTTTGCGGCGGCAGTAGTGCGAGGCGACTTTCATAAAACTTTGTCATCAGGAAGAACAGTTCTTTCAGCTCGAAGTCCTTGGGCAGCGTCCAGAAGAAATCCCCATGCCGTGTGGCGTCAATGTCGGTATCGCCGTCCGAGTAGATTACGATTTTTGTGTTGCCGCCTTTTGTCGCGGCGTGTATGTCGGATAATGATGTTGCCGACGGCATGCCGTGTTTCGGGTCGACAAAGATCAGGTCGGCTTTCAGCTCTTCATATTCTCTCGTCATCAGGTCACACCGTCTCTCCACGTCCACCATTTCCACGGCGAAGTGTTCTTCCAATCTTTTTCTCAGTATATCTGTCGCAGCCCTGTCGTCGCTTGCGATATGTATGCGGGTCAACTTTCTTGTGTTTGTCGGCATTTTGATGTGCTTCTTCGATTGATTTAAGAGTCTTGAACAGATAATGCAAATGAGCGCAATGAAAGTTTACTTTCAAATTGCCGAGTGCAGTTTATCTTATACAAAGATAATAAAAATAAAATTCCTTTACAATTTTCGGGCGTGGCGACAGGACGTTTCCGGCGGTGTCAAAACACCTTTCAAGCACATGAAACGTCCTGATGTCACACGGAAATCCGTTTTAAATACGATTTTCGGAAGAAGAGACAGTCCGGTCGTTTTTTACCCCTAATCAGCAATCAGATTTTCCCTTGTTTTCCAAAAGGCAAGCTTTCGCATTGTAAAAGGTAAGCTTTTAGCGTGTAAAAGGCGGTCTTTTACACGCCAAAAGACCGCCTTTTGGAAAGGGATGTGTAATCATTTGGTTTTCATTGAATTATCTCCCTCTTGACAACAAATATAATTCTTTCATCCGACACTTTCTCCCTCTTGTTCCCGAGGTTCTTCCTCGTCGTTTTAAAGGCACGGCTTTTTAACTTATCTTTGCATAAGATTAGCTGCACTCGGGAAATAGAAAGCAAGCTTTCTTTCCTCTCGTTTGCATAATCTTTGCATAAGATTAGCTGCACATTTATTTAAAAACCAAGTAATAATATAATTTTATAAAGGGAATGAAAGCGTTTCTTACGATTATTTTTTCTTTTTGTGCGTCTGTCGTGACGCTGGCTCAGAACGACATTATAATATTCCGCGACGGAAGCGAGGCAAGCGGAAAGGTTATTCAGGTGGGTGATAAAAACATCGTGTATAAAGCGTCCACCAAGAAAAACGCGCGTGACATAAGCGTCCGTTCGCAGGAAGTTTACATGATACATTTCAAAGAGCGCGGCAACGTCTACATCACCACCGAGGGCAAACGTATATCGGGCGAAAACCAGAAAATAGCCGGCGAACAGGACATCATATATCTCGTGAGCGGCAAGGAGATACCGGTTTATAACTTGCAGGTGCTCGAAGAAGTCATAAAATATCAGGAACGCAAGCCCAGCAAGAAGCTCTTCGTGCCTTTCGAGACCATCGCTAAGGAGGAGGTCTTCATGATAAAATACCGCGACGGCATAAAAGATATGATAACAGACATCACCGTGAAAAAGCCGGAGGCTGTGGCGCAGACGGAAGAGAACACGGCGGCAGAGGAGGCAGATGAGGAGTCGGAGAAAAAGGTTGTGTTCCATAACGTGAAGAAGAACGAGACGCTCGCCATTATATCCAAACGCTACGGACTGAAAGCCGCCGACATAATAGAATGGAACGACCTGCCCAAAAACCTTAAACCGACAACACGCCTGCAAGCGGGAATGCAACTGATGCTCTACGTAAAGCCGGAGAATGACAAGCAGTAGGGCGCAGGGCGACGAAAATCCGGATATTACCATCTTTTCAAAATTATCACCTTTAAAAATCATGAACACACATAACAGAGTTACAACAAACGTCGTGGCGGCACTGATACTGATGGTACTGACAATCAGCGGATGCGGCAACGACGGCAAAGTGATAAGCATCGTCGAAGAGAGAGACTCGCTGAAAAAGGCGTGCGAGGCACAGCAGCAGCGCATCTCCGAGGTTGACGGAATGATAACTGCGCTCAACGGCGCCCTCGACTCGATAGCGATGGAAGAGGGAATGCTCTTTACGAACAAGTCGAACGAGGTGATGGTGAGCCGCAGCGACGTCCTGCACAATCTTGAACGCTACGAACAGGTGCTCAAACATCAGAAAGACAAGATACGCCGGCTCGAAGGACTGCTTGCCGACAAGGGCGGAGACAGCGACCTGAAAAGGCTCGTGGCGCACATGAAAGGACAGCTCGCCGACAAAGACGCACAGATAGCCAACCTGCGTTCGGAGCTGTCAAGAAAGGACGTCAACATATCACAGCTGCGCCGGCAGGTAGAGTCGCAACTGACGATACTCGCCGACAAAGACAAGCAGATAGCCGAGCTGGGCAACCGCACGCAAGCACAGACAAAGGCGCTGGTGCGACAGGACGAGATAATCAACAAATGCTACGTGCTCATCGGCTCGAAGAGCGACCTTAAACGCAAGGGTGTGGTGCGCAAGAACAGGCTCCTCGCCGACGCCGCCCTCGACAAGTCGAAGTTTGCAAAGGTAGACATACGCAAGTTCCGCGAGATATCCTTCACGGCAAAACGCCCGCGCATACTCACCGACGTGCCGCAGTCGGCATACACGCTGACCACCACCGGCAACCACAACTTCACCCTGAGGATAAACGACGCGACAGCCTTCTGGAGCATATCAAACTTCCTCGTGATACAGACAGACTGACAACAATATAAACAAATAAAACATCTGAGATTATGAGAAGAAACAAATCAAGAAACCGTGTGCCGGCACTCATCGCGGCAATAATGCTCTGTGTGGCGCCGCTCTCGGCACAAACAATTCAGAAACACATCGTTCAGCGTGGAGAGACGCTCGCCACAATAGCCGAGAAATACGGCGTGTCGAAAGACGAACTTGCCAAGCTCAACCCCGACGCGGCACAGTTTGTATATGTGGGAATGGAACTTAACATACCCGGCAAGGCGGCTCAGACGACAGTAACCGACGCCACTGCCGAGACGGGAGACGCCACGATGACGGCCCGGAACGCCGGCAAGACGTCTGCATCGTTCACCGGCACGCAGACGACAACGGCAGACAAATCTGCGGAAGACATCCATAAATTGGGAGATGTCGATGGTGCGGGAGAATTTACTATGGCTTATCATGAATTCAACGGCGACGGGGGCAAGGCATATAGCGGCGGTATCCTTTTCAAGGTAGCATTCGGTCCGAAGGTATGGCTGTCTGAAACGGTCTATGCGACAGGACGTTTGGGATACAGAGGTATGTTTAACGATATTAAGAAAAGCGCCGGAGACGGCAGTATCTCCACCCATAGTATTTATCTGCCGTTGTATGTCGGAGCGAAAAAAAATAACTTCTCTATCGAAGCAGGACCGTATTTTGACTACATCGTGTCAGGAAAAGTTGAAGTAGGTACGGGCAGCAACAAGACAAAGAGCAAGATAAAGGACGACAAATTTTCAACCGGACTGTCCATGAACGTCGGTTACTACGGCTGGTGCTTGTCGTTGGGCTTGGGCTTGACAGATTATGCCGGAGCCAAGAAATGTAAGGAGTTCTTTGTCGGATTAGGTTTGTCTATGTGAAAAACATGACCGACTCTTATTCAATAATATTATCTGCCATGCAGATTTAAACGCAAAACAATGATACCGATGAAACGGTTTCTAATACTTACGGGGCTGCTGCTGACGCTCATCTCGGCGTCGGCGGCAGCTTGTCCGTTATGCTCTGACGACAACGTCAGGCGCCATGAGGTGCAGCGGGGCGAGACCTTGGGCGACATAGCCGCCCGCTACGGCACGACAGAGAGCGAGCTGATACGCCTTAATCCCGATGCAGCGCAGCTCATCTACGTAGGGATGGAGATAATAATTCCCGACAAACCGACCCCGAAAAACTCTCCGACAGCCTCGTCGGCAACAAGCCCGAAACAGTCTGCATCAAACGCTTCTGCCGCCTCCGGCAGTCTTGGTGGTACTCTTGGTAAAACAAACTTGCCATTGGCTTATACGAAAGGTGTGGAGAACGCAGACGATTTACTCGATAAGAAGAAATACAGGAAAGCGGACAAGGCGTACACGGAGATAATCAAAATTTATCAGAGCGAGTCAAACAAATGCGGCGAGGCTTATTATGGTCGTGCCTTGGCGGCGTACAACCGCAGCAAATGGAAATCAGCGATAAAAGATTTTGAGTCTGCGATAAATGACAGGAGACTCAAATACAGCAGTCGTAAGCATTGTAGAGAGTTGCTCGCCAAGGCACGTAAGTACCGTGAAGAACAGCTGGAACGCCGCAGCGAGATGTGGGCAGGCATAATGCAGGCAACGATAGGAGCTGCGGTAAGCACCGCGGCGGTCATTGAGTCGTCAAAGCACCAGTCGTCATCTTCAAGTAATTATTCGTCAGGTTCATATTTATCCGGAAGCAGTGGCAGTTACGGCAGTTCGTCAAGCTCCGGCGGTTCATCATCTTCAAGTTCCGGTTCGGTTGACAACTCTAAGAAGGCATGCCCTTCGCTCAACGCCAACAGCGGCAAATGGTATTGCGCCGGAACGGGAAAGTGCGGAATGTGCAACGGCGACGGAATGATGAACGGCTCTTTCGGACAGGGCGCTAACAGTCATAAATGCACCTTGTGTGGCGGCAGCGGCGTCTGCAAGTATTGCGGCGGCAGCGGTCACGGATAATCGAAACAATCTGTCTGATGAGTTTCATCGACCCGTCCGCAAACTTAAAGTTTGCTATGGTAATGGAACTTGTCAGGCTTGTTCCGGCAATAGAGGGCATTATGAAACAAGGGTAAGAACAAGATGATAAGGGCGCGTCTTTATGATAACAGATGCAAGCACAAGTTAAAGTAGCATAACTTCTAAAAGAGCGGTTGTTCCGCTCTTTTTCTTTAACACCGCGAGAGTCGCCCATGCGGGGCGACCTGTGAGGAGGTCGGGAGGGGGCTTATAAAAAAAGAGGACGAGGTGAATCTCTCACGTCGTCCTCCTTAAACTATCGGATGTTGCTGTTTACCAATAATATAATGCTCAAAATCGTCATTACCAAAATCAACCCCAACATCATCGAAGTTTCAAAATCTAATAACATAATCTTTACCTTAAATCTATCAAACTACTAACCTATGAAAACTTGTATTCTCACGAACACGCTGCAAAAGTAATACATTGTGTGCGCACACACAAGAGCTTTTGCGATTTTTTTTATTGGTTTTCCCACTTTTTTGATGTAGGTCAAAATAAATCAGGGAATGTTCCATGATGTGAATTAAGAATTATTGTTGTCCGCTAAAATTAAAGTATAAGCTCGCAAGTGTCATAGATACAGTTGTTTGGATTGCATAAAATCAACCAAGGCTTGAAAAATCATAAAACTGTAATTATAAGTATCAGGGGGATGGCACGAATTTTTCGTTTGACGTGTTTATGTAGCACCACTTCGGGTGCTTTGTGTGTTATGCTTATTACCGGGCGTGTCGTCGTCAAGCTCCTCCACACCCGGTTACTGATGGTTCAGCCCTCCGGGCTGGTAGCTGTC
>CAJMQT010000016.1 GCA_905215655.1 uncultured bacterium | reverse complement strand
TGGAAATCAACTCTTTGCCGATGAAAACCGTAAGGAATATATAGCGATAATGTAATGGATTGTAAGTTTTTTAAGATTTGTTTGGTTAAATCCAACAAGACTCTTTTTTTGTTGTCGCATTCCTTATTTTTTTTGTATTTTTGCATAAGGTAAACTGCATCTCGGCAATTTGAAAGTAACTTTCATTGCGCTCGATTTGCATTATTTTTCCGTGACATAAACAAGGATTATCATGAACATTTTTAAGAATACAGCGTGCCTGATGGCGCTGACGGCGCTGATTGCCGGATGCACGTCGGCGGTCAGACTGACCGGCGTTGAGCGCACGCGAATATTGGTGGACGCGCGCTATGACGCCGCGCCCGACAAAGAGACGGCGGCATTTATCGCGCCGTTCAAACACAAAGTAGACAGCATAATGAGCCCCGTGGTGGGCAGGGCGGCATGCTACATGTCGGCCGAGCGCCCAGAGAGCAAGCTCTCCAACCTGCTTGCCGACATTCTGCTCGACGCCGGCAAGGATTATGGCGAGCAGCCGGTCTTTGCCGTCTACAACATGGGCGGCATACGCGCGGCGCTTGCCAAGGGCGACATAACCTACGGCGATGTGGTCGACGTGGCACCGTTTGAAAACAAAATATGCTTCGTTACGCTGACCGGCGACGCCGTGCTGGAACTCTTCCGGCAGATTGCATCGACAGGAGGAGAGGGCGTGAGCCGCGGTGTGGCGCTGGAGATCACCGCCGACGGACGCCTCGTCTCGGCACGGCTTGACGGCAACGAGATACGGCATGACGCCGAATATTGCGTGGCGACGCTCGATTATCTGGCACAGGGCAACGACAAAATGACAGCTTTCAAAAAAGCGAAAGCCCTACACCAGCCCGAAGGCGACACCAACAACGTGCGCTTTATCATAATAAAAGACCTGAAAGAGAAGATGAACCGCGGTATCGAAGTCTGCCCGCAGACGGAAGGACGCATAAAAATTGTGAAACAATGAGACGCCTGTTACTTATTATAATGATTGCCGCGGCTACGTCGTCGTGCCTCGCCGCGAAGAAAAAACAGCTCACGATACTGCACACCAACGACACCCACAGCTGCATACTGCCGCTGAACAGCAATCTTGCCGACACGCTCCTTGCCGGGCGCGGAGGCTTCCTCCGGCGTGCGGCGATGGTGAGACAAGAGCGCCAGAAGCAGCCCGACTTGCTGCTGCTGGACAGCGGCGACTTCTCGCAAGGCTCGCCATATTACACCCTTTTCAAGGGCGACGTGGAGGTGGAACTGATGAACATGATGGGCTATGACGCCGCGACGATTGGCAACCATGAGTTTGACTTCGGTGTGGAGAACATGGCGCGCATCTTCAAGAAAGCCAAATTCCCGATAGTCTGCGCCAACTACGACTTCACGGGCACGGCGCTCGAAGGTGTCGTAAAGCCTTACATAACCCTCAGCCGCAACGGTCTGAAAATCGGAATATTCGGCATCTCGCCCAAACTCGACGGACTGGTGAGCGCCAAGACCTGCGTCGGCGTGAAGTATAACGACCCCGTGGAGACCGCCAACCGCGTGGCACGACAGCTTAAAGAGCAGGAGCGATGCGACGTGGTGATATGCCTCTCGCACCTCGGTTGGGACATCCGAGGCATTGACGACACGGAAATGATGGCACGGACAAGAAACATCGACATCGTGCTCGGCGGTCACTCGCACTCTTATTTCAAGACACTTAAACACGTGGACAACCTCGACGGCACAGCCGTTCCCAACGACCAGAACGGCAAACACGGTATCTTCGTGGGAAAGATCGTCATGAACTTCGGTAAATGAAAGCCCTGAAAATACAGCAGTTCAGGAGCTGGCAACCAAAAAACATTCGTCTGAACTCCCGAACTTCTGTACTTCTGAACTTCCACTCCTGTAAGCATTTGTCTGTACTCCTGAACTTCTGTACTCCTATACTCCCATATTTAATTCCCCAGGCAATAAAATATTACGGAAGAAAAAGCGTTATAACCATAATGAAAAAACTGTTTTCCATAATAATCGCAATAGTCTCCGCGCTGAATGTCGGCGCCCAGACAAACCACGTACAGAACCGTCCGTACACCGATTTGCGACCGTTCCACTTCGGAATAATTGTCGGAATGCACGCCCAAGACCTCGAATTGAACAACGTAGGACCGCAGATGATAACGGGAGAAGACGGCGTGGCAAGCGAAAAACTTGTCACTTGCGACCAAGACCGCTGGGACATGGGCTTCAACGTCGGTGTGCTCGGCGAGGCACGATTGGGCAACAACTTCGCCTTCCGCATGGCCCCGACGCTCTATTTCGGCAACCGACACCTTACGTTCATCAACCACACGGACAAGATGAGCGACGGAGAGCCGATAACGGAAGGGCAGGACTTGAAGACAATATACATCGCATCGGCTTTCGACTTGATATTCAGCGCACAACGGTTGAACAACGTCCGCCCTTACGTAATGGCGGGAGTGACGCCCATGATCAACCTTTCGGGCAAGGACAACGACTACGTCAAGCTGAAAAAATACGACGTCTTCGCCGAAGTAGGATTAGGTTGCGACTTCTATCTGCCGTTCTTCAAGCTGCGCCCCGAACTGAAATTCTGTTACAGTCTGATAAACAGCCTCGACGCAAAGCACGCCGACCGACTGCGCGACAAGAACAAGCTGATGTACGCAAAGTCGGTAAACGAGGCTCACAGCAAGATGATTGTGCTGTCGTTTTACTTTGAATAACGCCCGTATTTGTTAAATAAAGCAAAAGCAAATACCTGAAAATAGGTATTTAAAATAAATATATTACCTTTGCATTGTACGAGAATTGGTACAAAAACATTATTAACTAAATAAAATTTTAATCATGGCTTACGTAATTGGTGACGATTGTATCGCTTGCGGTACTTGTATCGACGAATGTCCGTCTGGAGCAATCTCTGAGGGCGAAAAGTATTCTATTGACCCCGAAGCATGCACAGAGTGCGGCACATGTGCTGATGTTTGTCCGTCAGAGGCAATCAGCCTTCCTTAATATCAATAAGGAGTTATTTGGAAATTAACAAGAGAGCGAGTCGCAAGACCCGCTCTCTTTCGTTTTTATCATAGGTGTTTTAAAAGCTCGATGTTACGCCTCTGATTATCAGGAAACAGCCATGTTATATCTCAAAGCCGGGATATTTCTCTGCAAGAAGTTGAGCCTTTTGCATCGTCCGCTCCATAAACGCCTTGTATTCAGCCGACTCCGGATTGAACGGACGGTGGGCGAGAGCCTCTTTCACGGGGCGCCACTCTTCAAGAAAACGTCTTGTCTGTGCCGAGAAAAACGTCTCGGCAAACCGCTCATAGATGTATTCCACGGCTTGGGCGGACGGGTGCAGCATGTCGGGAGCGTAGAAACGGTAGTCGCGCAGCTCGTCGTTGACAATCTCGTAAGCCGGAAAATATGTCACCGTCTCGGGCTGTTCCTTCGCCAGCTTGTCGGCGGCGAGCAGCAGGACAGCCTTCGACAGCGCGCTGCCGTGGTATCCGTACTTGGCGTAACGTATCGGACTGACGGTCAGGATGACCTTCACCCCGGCGCATCTTGCTTTCAATAGCTCCACCGCCTCTGACAGATAGTCGGCACACTCCTTGACGCTCAGCTCGCGTTCGGTGAAGAGCCGCTGCGGACGCTTGGCACAGTTGTCGACAATCTCGCCCGTTTCGTTAAGTATGTAAACGTGGTTCGTGCCGAGCGTGAGCACCGCCACGCGCGGCGTCTCCTGCGTCCTGCTTATCGTATGGAGAATGCTTGCAGGGTTATACATCACCCCATAGGGGTTAACCGTCGCCCTGAACTTCTCCTCCATGAAGCGTTTGCCGATATTGTCGGCAAAGCATGAGCCGATAAACAGCATTCTCTCCAACGGCTGTATCTCGAAACCGGGTTTGTCGATATTTACTTTCGTGCGAAATTCCATTGGTTAACTTCTGCTCACCTGCAAGCCTTTCATGCTTACGGACATGTCGACAAAGCGCGCGTTGGCGTTCGGACGATTGTTGTTCAGTATCTGTTTTATGCGTGCGGCGGCGTCCGGATCTTTCGCAACCATGTAGAGATAGCCGCCTCCGCCGGCGCCAGCCAGCTTGTAACCGAGGCACAGATCGTCGATGAGGGCAACGATTTTTGCGACGCTCTCGGGGTTGGTGCCGCTGTCGATAGCCTGATTTTGCTCCCACGTCTTGCGCACAAGGCGACCCATCCGCTCAAAGTCGGCACGCTGAATGGTCTCGTACATGTCGAGAGAATGCTGCTTCATGTCGCGCAGACGGCTCAGTTCGTCGCTCTGATTGAGGAACATACGTCGCACGATTTCCGACAGAATGTTCTTTGCCGTGCGGGTTATGCCCGTGTAATACAGCAGGTGGCACGCCCTGTATTCGGGCTGTGTGAATACGTCTGACGGCAACCAGCGCACCGTCGGGCTTTGTTCAAATCCGCGTCCCGTCTGCAACAGTTTCACGCCTTGCAGTATTCCGCCGAACTGGTCCTGCCATCCGCCGCCCGTGGTGAGCAGCTGTTCGAGTACGAGTGTACGTCTGCCAATCTCGTTTTTGTCCCAAGCCAAGCCGCAGAAGTCGTTCAACGCTCCCAAAACGGTTGCCGCCAGCATGCTGCTTGTGCCCAATCCGCTGCCTGCCGGGATGGCAGAGAGCAGCGTGATCTCAATGCCGCAGCCGAACGATTGCAGCTGTTCGGCGAGCGACGGGTGCTTTTCGGCGCAATATCCGGGCAGAAATCCTGCCAGCACAAGCGCCGCCTTGGGTATCGAGAACGGGCTTCCCACGTGGCGCAGGTCAGCAAGCTGCTCGTAGGTGCTTACCGTTTCCATCGCTCCGAGGTCGATGCTGCGCAGCACGATGTGAGGTTCTTTACACGGACGGATGTACGTTTGCAGCGGCGGTTGCCCGTTAAGCTCTATCGCGAGGTTAACCACGCTGCCGCCTTCCATAAGGCAGTAAGGCGGCGTATCGGTCCATCCGCCGGCTATGTCGATGCGTACGGGACTGCGTCCCCACACTATCTGGTCGCTGTAAACCGACATTCGCGGCTGTTGTTTCTCGGCAAGTGCCTGACGGGTCAGCCCGTCTCTGAGCAGCGCGAACGCCTTATCCTCATACGCGATGTGCTCTTCGCCCTTGTTTCTGGCAAGTTCCGAGCGGAACATACTGTCGTGGATGCGCTTCAACAGCGGCGCGTCGTCGCTTAACGCGGCAGGTTCCGGGATGTTGTATTTGGCAAAATCTCTCGCCGCATCTTCCAGATCGACCTGATAAAAGACGCTGTGCTCATGGTTTTTGGCAAGCGCCGACCAGTTAGCGGCACGCAGTTCGTTCCTCTGAATGCACAGTCTTACAAGGTCGGCTTCGTTCGATATGTTGTCGGCGCTGAGTTTCCGTGCGTTCATCCACAGCTCCCTGCCCTCTGAAAGGTCAGGTTCGGAGAGCATCCAGCGCAGCAACAAGCCCGCGTCATGCGTGCTTTCGGCTGCCGGGAATATGCGTGCCGACTGCAAGTCTTGGTTTCCGTCAATGCCTTCGATGTCTATTCCGCGCTCCGCCGCCCACTCCTTGAAGGGTCGTCCGAGGTACATCACGCTCTCGTCGGAGAGCTTTCCGCGGAACATATCGTTGTATCCGTAAGGTCTTACCACCCATTCCGACTCGCCGGTGGGCACGATGTCGACGCACATCCCGGGTTTCAGAGCGATTGTCCAGTCGTTTTCCGGCACGCCGGTTATGATGTTCTCGTGCGCCAGAGACCACGTGCGGGGCACAAAACTGTTCTCAATCCAAAGGTTCCGGTTTGCCTCCGTGATTGCCGTTTTTACGTCAGCGTTCTGCACGAACATAGCCGGATGCGGTTTCAGAGAGTTGTGCATGATTTCGCGTTGGTCGTTGACGAGGTTCTGAATTGCCAGCGTTGACGACAGGAGTTCATGGCTTGTGCCGAAGTGATAGAACTCTCCGCCGGGCAGCGGGAGCACCGCCACCTTCAAATCGTTAAGCTCCGCGTCGATGATTGACGGTTCCGTGCCGAACGCGCAGCCGAATTCGGAGTAGAGATCGTAGTTCTTCAGCTCGCCGTTAGCCTTTGAACGCTCCATCAGCAGGCGCACCGCCTTGTCGCTGAGGAGCCATATTCCTATGTCAGTAAGGTAGAAGTGGTCTTTCAGGAGCATGCCGAGCGTGCTCACGGACGGCTTTTGCATCATGCACTTCAACGTCGAGGGAGAGTCTTTGCGTGAGACAAACACGCCGTGATCTTTCGCTATCTCCGGTCCCAGCCACAGTCCGTAACAGATTACATCGGCGTCAGGTATCCTCTGTAAGGGCTGCGTCGAGCGTATGTAGACGTCTCCGCTGACAATCATCGTATGTATGTTTTCGGGCGCTTGGTTCATTATGCGCTCGTAAAGGGGTATCTGCAACGACAGCAGATTTTGCGAGAGCTTCTGTCCGCGCTCCCATCTGAACACGGGAACGGGCGTCAGCACCTTGCCCGACGGTGCGTAGGCGGGCAGTCGCCGGCTCTGTCCGCCGGCATGAAGGAGCAGCCGCCGGTCGGCACGGAGCCACTCGTCAAATGTCCGTTCGCCGGCTTTCTCTCTGTAACATGACTCCAACAGCCATGTTGAACCGCCTCCCGAACCGAGCTTCCGGTCAATCGGATCGTTGGTGCAATACCACTCGTCGCGACCCAGTTCGGTCACTTCGTGAAAACAATTTACAAGATTCGGCGGTAACGAAAGTAATTTTTTCATTGCTCTTTTTCCTCCTTTATTTGTTTTAATCCGCAACTTTAATATATTGACCTCTTTTCTTCTTGATCTCGATGTAGACCATAAGGATTATCACGAGGACAAGAATTGCGTAAGCAATGTATGCCACCGTCTCGGTCGCCTTCACCGTTTCGGGCTTGAAGGTCAGTTCTATCTCATGCTTTCCGGGTGCGACGTTAAGCGCGCGCAGTATGTAATTGACGCGTCCGAGCTTTGCCTCCTTGCCGTCGACGACAGCCTTCCATCCCGGATAATATATCTCCGAAAATACCACCACGCCGCCTTTGTCGGAGCTTACGTCGTATTTCAGCGTGTTGGAAGAGTATGAGGTGAGCTTCACAACCGACTCGTTGTCCTGTACGGCGGCGTCTTTCAGACAGTCCCTGAACTTCTTGTCAGCCACCGCTTCGTGGCGGAGATTGATCTTGCCGACGGTCCCTATCTCTTCGTTGGCATTGTCGACGTATGTTATCTTGTCGACGAACCATGCGTTGCCGTAGACGTACGGATTTTTCACGGGTACGGTCTGACCGCTTTGCAGCGGCAATATGAAGTAGCGTGCGTTAAGCATGTTGAGCACGGGGAATATGCTGTCGCCGCTGACTTTTGTCATGTCGCCGCCTGCCTGTGCCACGGCGGGCATCAGCTTCTGCATCTCCGGCGCGATGAAAGCGTCGATCATGTCCTGATAGCGGCGCAGTTTCGCCGCGTGATAGCCGCCTATGCTGTTATGATAATACGACGTCTCGTTCTCGTTGAATGTGTTTGACGCGAGGTTGAGCACGCGGAAATTGCCGAAGTCGGTCTTGTCTTGAAGTATCAGTTTGTCCGTCTCGGTCATTTCGACGGGCTGCTCCCGCACGCTCTTGTTCACGAACATGTCGTTGTTGAGGTAACGTTTGTTCACCTGCCACATGTCTATCAGGCAGAGCACAATCAGCGCGCCGACCATCTGCGGGGCACTAAGTTTCCGGGCTTTGAACAGCAGCAGGCACAGCGTACCTATTAATATAATGAAAAACGAGCGCCAACAGTCGGCGGTGAACATCGCCACACGCATCTCTTTAAGGTTGGCGAGCAGCGGCGAGAGATATTCCGCCGGTATCTGCTGTAATGCCCTCAGCTCGCTTGAAGACACGAAGTCGGAGAAGAAGAGCGTAGGCATAAGCGCGAACAGCAGCGCCACTCCGCCCGTAAGTGCAAAGGCGGCATAGACAGCCTTCATGTTTCTTGTCAGGCAGCCCGGCTCCTCCACAATCTTTTTCAGCGCCAGCATGGCGAGCAGCGGGATAGTAAACTCGGCGATGACGAGTATCGACGCCACCGTGCGGAACTTTGAATACATCGGTATGTAGTCAAGGAAGAAGTCGGTGAAGGGCATGAAATTCCTGCCCCACGACAGCAGGACGGACAGCACCGTGGCTGCAAGCAAAGCCCACTTCATGGGACCTTTGACGATGAAGAGTCCGAGGATGAACAGCATAAGCACGAAAGCGCCGACGTAAACGGGACCGCTTGTGCCGGGCTGCTCGCCCCAATACTGTCCCAACTGCTGGTAAATGTCGATGAAATTGTTGTCGGCATGCGCCATCGCCGTAGGGTTCATGGCGAGCGGAACGGACGCTCCGCCCTTTGTGTTGGGCACGAGCAGCGTCCACGTCTCGTCTATTCCATAGCTCCATTGAGTGATATAATCGCGTTCAAGACCGCTTGCCGTCTGGTTTGCCGACGCCTTCTTGACGAGTTCGCTCTTGCCTCTCATCGACTCCTGACCGTACTCCCACGTGTGGTAAAGCGAGCTGAGGTTGAGCGCGACGCCTATCAACGCGCCCGCGGCGCACACCGCCGTGGCATGGAAAAACCGTTTCAGCTGTTTCTCCCTGACAGCTTCGACGAGGTAAGCTATCACCATAAAGAGAATTACGAACAGGAAGTAATAAGTCATCTGGACGTGGTTGGCGTTTATCTCGAAAGCCGTGAAGACGGCGGTGACCAGCAGTCCCCACAGATATTTGCCCCGATAGGCGAGCACTATGCCCGCTATCATCGGCGGCAGGTAAGCCAGCGCCATCACCTTCCATATATGTCCGGCGGCGATTATTATGAAGAAGTAGCTCGAGAAAGCCCATATCACCGAGCCGAGCGCCGCCAGCGACTGTCTGAAATCGAACGCCCTGAGCAGGATGTAGAAACCGAGCAGGTAGGCGAAGACGTACCACACGTTTTCCGGCAGGAACAGATGATAAGCCTTGATGACGGCTCCCAGTCCCTCGGTGCTTGTATATTCGGGCGCCGTCTGATAGGTAGGCATGCCGCTGAACGTAGAGTTCATCCATCGTGTTACCTCTCCCGTTGCCTGTTTATGCTCCGCAATCTCGCGTCCCAAGCCTTTTCCTGCCGCCGCGTCGTGGCGGAAAAGTATCTTGCCTTCAATGTCGGCAGGGAAGAAGTAAGCGAAAGAAATGACCGCAAAAAGTATTACTGCCAGCACGTCCGGCAGGTATTGTCTCCATGTTTTCATTGATATGGTGATTTTTAATATATGTTTTTATCTTGCAAAGATAGTGCAAACCGAGCGAAGAATAAAACAAATGTGTTTGTTTTTTATTCCGAGGTGAAGCCTATCTTGGCTTTATCCATAAAGCAAAGATAGTGCAAACCGAGCGAAGAATAAAACAAATGTGTTTGTTTTTTATTCCGAGGTGAAGCCTATCTTCGCTTTATTTATAAAGCAAAGTTAAGAAAAATTTGGCAGAATACGTATAAACTTAATTAAAAAGCATGCGACGGTCAACAGCCTGCGGCATAAGCAACATTACCCGACGACGGTCGGACGGAGCCGTGAACATTATCCATGCGTCCGGCATCCTGCCGCGGAATGCCCGTTTGCTTACAATCCGTAACTTTTCAAAAGGTTTTCCTTTCAGTTTTCATCGACAAACAGGCGTTTTCCAAAAGGCGGTCTTTTACCCTGCAAAAGGTTACCTTTTGGCGTGCAAAAGACCGCCTTTTGCAATGTAAAAGCTTACCTTTTAAAATTGAAAGTACGGTCTTTTGTAAAACAATATCTTTTTCTGCCAAATTCTTTTTACCTTTGTACTCAAAACAAGGAGCATTATGAAAATAGGCATTATAGTCGCCATGGACAAGGAATTTGTCCGGCTTACGTCGCTGCTTGACAGTCCCGCGACGGAACAACACAACGGAAAAGAGTTCGTAATCGGCACGATAGGCGGGAAAACCGTCGTCATGCAAAAGTGCGGAATAGGAAAGGTGAACTCTGCAATCGGCGCCGTCGAGATGATCAACTGCTACCGCCCCGACCTCATCATCTCTACCGGCGTGGCGGGAGGTGCCGACGTTGAGATGAATGTTACCGACGTCGTGGTGGGCACGGAGTATCGCTATCACGACGCATACTGCGGCACCGAGTGCGAGTTCGGACAGATATTGGGGCTGCCGGCGGCGTTCACGGCACCTCAGAAGCTTGTGGAGACGGCACAGAACTTAGGCGGCGGGACCAAAGTTCACGCCGGACTGATAGTCAGCGGCGAGTGGTTTGTCGACAGCCGGGACAAGATGCGCTCCATCCTCGACCGCTTTCCCGCCGCCAAGGCAGTTGACATGGAGAGCTGCTCAATAGCCCACACCTGTCACATCTACGGCGTGCCGTTCGTCGCCTTCCGCATAATCAGCGACATACCTCTCAAAGACAACAACGCATCTCAGTACTTCGACTTCTGGGCAAGGATAGCCGAAGGCTCGTTTGAGGTGACAAAGCGTTTTCTTGAAAAGATATAAAAACAGCCCCTCCCCGACCCTCCCGAGGGAGGGAGCAAGGCTACCCATAAGGAGAAACGAGACAAATAAAGATATAATAATCAACATTTAAACACAGAGCAAACCTCCTGCTCCTCCCCTCGAGGAGGTCGGGAGGGGGCTGGCAATCCACATGAAAAAGATACCGAGCTTTACGATCAATCACGAAAAACTGTCGCGCGGCATTTACGTCTCACGTAAAGACAACGTCGGCGGTGAAGTAATCACGACCTTCGACATCCGCATGAAAGAGCCCAACCGCGAGCCGGCGTTGCACCCCGGGGCGCTCCACACGATAGAACATCTTGCCGCAACGTACCTGCGCAACGACGAGACGTGGAAAGACCGCATCGTTTACTGGGGACCGATGGGCTGTCTTACGGGCAACTATCTCCTCATGCGGGGCGACCTCGTGCCGCAGGACATCGTCCGTCTGATGTGCGACACGTTCCGTTTCGTTGCCGATTTTGACGGCGATATACCCGGAGCCGCGCCGAAAGACTGCGGCAACTGGCTGTTGCACGACCTGCCGATGGCACGCTACGAGGCGCGCCGTTATCTCACAGAAGTGCTCGAAAACATCAAGGAAGAGAACATGACGTATCCCGAAATATAACATTTCGGCAGAAGTGTTCATAAAAATTATAAGTCTTTTTTGTTCATGTTTGGATAAAATACCTATCTTTAAATAAGATAGGCGGCGCCTCGGAAAATAAAATAAATGTTCGTTTCACTCCATTTTATTTTGTTTTTCGCTCGGCTTGCACTATCTTTGCATTACATAGACAGCAATCTGTCGCCTTACAGTCTGTCACCGCCGGATATGGCGAATAACGGATTTCGGTGCAGTGAAGATGTCTTGTAATATTAACTTTAAACATGAACGATTATGAAAAGAGCTATCATTTCACTTGTAATTGCAGCAATATCGCTCTTTGTCTTCCAGACAAACGCAGCGGCAGGCAACGACAAACCCATTAAAGTAAGTCAGCTTCCGCCCGTGGCGCGACAGCTTATAAACACTCACTTCGCCAAAAAGAGGGTGGCGATAGCCAAACAGGAGGCGGAAGTTTTTGACAAAAGCTACGACGTGGTGTTCGCCACAGGAGAGAAAATCGAGTTCGACCGCAAGGGCAACTGGACCGAGATAGACTGTAAATACCGGGCGGTGCCGTCGCCACTCGTGCCCGCTCCAATAATGAGTTACGTGAAATCCCACTATCCGAGAACGAAAATCGTGTCGATAGAGAAGGACAAGAAGGGCTATGAGATAAAACTCTCAAACCGTATCGAGATAACTTTCAACAAACATTTTCAGGTGGTCGACATCGACTGACGTTACCTCTTGAAAGTAAACAGGCGGACGGGTTGACAGGTAAACAGGCTCTTCTGCTTCGTCACCGATCGGCAGCGCCGGCTTGTTTACTTGCCAACCCGTCTTTCGTTAACCAGAAACAACTTTAAAAATACTATCCATGGACACTGTAACGACAGTAACAAAAGCCCAGAAACGCAGACAATGGTTTAAGGATTTGTTCTTCATTTCTCTCGGCATTTTGATGTATTCGTTCGGTTATACCGCGTTTATCCTGCCTGAAAAGGTGGTGATGGGCGGCGTCGCCGGTATCTCGGCGCTGCTTTATTACGCCTTCAATTTCAACACGGGTATATCCATTTACGTGCTCAACTTCCTCATGCTGGCAATAGCTTTCCGTGCTCTGTCAAGACAGTTTACCATACGTACCATCATCGGAGTATCGATAATGTCGCTCTTTGTCAGCGTGTTGCAGCCCGTGTTCGAGCACTTTTCGATAATAACGGCGGGCGAAGACAAGTTTATGCACGTGCTGATAGGCGCGTCGATGGCGGGCGCCGGTCTGGGCATTGTCTTCTCTCACAACGGTTCGACGGGAGGAACGGACATCATAATTGCGCTGCTGAACAAGTTTTTCCGCGTCAGTTTCGGGCGCGCCATGCAGTTTATCGACATTACGATCATCAGCTCTTCATATCTGCTTTTCAAGGATCCGGAGGTTATTGTTTATGGTGTCGCCTTCACTTTGGTGGCAAGCTTCGTATGCGATTACGTGATAAACGGAACGCGGCAGACCGTGCAGTTTATCATCATCTCGAAGGAGTACGTCAAGATAGCCGACACAATCAACCATAAGTTGCACCGCGGCGTGACGCTGATCGAGGGCAAGGGATGGTATTCTAAGCATGAAGTTGACATACTGATCGTGCTCGCCCGCAAGTACGAATCGCAGGACGTGCTGACCTACATCAAGCGTATCGACCCATACGCCATGGTGTCCCAGTCGTTCTGTCACGGCGTCTTTGGCGAGGGTTTCGACAAGATCAAGTGATTGTCAGCGGATTTCGGCAGCGTGAAACGCCGCCACCCCGATTTCTTGACATTGCATTTTGACACATAAAAAACAGCTCCGCATCGTCTTGAACGATACGGAGCTGTTTTCATGTAACAAGTTGTGATGAAGTGATTTACGTTGTTCTGGAATGCAGCCGGCAGCCCCTTGTCTTGCCACCGGACATCTTTTGTATTGCAAAAGGTAACCTTTTACACGCTAAAAGCTTACCTTTTGCAAAGCCGTGATTTGTCTGTACTTCTGCACTCCTGTACTTCTGTACTCCTAAAAAAATACTTCTACACTTCTGAAAAAACTCCCGTGCCACAGAGTTTACGATATTGCCGACCAGTTGACATTTGTCTTTCTCAGCGCGTCCAGCCGTCGCCAGAGCATTGCATACTCGTGTTTCGAGCATCCGGGGTCGTCGTCGATGATCTTCTGAGCCTCGTCGCGTGCTAATTGAACCAACTGTCCGTCCCGCGCGATGTCCGCTATTTTCAGGTCGAACGCCATGCCGCTCTGCTGCGTTCCTTCGAGGTCGCCCGGTCCGCGGAGCTTCAAGTCTGCCTCCGCTATCTTGAAACCGTCGTTCGTGTCGCACATTATGTCGATGCGTTTGCGCGTCTCGTCCGTCAGGGCACGCTTGCTCACGAGGATGCAGTAGGCACGGTCAGAACCGCGACCCACACGCCCGCGCAGCTGGTGCAGCTGTGAGAGCCCGAACCGCTCGGCGTTGAGTATCACCATGACCGAGGCGTTGGGCACGTTGACGCCCACCTCGATAACAGTCGTTGCGACGAGTATCTGCGTCTCGCCAGAGGCAAAGCGCCGCATCTCCTCCTCTTTTTCTGCCGGTTTCATCTTGCCGTGCACCTTGCCGAGACGGTATTCCGGGAACGTCTCACGCAGCCCCTCAAAGCCGTCTTCAAGGTTTTTCAGGTCGATTTTCTCGCTCTCCTTTATCAGCGGAAACACGAAGTAGACCTGCCGTCCCGCCTCCACCTGCTGCCTTATTCCGCGGTAAAGGCTTGTCGGTTCGTCGTCATATTTGTGCAGGGTCACCACCGGTTTGCGCCCCGGCGGCAGCTCGTCGATGACGCTTACGTCAAGGTCGCCGTAAAGAGTCATCGCCAGCGTGCGCGGAATGGGCGTCGCCGTCATTACCAATACGTGCGGCGGGTTGTCGCTCTTGCTCCACAGCCGCGCCCTCTGAGCAACGCCGAAACGGTGCTGCTCGTCGATGACCACCATGCCGAGGTGTGCAAACTGCACCGTATCCTCTATTACGGCGTGCGTGCCTACAAGTATTTTCACGCTGCCGTCGGCAAGTCCTTCGAGCACCTCGCGCCGCCGCTTGCCTTTCACAATGCCCGTCAGCAGCTCCACGCGGACGTCCATCTCGCCGAGCATTCCACGTATCGTTGCAAGATGTTGTTCGGCAAGTATCTCCGTGGGAGCCATGATGCACGCCTGAAAGCCGTTGTCCAGCGCTATCAGCATAGACATCAGCGCCACCAAGGTCTTGCCGCTGCCCACGTCGCCCTGCAACAGACGGTTCATCTGGCGCCCCGAACCCATGTCGCGGCGTATCTCTTTTACCACCCGCTTTTGAGCCCCCGTCAGCGGGAACGGCAGGTGGTCGTAGTAAAATTCGTTGAAAACAGCGCCCACGCAGGAGAAGACATAGCCGCGGTATTTGCGCCTTTGGTCGCGCGCATAGCGCAGGATGTTGAGCTGAACATAAAACAGCTCTTCAAATTTCAGCCTGTATTTGGCTCGGCTCATGTCGTCAGCCGTCTTCGGATAATGTATCTTTCTGAATGCTTCGTCTCTCGAAATAAGACCGAGAGGCTTTGTTATAAAAGGTGGAAGAGTCTCCGGCAGCGGCTCTTTCATGTTCTCAAGCATGCTCTTTGTCAGCTTTTCGATGGCACGCGAGGTCATTCCCGCCTTCTTCATCTTCTCCGTCGTGACGTAGTAAGGCTGCATGCCCATCTGCGACAGCTGCATCTCTGATGCGGGGTCGATGTCCGGATGTGCGAACTGATACCGCCCGTTGAACACCGTGGGGCGTCCGAAGATTATGTAATCCGTATCCGTCTTGAAGTGCTCCCTTATGTATTTGGCGCCCGAGAACCATACTATGTCGGCGACGCCGGTGCCGTCAGAGACGTGCGCCACAAGCCTTGTGCGGTGGAAACCCATCTCGAATGCCTCGAAACTGAGTATCTTCGCCCGTATCTGTACGAACGGCATGTCGCCCGAAAGTTCGCCGATGCGGTATATACGGCTGCGGTCTACGTATTTATAAGGATAATACTCGAGCAGTTCCTTGAACTTCTCGATGCCCAATTCCTTGCTCAACAGAGTCTTGCGCCGCGGTCCAACGCCCGGCAGGAATTGTATGTCTTGGTCTAAAACGTCGAGCATTATCGGTCGGTTTTATGCTTGTTCAGAGTCCCGGAAGAGGGAATTTCGAGTCTTGTCGTACAGAAATAAAATCCTTCTTTGACAGAAATAAAATTCTTCTTTGACAGGAATAAAATCCTTGTCAGGCAAGAACTCTTGATATTTTGAGGTCGTATGGAGTCGTGATTTTTATGTTCTCGCGGTTTCCTTCTACAAGTGTAATGCTCTGTCCGAGCGCCTCAACCACCGTCGCATCGTCGGTAAAGCTGTCTTGATAAGGCTGTTCGTATGCACGTTTGAGCAGTTGTATGTCAAACGTTTGCGGCGTCTGAACCAGCATAAAGTCCTTTCGCTGCACCGTTTCGCTGGTGTTGTTGCCGTTGATGCGCCTTAACGTGTCGACGACGGGCAGTACGGGGATTACCGCTTTCGCCTCTCTTGCCGTCTCATAGCAGTTCCTTATCACCTCGATTGAGGGGAATGGGCGCACTCCGTCGTGTACTCCCACCACGCCTTCGGCATCGTCCGGTATGCACGCCAGTCCGTTCTTCACCGAGTGGAAGCGCGTCTCACCACCGTTGGCGATGATGTATGTCTTCGAGAAATGATAGTTTTTTGACAGCTCGTGCCAGTATTCCTGCTGCTCTTTGGGCAGCACCAAGATAATCGTAAGCTCCTCGCTGTACTCCCGAAAGCGCTTTAACGTCTGCATCAATACGGGCAGACCGTTTATCGGAAGAAACTGTTTCGGTATGTCCGAGCCCATTCTCAGCCCCTTGCCTCCCGCTACAACTATGGCGTAATCCATTATTTAAAAGTCTTTTTTGTGTTCAATGTTTTTATATAAAAAGTCCGGATGTCCCGTCGGATGACGGAAAATCCGGAGCGTTATGAGGTTGTTGTTATTTCTCCATGAGGTGTTTGAACATCATGCCTTCGGCAACTTGGTCTGCCGTCTGCCTGTCGGTAAGCTGCGCGAGCAGGTCGTAAGCGTATGGAAGGGTAGCCGCCGGACCTTCGCCTGTGGTGATGTTGCCGTCGCGTGTGTAAAGTTCGTGGGTGTATTCGGCTCCGTCGAGATACTTCTCGAAGCCCGGATAACACGTGGCGCGGCGACCTTTCAGCAGTCCGAGACCGCCCAACACCATCGGCGCGGCACATATCGCGCTGACCATCTTGCCTTTTGCGGCGTGCTCGGCGAGCAGCTCTTTCAGCGCCGTATGCTCGTTAAGGTTGGTCGCTCCGGGCAGTCCGCCGGGCAGCATGAGCAGGTCTGCGTCTGCAAAGTCTGCCTCTTCAAAGAGCAGGTCGGCGTTGATGGTCACTCCGTGAGACGTCTCCACGGCTTTTGAGCCGGTTATGCTGACGGTCTTGAAGTCGACTCCTCCGCGCCGCATTATGTCCAATGGTATCAGAGCCTCGATGTCTTCGAAGCCCGTTGCGAGAAATTCATAAACTTTACTCATGGTTAAAAATAATTTGTCGGGTTGTTTTTAAAGTTATTATCGGCAGCCGATGTCATGCCGTAAGCTGCCGTCGGACGATCCCGTCTCCTGCCAAAATCATTTCAGACAGTCGAGATACGCCTTGATGGAGTTTGCCAGTCCCATGTAGAGAGCGTCGCAGATGAGGGCGTGACCGATGCTTACCTCGTCGAGCCAAGGTATGTTCCGGTAGAAATAATGTAGGTTGATGAGGCTCAGGTCGTGCCCCGCGTTAAGTCCGAGTCCTGCCTCGCGAGCCGCCACGGCAGCCTCGACAAAGGGCTTTATCGCCTCTTCGCGGTCGTGTCCGTAGCCCGATGCGTATGGCTCGGTGTACAGTTCGATGCGGTCCGTGCCACATTCTTTTGCGTGGAATACCATCTCCGGCTCAGCGTCAACAAAGATTGAAGTCCTTATTCCGGCGTCCTTGAACCTGCCGATGACGTCGGTCAGAAATGCCTTGTTCGCTTTCGTGTCCCACCCGTGGTTGCTTGTTATCTGGTCGTCGGCATCGGGCACGAGCGTCACTTGTGTCGGATGGACTTCCAGCACGAGGTCGATGTATTTGTCGATGGGGTTCCCCTCGATGTTCAGTTCGGTCTTGATGAGCGGTTTTATCGCCCTTACGTCATTGTATCTGATGTGCCTTTCGTCCGGTCTTGGATGCACGGTGATACCTTGTGCGCCGAACATCTGACAATGCACGGCAACCTTCGCCACGTCGGGATTGTTGCCTCCGCGTGCGTTTCTGACTGTTGCAATCTTGTTGATGTTTACACTTAATTTCGTCATTTTTTTCAAATTTATGATGTTACGAGAGCCTGTTATCCGGCAAAATGTGTAATTTTGCAAACAAGTTTTCACATGGCAAAGTTACAAAATGTTTGCCATTTATCATCATTCTGCACTCTGAAAGAATTATAAAAGCATCAAATTATGGCATCACGCAAGTTGAAATTCGCGTTGTTCGGCAACATATACCAGTCAAAGAAGTCGGAAAACATCAACCGTATCCTGTCTTTTCTGTCAGGAAGGGACGCCGAGGTGAGTCTTGAAAGCTCGTTTCACGATTTCTTGGTGAGCACCGGCAAGATAGCCGAAAACTGCTTTGATGTCTTCGAGTGCGATGATTTCAGCGCCGACTTTGTCATCTCCATGGGCGGCGACGGTACGCTGTTGCGTGCCGCCGGAGCCGTGGGCGACAAGAATATTCCTATCCTCGGCGTCAACATGGGTCGTCTCGGATTTCTTGCCGATGTTGTTCCGGCGGAGATAGACGAAGCTCTCGACGCCCTGTTCCGTGGCGATTTCATGATTGAAAACCACACGGTGATAAGCATTGAGGCTGACGGACATCCGCTGACGGGACCGAGTACGGCGCTCAACGACATAGCCGTGTTGAAGCGCGACAATGCCTCCATGATTTCTATTCACGCCTCGATAAACGGCGAACGGCTGATAACCTATCAGGCTGACGGGCTTATCGTCAGCACGCCGACAGGTTCGACGGCTTACTCCTTGTCCAACGGCGGACCGATAATCGTGCCCCGCACGGGCACATTATGCCTCACGCCGGTGGCGCCCCACAGTCTTAACATCCGTCCGATTGTAATTCCCGACGACGCGGAAGTGGAGCTGATGGTGGAGAGCCGCAGCCATAGTTTCCTCATTGCGGTGGACGGTCAGTCGGAGAAGTGTGCCGAACGCACCCGCCTGACGGTACGTAAAGCGCCTTACGAGATAAAAATCGTGAAGCGCAGCGGTCGCAGATATTTCGCCACCTTGCGCGATAAGATGATGTGGGGGCTTGACACCCGAGGATAAGTTTGTTCTTTTCTTTAAGTGGACAAGTTGACGAGTGACAAGCAGACGAGTCAATTTGCAAAGTTGATATAATGTATGTCGGCTGTTTGCCGACAAACAAATAATTATTAAGATGAGCCTTAAATCATTACTGAGAATACCCGAAAGCAAATATCCCGTTAAACAGATAACAGGCTGGTTGTGGCGTGCGTGGCGCGGAAACCGTAAACAAGCGCTAATAAACGCCATGCTCGGACTGCTCGATGTGGCGGTAAGTCTGGCGTCGGTATGGGCTGTCAAAAACGCCATCGACGTTGCATCGCACGCCAAGAGCGGCTCGCTCTATCTGGCGGTGGCACTCATGGGCGCGCTGATACTGTGCGAGTTTGCCATCGGTATATCCTCCGTCTGGGTGAGAAACATCCTCGGCGTGAAGGCGCAGAACCGCATGCAGCAGCGCATTCTCGACCGTATCCTGCGCTCGGAGTGGCGCGGCAAGGATCGCTTTCACAGCGGAGACGTGCTCAACCGACTGGAACTTGACGTCAACCGGGTGGTCGACTTCCTGACGGAGACCGTTCCGAACACCGTCTCCGTGCTGGCTCTCTTCGCCGGTTCGTTCTTCTATCTCTTCTCGATGGACCCGCTGCTCGCAGTCATAATAATCGCCATGCTGCCGCTGTTCCTTGTCGTAAGCCGTATCTACGTGGGCAGGATGCGCCGCCTCACAAGACTCGTGCGGCAGAGCGACAGCCGCGTTCAGAGCGTGCTTCAGGAGACAATACAGAACCGGATGCTGATAAAGACGCTCGAAAAGAACGCCGCCATGATAGGCAAACTTGAAGGAATGCAGAGCCGTTTGCGCCGCAACGTGGTCAAGCGGACGGCGTTCTCGGTGTTCTCCAACCTCATCCTGAACTTCGGTTTCGCCCTCGGATACCTCGTCGCCTTCCTATGGAGCGCCATAAGGATGTATAATCACACGCTGTCTTTCGGCGGAATGACGGCGTTCCTGCAACTCGTCGGCAAGATACAGGGTCCCGCACGCAACCTGACAAAGCTCGTGCCGGCATTCGTACATGTGCTTACAGCAGCCGAAAGACTTATGGAACTTGAAGAAGACCGGCTCGAACCGCAGGGCGACCCGGTGTATGTGTCAGACGAAAACGGTGTCGGCGTGCGCCTCGAAAACGTCAGCTACGCTTACGAAGACGGCGGGACGGACGTGCTTGCCGACTTCTCTTACGACTTCACCCCCGGCAGTTGCACCGCCGTTTTAGGCGAGACGGGCGCCGGAAAGACCACCCTCGTCAGGATGATTCTTGCGCTTATCCATCCTCGGAAAGGGCGCGCCGTGGTCTACAACAACGACGGCGAGGCGCACGAGTTGTCGGCTCTGACGCGCTGTAACTTCGTTTACGTGCCGCAGGGGAACACATTGTTGAGCGGTACTATACGCGAAAATCTGAAACTGGGACGCCTCTCCGCCACCGACGAAGAGATGCACGAGGCGCTGCATAAGGCGTGTGCCGACTTTGTGTTCGACTTGCCCGACGGTCTCGGAACATTCTGCTCGGAAGACGGAGGCGGACTGAGCGAGGGGCAGGCACAGCGCATCGCGATAGCCCGGGCTCTGCTCCGCGAAGGCTCGATAATGCTTCTTGACGAGGCTACAAGCTCGCTCGACCCCGAGACGGAACAACGACTGCTGCGCAACCTGCTTGAAAGCAGCGGCAAGACAATTATATTTGTTACCCACAGACTTGCCGTCGTGGACTATTGCGACCGTGTGTTGAAAATGTGACGGGCGGTTTTTTAATTTGTCTGACTCAAATTAATCTGACGTAAATCCTTTGGAAGTAACGGCATGGCGCCCTTCTGCGTACAAACAAAAGCGGAGACGTCAACCGCCAGTCGGTGAGAGCCTCTGACGCTTTTCCCGCTTAATATTGCTGAAATGAATGACGCCGTGAACGAGTCGCCGGCGCCTACGGTATCGGCAACATCCACCTTTGGCGTTTCAATAAACGAGACGTCGCTCGGTGTGAAGACGTAGCTGCCGGTCGCGCCGCAGGTAAGAATGAGCATATCCAACTTATATTCTGCAAGCAACATCCGGCACATGCTCTGCATGTCTGTTTCCGGACAGCCGAACATGCGGCTCACTGTAACAAGTTCTTCATCGTTGATTTTCAGAACGTTGCAGCGCCGCAACGAACTGTGGATTATCTCTTTTGAATAAAATCCCTGGCGCAGATTGATGTCGAAAATCTTGTATCTGCCGGGCTCTTCGGGCATTGTGTCAAGGAAGGCGCCGATCGTCTCGCGCGACACAACGTTGCGCTGGGCAAGCGAACCGAAACAAACGGTGCATGTGTCTTGTGCAAGCTCTTTCAGTTCGTCGGTGAACGGAATATTATCCCACGCCACATTTTCCTTGATATCATAACAAGGCACGCCCGCACGGTCGACCTCAATATGGGCGGTTCCCGTAGGATAGTCAACCTTCTCTATAACCATATTCAGTCCTTTCTCCCTGAAATTATCAAGTATCTCGTCACCTAATTTGTCATCGCCCACGGCGCTGACCACCTTGCTCTCTAATCCGAACTGTGACACATGGTAGGCGAAGTTTGCCGGAGCGCCACCGATCTTCTTACCTTCGGGCAAAATGTCCCACAGAGCTTCTCCTATTCCAACAACGTATTTTTCTTTTGTCTTCATGATATTTGTTTTTGTTCAGGTTTTGCTTTATGTCTCCAAAGGTAAGATTATTCCAACAATAAATGGAATGTTTCTTAATCGTTTTTGTTGAGAACGTTTGCGGGAACGTTCCCAAAATCTGCAAACGTTTTCATTTTATAAAGTTGACAAGTAAACAAGGGATGAGTAGATAAGCCGATTTGCTGATAAAACTTTTGTCCGCAATCTGTTCAGCGTATATTCCCCCATCAAGAATCAAAATACTTGCAGAACACTTTTTATACAAATTAATTCCGTAACTTTGTCCTATTCGAACATAGTGATTTAATTTTAGTAATTTTTATTATGAATAACGTTGATTTCCTTCTCAAACAAGTTAATATCTTGCGTTTGAAACAGCTTGAACGCCAAGATAAAGAAGAAAAATTCAATCTGTTTTCCATTTTGCGGAACGAACGAGATGAAGAGAAACTGCATTCTCGGTTTATCTCTGTTTTGCTTGACCCAAAAGCACCACACAAAATGGGCAACACATTCCTTAGGCTGTTCCTTCGTGTGGTCAAAAGTGATATGCAAGTGGACGATACCGAAATATCAGTAAATCCCAACTTCTTAAATCCATCGGAATATAAAGATATTGACATCTTCATCCGTAAAGGAAATGAGTCTGCTGTAATTATCGAGAACAAGATAGACGCAAAGGATTGTAACCATGAAGGCGAAGGGCAACTTGAAAAGTATTACCGTGAAGCCATAGAAGAAGGTTTTTCAAAGGATAAAATAAACATATATTATCTTACCCTCGACCAGCACGAACCATCAGAAGAAAGTGTTTCAACCAGCAAAAAATACCCGGAACTTGCGGAAAAAGTACAATGTATCTCTTATGGTTCTGAAATAATCGAATGGCTCAAAGAGTGCGCAAAAGAAAGCTATGCGAAGCCAATACTTCGGGAAACAATAAATCAATATATAAATCTATTACAAAAAATGACGAATAACGAATCCTCCATTTCTGAAAGAATAGAACTCATGAACATTGTCGGTAAAAATTCAGATAACTTAGAAAGTGCAATGTTCTTGATTAATAATTTCAAACATATTAAGTGGCATACGATTTGCGACTTTTGGAAAGAGTTGTCAGACGCATTGGTTTTGGCTGGATACACCATAACAGGAAGAATAGAAAATGAGTTGATAAATGATGCAGTTCATGGTGGACCACGCATAAGACAAGTTTATTTTAATTTGTGCTTTACTTCAAAGTCAGGAATTCCGTTTGGAATAAATTGTGATTATGGTGACTCTATCTGTTATGGCGTATGCAAAACTAACGGAAAATGCACAAAGGAAATCAAGAGAATAGTAAAGGCTTTAACTGAAATTGATGAACCGGATGGAAGTAATGAAACTTGGCTTTATTGGAAATATTTTGAGCCGGAGGAGGGAGGCGACCTCGATTTTTGTTTTAGCAATTTTGAGGGCACACAAACATACAAACTAATTTCTCCTCAGAAACGTAAAGAATGTATTGAACGTATGGTATCTATCGTTAATGAGTTCGTTCAAAAGATTGAAGAATTGTAAATGAAGGTGTATCAAAATTAGAGTCATAGCTGAATTAGCCAACAAAGTAGGGACATGCCTTCGTGTAAATACCTAACCCTTTGACAATCAGGTCAAACGTGCCTAAGGCATGTCCCTACTTTTTGATACCTGTCCTAATCTTTTATGCCTGTTGCCATATGTCATCTTTTATGCCATTTTCCTTACACATTGAAAAACGTTAAGGCTATCAGAATTAAAAATTTGAAAAATATAATCAGACGTCCGCAAATATTTTAAAATACGTG
>CAJMQT010000015.1 GCA_905215655.1 uncultured bacterium | reverse complement strand
AACGATGAAAAAGCCGATTTAATCATGAGAATAATGGTTCTTGCGGTCTAATGACCGATTGGGGTTAACTGCCTCTGCGAAAATATAACAGCCGCTTTCGTTATTTTTAGACCTTCTGAAATCCTTAATTCGCTTTAAGTCTTAAACTGTTGAGCACCACGCTGATGCTCGACAGCGCCATAAGGGCGCTTGCCCACATCGGTGTTATCTGCCAATGCAGCCCGAACAGCCACGGTAAACCGGCTGCGAGCGGAATGCAGATGACGTTGTAAATGAACGCCCAGAACAGGTTTTGGCGTATCATGCCGACCGTCTTGCGCGACAGTTCGACGGCTTCGGGGATACGGCGGAGGTCTGTACCCATCAGCGTTGCCTGCGCAATGTCCATCGCAACGTCCGTTCCCTTGCCCATGGCAATGCTTACGTCGGCGGCGGCCAGCGCCTGAGTGTCGTTTATACCGTCGCCTACCATCGCCACATGCCTGCCTTCGGCTTGCAGACTTCTTACCATATCTTCCTTGTCCTGCGGCATTACGCGGCTACGCCAATGACTTATTCCCGCCTTTTTCGCCCAATATTCGGCGGCTTCATCCTTGTCGCCGCTCATCATATATACCTCAACGCCCTCTCTTTGCAGAGCAGCCATAGCCTCGCGTGCAAAGGGTTTCAGCGTCTCGCGCTCTTCGAAAGACAGTATGTCGGCTTTTGTGAAGTCGACATCCTTGTTAGGTATTGTCAGCGTTCCCGTCTTGTCGATTACCAAAGCGTCGATTTTGCGGATGCTTTCGAGAGCCGCCGCGTCTTTTATCAGGATGTTACGGCGCGCCGCGCGACCAACTCCCACCATGATAGCCGTAGGCGTTGCAAGTCCGAGGGCACACGGGCAGGCTATCACGAGCACCGATACCGCCGACATGACGGCTTGCGGTAACCGGCTGCTTCCGCCCAAAGCGTACCATAAGACAAAGGTTGCGACCGACAGGCAGAGCACCGTCGGCACAAACACGGCGGCGATTTTGTCTACCGTCCGTTGCACAGGCGCCTTGCTGCCCTGAGCCTCCTGCACCATACTTATTATTCGGGCGAGCATCGTTTTGTCGCCCGTCGCCTCGGCACGGAATCGTAACGTGCCCTGCTTGGATATTGTTCCGGCGAACACCTTGCCGCCGTCCTCTTTCATTGCAGGTGTCGGTTCGCCGGTAATCATGCTCTCGTCGATGTATGCGCCGCCGTCTGTTACGGTGCCGTCTACCGGCACTTTTTCGCCCGGACGCACCTCGATGATGTCTCCCCGTTCAAGAGTTGTTATCGGAACATCGTTCGTCTCGTTGCCGTTGACAACATGCGCCGTTTTCGGCGACATCCCGATTAATGCGCGGATTGCCGATGCCGTACCGTTCTTGGCCTTCTCTTCAAGAGCGCGACCCGTCAGGACGAAGGTTATTATCATTACCGAGGCGTCGTAATACGTATGGTTTTCCATGCCGCGCGCACTCCAAAAGGCGTCTCCCCAGAATGTGTTGAACACGCTGAAAACAAAGGACGTCAGCGTACTCATCGCCACCAGCGTATCCATATTGGCCGTTCCGTGCAGCAGTTGCTTCCATGCGCCGATGTAAAAGCGGCGTCCGCAGCAGACAATGTTGAGCAGCGCGATGATAAGCATAAGTTGGTTAGCGGCTATTTCGCTGCCCGCGTCCAGCCATTTCATTGAGATGCACATGGTCAACAGAGCGAAAATCCATGACGTCAGCACCTGTCTTATCAGTTTTTGGTATGAGTTTCTTTCAATGATTTCCAACGATTGCCCTTCGTCAATGATAAGGTCGTAACCGGCTTTGATTACCTCTTCTTTCATCGTCTGCGGCGAAATTAACGTAGGGTCATATTCAACCGATGCCGTGCGAGTGGCAAAGTTCACGTCGGCAGACACGACCCCTTCGAGCCGTCGCAGGCATTTCTCCACATTGGCGGCACATCCCGCACACGCCATTCCTGTAATAGCTATAATCTTTTTATCCATGATGTCCCTTTTTACGGTGCAAATATATAAAGAATTATCGCTGTCCGTTAATACTTTTCCATCAAAATTGTTTAACCTGACAGCAATGATTTGGATTCTTCCTAAGGATTTTCATAACCGATTAGAGTTTGCCCGAACCATGTTTCACCGTAACAAGCTGTCTACATGCACTTTACCGTGAAGGACGAAAAACACTATTCACAAACGCACGCACGGCGGAAGTGCTGATGTTCACCGCATCTCGCTGTCACGCAACGACTTACACGTCTGTGAAGGTGTGAAACACGATTTGGAAAAATATTTTTGGAAGTTAATAAGTACAGGCAATATACTTCTCTGTTTTGAAAAACATTCCATTATCCAAAAGACGGTATTTTACATGACAAAAGACGGTATTTTACATTACAAAAGACGGTATTTTACATTGCAAAAGGTTATCTATTGAAATGTATAAAAACAAAAAAAGCCATGTAAATGATACATGGCTTTTTTTATTTGAAGATTTGAATTACTTCGTGTTGTCGTTGAATGTAGCAACGCGGTTGAACTCAACCTGCTCGAACAGTTTGTCTGTTACACCACAACCCTTTGTAGTCAGACGGTCAGCTGCAATCTTGTGCTTCTTAACCAAGATTTTCTTAACAGCTTCTGCACGCTTTTCAGAGAGCTTCTGGTTCAGAGCTGCAGGACCTTCGGGTGATGCGTAACCCTTGATTTCAACCTTAGCGTCAGGATTGTTCTTCATGTACTGAGCGATCAGTTCAATCGGAGCGTACTGAGCTGCGTCAACAACTGACTTGCCCTGACGGAAGAGAACGGTCGGCTGCAAGTTAGTAGCAGTAGCGGGCTTCTCATACTTCGGTTTCTTGTTGCACTCGTCGAGAGCTTTCTGGAGGTCTTTGATCTGACGATCCTTAGCTGCCAACTGAGAGTTCTTACCGTTCAGTTCGCCACGGAGGTCGTTGATCTTAGAGTTCAGACCGTCGATCTCAGCCTGGTCGCGGAGCTGTGCGATAGTGAAGTTGTGAGTGCCGTTAGAGTTCTTGAACTTGTAGATAACACCAGCGTTGAGCTGAACAGCAGAACGGTTGATGCTGTATTTGCACTCGTTGTTGTACTCCTGGAATGTTTGGTTACCTGTAAGTGCCCATGTGATAGAAGGCTCAACGTAAACCTGCCATGCCTTGTTCTTGCCAAGGTTGAAAGCGAAGTCAAGAGCTGCCTTTGATGTCATCTGGTTGTCACCGATGTGGCTTGCACCTGCACCGAAGATGTGACCCCATCCGAGACCGTAGAGAGCGATTACCTCAAAGTTGCGGGGCTCACCTTTGTAACCTGCGAAGAGGTTGTTCAGGTTTACAGTACCGAGGGCAGAAGTGTTCATCATGCGAACAACAGTACCGATTGATTCTGCCGGTTTGTTAGAGAAGTAAACGTTGCTTTCGATAGCTACACCGAGTACGGGAGTAATGTTCTTACCGATGCGAACGCCTGCATTGGGGTTCAAGTCACCTAACCAGCTGTGACCGGTTGTCTTTGTTGCAACACCGCCGTTGATACCAACGTAAATGTTGTCGAACAGTTTACTTTCTGTTACAGTCTGAGCTGAAACAGATGCTGTCAATGCTGTGGCAGCAAACATTAAGAAAAATTTCTTCATCTTACTAATTTTTAAATTAAAAACAATTATCGATCTTATAAAAATCTCATTTTATGCTGCAAATGTAAGAAAAAATATTTATCCTTCAAACCAAAATCGCTGAATAATCGGATTTATTTAGATAAAATGTCAATTTTACCGACAAATGGAATATAAAATTACTATTTTTACCAAGTTATAACACATTTCTTTAATAATAAGGGCGTTTAAGTTATAAGTAAAAGCGGTGTAAGAAAATGTCCTTTTATTTTGTTTTTCGGCTTACTTGTGCTACCTTTGTGGCACTTTAATGGTTCTATATCACTCATTATCCTTGTTTTAAATGCGAAAAATAATCCTTATTACGGGCGGACAGCGTTCCGGAAAGAGTACTTATGCAGAGAAACTGGCGCTCGATTTGTCTGAAAATCCGGTATATCTTGCTACTGCCCATGTCTGGGATGACGAGTTCAGGGAGCGTGTGCGGAGGCATAAGGAGCGCCGGGGAGTGCGGTGGAGCAACATAGAAGAGGAGAAATTTCCGAGTAAATATGACCTGAATAATAAAGTGATTGTTGTAGATTGCGTCACGTTGTGGTGTACAAACTTCTTCTTTGACCGTGACAAAACCGATAAAAACCAGCCTGATACGGATGTGGCTTTAAGCAAAATCAAGGCAGAGTTCGACCGATTTACGACGCAGGAGGCAACTTTTATTTTCGTCACCAACGAGATAGGTAGCGGCGGAACGAGTGCAAATGCCGTACAACGGCGCTTTACAGATATGCTCGGATGGATGAACCAATACGTTGCGGAGCGTGCCGATGAAGTGATATTGATGGTCAGCGGCATTCCCGTAAAAATCAAATAAGATGCAGAAAACTTATTTTTCTTTTTTCGAATAACCTTTTTTCAAATGAGAAAATACGATATCCATCGACCCGATATGTCGATAAAAGACGCCTTACAGCATAAGATCGACAACCTGAACAAGCCCAAAGGCTCGTTGGGAAGGCTCGAAACGCTCGCCTTGCAGATAGGGCTTATTCAGAACCGTCTGTCGCCGGTCTTGCGCCATCCATGCCACATCTTGTTCGGCGCCGACCACGGAATAGAGCGTGAGAACGTGAGTGTATCGCCGCGCGAGATAACCTGGCAGCAGATGATAAACTTCACAAAGGGCGGCGGTGGAGTGAATATGCTGTGCCGACAGCACGGTTTTGAACTCCTGATTGTCGATGTAGGAACGGATTACGACTTGTCGGCTTACCATCAAATCATTGACCGCAAGATAGCCCGCGGCACAGAGAATTTCAGATACGGACCGGCAATGACGCCCTCGCAGTTTGAGAAAGCATTGGAGATCGGCGGTGAAATGGTAGACCGGTGTGCCGAAAACGGTTGCAACGTGCTGTGCCTCGGAGAGATGGGAATAGCCAATACGTCGCCTTCAAGCGTGTGGATGAGCCTTTTCGGAAATCTGCCGTTAGCAGACTGTATCGGTGCCGGTGCCGGACTTGACACGGTGGGAATAAGTCACAAATACGAAGTGCTGAGCGATGCCGTTCAGCGTTTCAAACGCGAAGAGACGGCGAGTGACGATGTGGAGACGATAATCCGCTACTTCGGAGGCTTTGAGATGGTAGCCGCAATAGGTGTCATGCTGCGTGCCGCGGAGCTGAAAATGATTGTCATGGTGGACGGATTTATCATGTCGGCGTGTGCTCTCGCGGCTTCAAAACTTTATCCCGAGATAACGAACTACATGATTTTCGGTCATTGCGGCGATGAGAGCGGACACCGTAAGATGCTCTCTCTGATGCGTGCCGAACCGCTGTTGAGCCTCGGTTTGCGGCTGGGCGAGGGCACGGGGGCGCTGTGCGCTTATCCGATTATCGACAGTTCGGTGAGAATGATTAACGAAATGAATAATTTTGAGGATGCGAATATCACTAAATACTTCTAACCGACGCGAGAATATCTGTGCCGCGTTCATCTTCTTCACGCGCCTTCCGCTTTGGCGGTGGTGTACCCCGGGGCGTGCCGCTTACGCCACGGTGGTGGAGCACTGGCCTCTGACGGGCTGGCTGACGGCGGCTGTCATGGCTGCCGTAATCTACTTCGGCAGCATGGTCTTTCCGTATCCGGTGGCGATAATTCTTGCCATCTTGTCAAGAGTCCTTCTTACCGGAGCGCTGCATGAGGACGGTCTTGCCGACTTTTTCGACGGTTTCGGTGGCGGCGGCACAGACCGACAACGCATTCTCGGCATAATGAAAGATTCCCACATCGGCACCTATGGCGTGCTTGCCCTTTGTGTTTACATGCTTCTGTTGTATCATACGCTCTCCTCGCTGCCTGCCAAGTTTGCCGCGCTTGTTGTCCTTGCTGCCGATCCTTATTCAAAAATGCTTGCTGCCCAGGCGGTTATGATGTTGCCATACGCACGTACGGAGGAGACCTCTAAGGCGCGTGTGGTGTATCGGCGCATGTCCGTCGGCGCCGGTGTCAGCCTGTTCTTTCAAGGTATTCTGCCTGTCGCCCTGCTGCTTTATATGTGCAATGGCTGCCTTGGTTGGGATCTGACAATATTTATTCCCGGACTTGTGATGTATTTTCTTTATCTCTTTATCTGGCGCAGACTGCGCGGATATACCGGCGATTGCTGCGGAGCGATGTTCCTGATGATTGAACTTTCGTTTTATCTTTGCGTAGCGTGCCAATATTTTAACACACCTGCTTTATGGAAATTATTTTGATAAGACACACCAGCGTTAACGTTCCCAAAGGCACATGCTACGGGTGGACCGACGTGCCCGTTAACGATACGTTCGAGGAAGAGGCTGAGATCACGAAACGTAACCTCGAGCCTTACACGTTCGATGCCGTCTATTCGTCGCCTCTCACGCGTGCAAGAATGTTGGCGGAGTATTGCGGCTATCCGTCACCCGTGGTCGACGAGCGCGTCAAGGAGCTGAATATGGGTGACTGGGAGATGCGTCTTTTCGACGAGATAGACGATGATAACCTGCAACGGTGGTACGACGATTACATGCACGTGGCGCCTACCGGCGGCGAGAGTTTCAGGATGTTGTATGCCCGTGTGGCGTCGTTTCTTGATGAGTTGAAGACCAAACACTATAAGACGGTAGCCGTATTCGCCCACGGCGGAGTGCTGATGTGCGCCGGAATTTATGGCGGACTGTTCTCTGAAAAGGATTGTATGAAACATCTTGTGCCGTTCGGCGGAATACAGAAGATAGAAATTTAGTGTTAAAACATAAAGCTGAAAAAGTCGTTTTAGTTGATAATTGTCAATTAAAACGACTTTTTCTTTGTGCCGGCAGAACGGCTCTTTCTGGTAGTAATCATGCCTTGAAACACTCCGAAATACATCTTTGGGAGGATGAAAATCAGCCCTTGAAAATTCAAAAACGGCTGTTTTTAACGCTGTTTAACCAAAATCAGCCTCCAAACTGCCCGATTTGTTGATTTTTCAAGCCTCTGATATGGTTCTGAAAGACCGTCTATTAGAATGCAAAAGACCGTCTTTTGCATTCTAAAAGACGGTCTTTTGTATTATAAAAGGTTAGCTTTTGCATGTTGACATGCCGTGTTTCGTACTCAAAAACGTAAGCGGAAGCATTGCAAGAGGCGAAAAGCTGTATTGTGAGATGTTAATTTTAACAATCGGAGAATTTTGGTTTAACATTCATGTTTCTCTCGCCAGAACAGCCCTTAATACTGCCTCAGAGCGGCGAGCAACTCGTTGTTCTCGCTCTTCGAGCCGATCGTTATGCGCAAACAGTTGGCGCAGAGACTTACATTCGTGCGGTTGCGCACGATTATCCCACGGTCAACCAGATAGTCGTAAACAGCCTGTGCGTCCGTCATCCGCGCAAGGAAGAAGTTGGAGTTTGTGGGAAACACCTTCTCGCAGATGGGCAACATCTTGAAAGCCTCAATCATTCGTCCGCGTTCAAGCAGCAACGTCTTCACCCACTTGTCCACTTCGTAGGGCTCTTTCAGCATCTCCAACGCCTGCTTTTGCGTCAAAAGGTTCACGTTGTAAGGGTATTTCACCTTATTGAAAATGTCTATGATATCTTTCTGAGCGAACGCCATGCCAAGCCGTATCGCCGCCGAGCCCCAAGCCTTGCTCATCGTGTTAAGCACAATCAGATTGGGATATTTGTCCAGTTCGAGTCGCAAGGGCGTCTCCGACGAGAAGTCAGAGTAAGCCTCGTCCACTATCACGATGCCCTCAAAACCGTTTATCGTCTTGACAATCTCGTCGCGGTCGATACTGTTTCCCGTCGGATTGTTGGGCGAACAAATCCATATCAATTTCGTGTTGGCGTCGCAACGCTGCAACAACGCCTCCGCCTTAATTTGGAAATCGTTGTCAAGCAGCACCGGACGGTATTCCACATCGTTGATGTCGGCACACACTTTGTACATGCCGTATGTAGGCTCTATCGCCACGACATTGTCCTTGCCGGGGCGGGTAAAGCAACGATAGGGCAGGTCGATGGCCTCGTCTGAGCCGTTCCCGAGGAATATCTGTTCCGTTCTGACGCCCTTTATTTCGGCAAGACGGCGCTTTACCTCCACTTGCAGAGGGTCGGGATAGCGGTTGAACGGATTGTTGTAAGGATTTTCGTTGGCGTCGAGAAACACCTTCGCCTGTTTGCCGCTGTACTCGTTTCGCGCGCTGCTGTAAGGCTTTAAGTTCCAGATGTTTGGGCGTGTAAGTTCTATTAAAGGTTTCATTGGCGTTATTGGAAATAATTAAAGACCAAAGGTTAAGAAACGTTATGTTGCTACCGTCATTGCCGGACGCCTTGTTTCTTAACTCTTGGTCTTGTTCTGTATCTTATTTTTCGACGGCTTTGATCCTCAGGGTCATGGCGTTCTTGTGAGCGAACAGCTGCTCGTTGTCAGCCATCACCTCGACGGCGCGCCCTATGCTTCTTATTCCTTCTTCGGTAAGATGCTGGAACGTGATTTTGCGATTAAAGCTGTCAAGGTTCACTCCGTTGTAAGCCACGGCGTGTCCGTGCGTCGGCAGCGTGTGGTTTGTGCCGCTGGCATAGTCTCCCGCGCTCTCGCAGGCATACTTCCCGAGGAATACGCTGCCCGCGTTTACCACCTTTTCGGCAAGCGCCTCATAATCTTCCGTCGCTATGATGAGGTGCTCGGGGGCGTACATATTGCTCAGGTCGACGGCTTCATCCTTGTCTTTAACGAGTACGAACTGGCTGTTTTTCAGCGTCTCTTCCGCCAGTTGCTTGCGCGGTAGCTGTTCTAACTGTGCCTTTGTCTCCTGCTCCACGGCTTCAAGCATGCTCTCCGAGGTGGTTATAAGGATAACCTGCGAGTCGGTGCCGTGCTCCGCCTGCGACAGCAAGTCGGCAGCTACAAAAGCCGGATTGCTCGTTTCGTCGGCTATGACGCACACCTCCGAAGGTCCAGCAGGCATGTCGATTGCAACGTCGCTGACCGACACGAGCTGCTTTGCCGCCATGACATACTGGTTGCCAGGACCGAAAATTTTATATGTTTTTGGTATGCTTTCCGTTCCGTAGGCAAGCGCTCCTATTGCCTGAACGCCTCCTGCTTTGAATATTTTGCTTACTCCCGCCACTTTTGCGGCAACGAGAATTGCCGGATTTATCCTGCCGTCGGGTCCCGGCGGGGTGCATAACACTATCTCTTTGCAGCCTGCGATGCGTGCCGGTGTTGCAAGCATGAGCACCGTACTGAACAATGGTGCCGTGCCGCCGGGTATATACAGACCCACCTTTTCTATCGCAACGCTCTTCTGCCAGCAGGTAACGCCGGGGCGGGTCTCTATCTTCCGGTGCTCGATTTTCTGCGATGCGTGGAATGTCGAGATGTTTTCGTGAGCGAGAACGATGGCGTCGTAAAGTTCTTTTGATATGAGGTTTGTTGCCTCTTCGATTTCCGATTGCTCGACGGAGAGGCTGTTTAACGTTACATGGTCAAACTTCTCCTCGTATCTTCTGACAGCCTCGTCGCCGTTAACCCTGATGTCTTCGAGAATACCTTGCACAATCCGGGTCAGCTCTTTGGCGTCGATGTGCGGACGTTCCACAATCATCGCTTTCTCTGCTTGTGACGGATATCTGTATATTTTCATACCTTATTAAAGATTTTATACGAAGAATTGTCAAATGCCGGATAACAGTTTAATACATAAAGAGTTATTCCTTGATTTAAAGGATACAAGTTCCTACAAGATCATTTTTTCTATCGGGGTGACCAATATGCCTTGTGCGCCCATCTCTTTGAGCTTGCCTATAATCTCCCAAAAACGCTTTTCTTCAAGTACCGTGTGGACGGAGCACCACTCTTCGTCGGCAAGCGGTATTATCGTCGGACTTTTCAGACCGGGCAAGACGCTGATTATCTCGTTCAAACGAGCCTTCGGAGCGTTCATGCGGACATACTTCTTGTCCTCCGCGTTGCGCACGGCTTGAAATCTGAACAACATCTCGTTCAGGATGTTCCTCTTGCTCTCGTCAAGGTTTTTGTTGGCGATGAGGAGCGCCTCGCTTTGCATCACGATCTCTACTTCGCGCAGATTGTTGCTTACAAGGGTGGAACCGCTGCTCACGATGTCGAATATACCGTCGGCAAGTCCTATTCCGGGACTTATCTCGACGCTGCCCGTTATCACGTGAATTTCGGCGTTTATGTTGTTCTTTTCCAAGAAGTTTCTTAGAATTACGGGGTAGGAGGTAGCAATCTTTTTACCGTTGAACCATTCGATACCTTTGTAATCGGCGGCTTTCGGGATAGCGAGCGACAGTCGGCATTTGCTGAATCCGAGACGGTTTACTATCTCGGCGTCTTCGCATCTTTCCCTGAATTCGTTCTCGCCTACGATACCTATGTCGGCAACTCCCGTCGCCACGCTTTGCGGAATGTCGTCGTCTCTCAGATAAAGTACTTCCACCGGAAAATTGGAAGATTGAACAAGGAGGGTACGTTTGCTCGAACCTATCTTTATATCAGCCTCGTTAAGCAAATTCATCGTGTCTTCAAACAAACGTCCTTTTGATTGTACGGCAATTCGTAACATGTTCTTATAAATTTATTAAAATGTTCGGCAAAAGTACGTTTTTTTAAGCATATTACCAAGATTTGTTGTACTTTTGTGCCGTTTATGTAATAATATGGAGAGTATTTGCAAATTTTTGTTTGTCGCGATGACGGCTTGTCATGTTCCCGTTTTTATCCGGACATGGCGCGTCGGAACGTCAATGCCGGCTTTACTCTCCGACTGAAAGAAGATATGAAGCAACTTCTTATTCTGTCGATAATCGCTTTTCTCGTTTCGTGTGCGGGCAAGAAGGATGAAGCAATAGTTACTCCGTGGGGCGAGATAATGTCTGACACGGTGTCTGCCGACGGCGCTTTTGACGTCAGCGACATTGTCGGCAACGGCGAACTCATCATCCTTACGATGTCGGGACCTCAGACCTATTATGATTACAGGGGGCACGGCATGGGCACGCAGTACCTGCTCTGTGAGAAGTTCGCCCATAAATTGGGCGTCTCTTTACGCGTCGAGTTGTGCAAGGATACGGCGGAAATGGTGAGACGTCTTGGCAACGGAGACGCCGATCTGATAGCTTTCCCGCTGCCGAAGAATGTCAAGGGGAGTGACAAACTGCTCTTCTGCGGTGCCGGAATAGACTCTCTCAACGTGCAATGGGCGGTAGACCGTGACAATAAAGAGCTTGCGGACAGTCTTAATTCATGGTTCCGTCCGTCGATGTTTGCTGAGATTAAGAAGGAGGAGAGCCGCATGTTTGCCCACGGAAGCGTGCGAAGGCATGTCTACGCCCCGTTCATCAATCGCGCCGGCGGTGTCATTTCACATTACGACCACTTGTTCAAGAAGTACGCTCCGATGGCGAGATGGGACTGGCGACTTGTCGCGGCGCAATGTTATCAGGAGTCTTGTTTCGATCCGAACGCACGCTCTTGGGCGGGCGCTCGCGGTCTTATGCAGATCATGCCGTCAACGGCGGCGCATTTAGGACTGCCGATGTCGGCGATACACGACCCCGAGCAGAATGTAAAAGCCGCCGCAAGCTACATCAAGGAGCTTTCCGGATATTTCCGCAACGTGCCCAGACCGGCCGAGCGTCAGTTGTTCGTGCTTGCCGCATACAACGGCGGTTACTTCCATATTCAAGACGCCATGGCACTTGCAAGAAAGCATGGCAAGAATCCGAAGCGTTGGAGTGACGTGGCATATTACGTCCTTGCGCTTGAACGTCCCGAGTTTTATAACGACCCGGTGGTGAGGTATGGATACATGCGCGGCAGCGAAACGGTGGATTATGTCGACCGTATCCGCCAGCGGTATGCGCAGTATCGCGGCGTGCCTTACGGCGGAGCGTCGGTCAAGGGATGGAGCGGGGCGGCGCCGTCGGAAGGCTCCGAGCCGGTAAGTCCTGTCGTTCCGCACAAAGCGACGAAGCGACACAGGTTTCATATCTGACGCTTTTATTGCTTTAAATCTTTACTTTTGTTACATAAAGACAGCCGGCTGTTTTGCATCTCAACGCAAGACAGCCGGCTTCTTTGTATATTTAATGTTTTTGAATGCGGTCTTTACATTGCAAAGATGTTAAATCCGCCGTCAACAACGGCAACCGTTCCTGTAACGAACTTAGCCGCGTCGCTCATCAGATAATGGATTGTTCCGCAGAGTTCTTCGGGGTCTCCCATTCTTCCGAACGGTGTCTGATGTATCACGTCGTTGCCTCTCTGCGTGTAAGAGCCGTCAGGATTGGTCAGCAGAGTCCTGTTCTGCTCTGTTATGAAGAAGCCGGGAGCGATGGCGTTGACGCGAATGCCCTCGCCAAACTTCTTGGCGCATTCGGTCGCCATGAATGCCGTGAAGTTGCTGATGCCTGCCTTTGCAGCCGCATATCCGCACACACGGGTGATAGGACGGAAAGCAGCCATCGACGAGAAGTTGATGATTGAGCCTTTGCCCTGTGCCACCATAGGTTTCAAGAACACCTGAGTGGGAATGACGGTTCCTGTCAGGTTAAGGTCGAGCACCTTCTGGAATTCCTCCACTTTGAGGTCGAAGAAGTTTTTGTCCGGTGCTATGACGGCGCCCGGCATGTTGCCTCCGGCGGCGTTGAGCAGGGTGTCTATTCTGCCGTATTTTGCTATGATGTCGTCGCAGTTCTTCTGAACGAGCTCTTGGTTCATCACGTCTGTCTTCATAAATTCGGCGTCATGACCTGCTTTTCTGATGTCTTCCACGATTTCGTTACCTACTTCTTCTTTTCTTCCGAGTATGATAACTTTTGCTCCGTTGGCAGCAAGATATTTTGCTATGGTGCGTCCTAAAACGCCCGTACCGCCCGTGATGACGGTCACGTTGTCTTTGATATTGAATAGTGAGTTCATGTTTTCTGCTTTTATTTATTATTGATTTATTCCCAACTCTTTGTCAACGGTTGCGAGGATACCCTGCACCTGTCCCATGGCGAACA
Organism: uncultured bacterium; assembly: GCA_905215655.1. Classification (GTDB taxonomy): domain Bacteria; phylum Bacteroidota; class Bacteroidia; order Bacteroidales; family Bacteroidaceae; genus Prevotella. The sequence goes on along the minus strand of CAJMQT010000015.1, from coordinate 10,430 downwards.
TTCTTCCGAGGAATGTGTAGCCGGCGTTGTATCCGCGGTCGAGGTCGCCGAGCATGTTGGGACCGTGGTCCACGCGCATCGGCAGTTTGGGATTTACGGTCTCGAAGATGCGTGCCAGTTCCACGAGGTCGGCACGTCCGCCGAGGTGAGATGCCTCTGTGAAGTCGCCGTTGGGGAATACTTTGCACGAGCGCATGTGGACGAACCATGTGCGGTCGGCGTATTTTTGTGCCAGCGCGGTGATGTCGTTGTGTGCTCCAGCCGAGAGAGAGCCGGCGCAGAAGGTCAGTCCGTTGTGCGGGTCGTCGACGGCTTTGAGAAACCATTCGATGTCTTCGTCACAGTTGACGATGCGCGGCAGTCCGAGGATGGGGAAGGGTGGGTCGTCCGGATGGACGCACATATACATGTCGTATTCGTTGCAGGTGGGCATGATAGCCGCGAGGAAGTATCTCATGTTCTCGCGGAGCTGGTCTTTTGTTATGCCTTTGTAGAGGTCGAGCAACTGTCGGAAGAGTTCAACGGGGTGCTCGTCGTTTTCTGTGATGTTTCCGTTGACGAAGCCTTGGGTCTTCACAATGATGTTTTCTACCAAGCGGTGGTCGTCTTCCGGTGTCATTGTCTGTTTCAATTTTTCCACTTCCGCCATTACTTCGGGGCTGTATTCTTTCTCCGCTCCTTCACGTTTGAGGATGCAGCAGTCGAAGTATGCGAACTGTGCGTGGCTGAAAAAGAGGTTGCTTGTGCCGTCGGGGTTGGGGTGGGCGAGGTCTGTTCTTGCCCAGTCGAGCACGGGCATGAAGTTGTAACAGATGGTGTGTATGCCTTCAAGACTGAGGTTTTTCAGGCTCTCTTTGTATTTCTCGATCAGTTCGTCGCGGTCGGGTCCTGCGTATTTTATGCTTTCGCATACGGGCAGACTTTCCACGACAGACCAGCGCATGCCGTAGCTTTCGATATATTCGCGCAGGTCTCTGATTTTCTCTCTTGTCCAAACTTCGCCGTTGGGCACGTCGTGCAGCGCTGTGACAATGCCTTCAACGCCTATTTGTTTCAGCATCGACAGGGTTATCTTGTCGTTTTTGCCGAACCATCTCCATGTTTTTTCCATAATTTATTATAATGTGTTTCGTTAGTGTTTATTCGTGATGATAAGGCTCTTTCCTGATTATGGTGCATGCGCGGTAAAGCTGTTCCGCGAAGATAAGCCTTACCATCTGGTGTGAGAAAGTCATGCGTGATAGAGATTGCTTGCTGTCGGCGCGGTCGTAGACGGCTTGCGAGAATCCGTATGGTCCTCCGATAACGAATGTCAGTTGTCTTGTTGTCTGCTGTTTGTTTTCCAGCCAAGATGCAAATTCCATGCTACGCATTTCTTTTCCATGTTCGTCGAGCAGTACGACGTGGCTTTTTCCATCAATGATTTTCAGTATCTGTTCGCCTTCTTTGTCTTTCTGCTGCTGTTCGCTAAGACTTTTGCTGTTTTTCAGTTCCGGAATGATTTTTATGTCAAAAGGCACGTAATGGTTTATACGTTCCGTGTAATCTTTTATTCCCTCGGCGTAAAGTTTGTTTCCGGTTTTGCCTACAAGTATCAGTGTTATCTTCATTTCTCGTTGTCAATATTCGTTCTTGCGCTTGGGGTTCATCGGGAACCAGCCTTTCTTCACGCGCTCTTTCTGCTCGAAGAGCTCTTTTATCGACCATAGCGACGAGGCTCCGATAATGCCGAGCACAGCCGAAAATTCGGGGCTTTCGATAAAGAGTGCCGCCGCGAGACAAGCTATTCCGCCGATGAGGAACATCCACCAATATCTTGTTCCCGTATAATATTCAGTCTTTATCACTATCGGATGAAAGATGCCTATTATCAGAAAGCATGATGCGGCGATGATTATTCCCGAGAAGTGTATCATGTCCGATGCCTTTTTTGTCTTGTTGTTGTTTCCGCAAATTTACTTGTTTTTTCTCAAACGGCAAAGCGGTAAACGGTAAAATAGTATTCGGACGAATGAAAAATCACTATTTTTACAAGAGTTAAAATGATTTTTATAAACCCGTGATTTGGGTTTAATAATTTGTGAGAGTCGGTATTATGTCATCTTACTTACAATCCGTAACGTTTCAATATGTTTTCCTTACAGTTTTCATCGGCAAACCGGCGTTTCCCAAAAGGCGGTCTTTTAGCGTGCAAAAGGTAAGCTTTTGGCGTATAAAAGGCGGTCTTTTGCAGGATAAAAAGCCATGTTTCAAATTGTAAGAAGCCGTCTTTTGTATTTTCAGTAAAACTGGTATATTTAACCGTAATTTGTATAATGCCGTTTTTATCTTATTGCACTATCTTTGCAACAGATGAAAATTTAAATTAAAAACAATTACGATCATGGATTATTTGAAACTTAATAACGGCGTGCTTATGCCCCAGATGGGTTACGGAGTGTACCAGGTAACGCCCGAAGAATGTGAACGTTGCGTCGCCGATGCGCTGAGCGTGGGCTATCGGATGATAGACACGGCGCAGGCATACCACAACGAAGAGGGCGTGGGCAACGCCATAAAGAAGAGCGGCGTGGCGCGCGAAGACATCTTCCTTGTAAGCAAAGTATGGATTTCAAACTACGGATATGAGAAGGCGAAGGCGTCTATCGACGAAAGTCTGCGCAAACTCGGGACGGACTATATCGACCTCATGCTGCTGCACCAGCCGTTCTGCGACCGCTACGGAGCATATCGCGCCCTGCAAGATGCGTATAAAGAGGGTAAATTGCGCGCTATCGGAGTGTCAAATTTCTATCCCGACCACTTCATCGACTTGGCGTCGAACATGGACGTAGTTCCTGCCGTAAATCAGGTCGAGACGCATGTTTTTGACCAGCAGACCGAGGCTCAGAGCATAATGAAGGAGTTCGGGACGCACATAATGTCGTGGGGACCGCTTGCTGAGGGACGCAATGGATTTTTCACCAACGAGACGCTTGCCGCCATCGGAGCAAAATACGGCAAGTCGGTGGCACAGGTCGCTCTACGCTGGCTGCTGCAACGTGGCATTATAATCATACCGAAATCGACACACATCGAACGGATGCAACAGAACATCGACATCTTCGATTTCAGTCTTACCGACGAAGATATGGACGCAATAGCAAAGCTCGACACGGGCAAGAGCCTCTTCTTCGACCATCACAGCGCCGAGGCTACGAGAATGTTCATGGGATGGAGATAAATTAAATAACAGGATATGAAAAAAATAATATTGTCATTTGCCGCCGTACTCGTGTTCTGTCTTACGGCGTGCGCAAACAAGAAAGCGGAACAAAAGCAGGAAACAAGCCGCAAAGCGCTCGTGGTTTTCTTCTCGGCAACGGGCACAACGGCCGACGTGGCACAGCGTCTCGCAGCGGCGGCGGGAGCCGAGCTCTATGAAATAAAGCCCGCAAAGCCGTACACCTCTGCCGACCTTGACTGGCGTGACAAGCAGTCGCGCTGCTTTATCGAGATGCACAACCTCTCGTTCAGACCGGCATTGAAAAGCAAAAAAGACAACATTGCCGACTACGACGTAATCTATCTCGGCTATCCCATCTGGTGGAACATCGCACCGACAATCGTCAACTCGTTCATCGAGGCGCACGGCATGAAAGGCAAGACCGTCGTCCCCTTCGCCACGTCGGGCGGCAGCGGCATTGACAACAGCGTCAAAGAGCTGAAAAAGGCATATCCCGAAATCAACTGGAAAGACGGTGCCCTGCTTAATAACGCCGACGAAACGACATTAGGCAGACTGCTGACAAAATAAATTTAAGTTCATTATTGAATAGTTCGGAGAGACAGACTGACGGCATCCTACCGCAAGTGACGGTGCCCGAGGTCTGTTTCTATTTTTGTATTCCAATGTGAATGCGTGTTTCAAGACATTTAAAAAGGGATAAAAGCGTCGCAGCCTTTATCCCTTTGTTGTAACTTATAAAATGTATTTTATTCTCGTTAGCCGAGCCTTAGTTGTTCTCCGGACGCAACTGACGTACCGTCGCGCCTGCCTGCCACATCTCGCTCTCGCGCATCTGGCGCAGTTCTTCGTTCAGCTTCTCGCGGTAATCCTCCTTCGAGTTGCTGTCGATTGAGATCTGAGCTTCGTTTCCTGACTTAACCGAAAGATACAACCATTCCATTACAGGCTTGATTGCGTCGCGGAAACGAGGCGCCCAATCAAGCGCTCCGCGCTGTGCCGTTGTAGAGCAGTTGGCGTACATCCAGTCCATACCTTTTGCTCCGAAAAGCGGACCAAGGCTCTGTGTCAGCTCCTCAACAGTCTCGTTGAATGCCTCCGAAGGAGAGTGACCGTGCTCGCGGAGCACCTGATACTGAGCTTCGAGAAGTCCCTCGATGGCTCCCATCAGCGAGCCGCGCTCACCTGTAAGGTCGCTCGTCGCCTCACGCTCGAACGTCGTTTTGAACAGATAACCTGCTCCGATGCCGATACCGAAAGCTATTGTGCGCTCCTCAGCCTTGCCCGTCGCGTCCTGATATACGGCGTATGAGCAGTTGAGACCGCGTCCCTCGCAGAACATTGTGCGCAGAGATGTGCCCGAACCCTTGGGCGCTACCATGATTACATCCACGTCTTCGGGGGGAACTACGCCCGTGCGGTCGCTCCAGTTGATGGCAAAACCGTGTGAATAATAAAGAGCCTTACCCTTTGTGAGATACTTCTTGACCTTGGGCCAAGCCGAAATCTGTCCGGCGTCAGAAAGCAGCATGCAGACAATCGTGCCTTTTTCTGCCGCTTCCTCGATAGAGAACAAGGTCTTGCCGGGCACCCAACCGTCGGCTACCGCCTTGTCGTATGTCTTTCCGGGGCGCTGACCTACGATGACGTTGAAACCGTTATCGCGCAGGTTGCAAGCCTGACCGGGACCTTGAATGCCGTAACCCAGCACGGCGATTGTTTCGTTTTTGAGCACTTCGCGTGCTTTCTCCAATGAAAACTCTTTACTGGTGACAACCGTTTCGATAACGCCACCGAAATTCATTTCTGCCATATTGATAATTTTTTATAAGCGTCGCCGTCATTATCGGCGACCGATTGATTGTTGTAAAATATGCTTTTGTAATTAAATTGCCTGCAAAGGTATATAATTAAAACGAAACAGGCAAATTTACTTTCAATCTTTTATAAATTTAACCTTACATCTGCAAACTTCTATTTCCTCGTCCGTCTGCGGCGCGGTTCTTGTTATCCGCACGCAATACTCGTCTTCCGCCGTCGTCTCGCGGTAGAATTTGAGACGGTCGCCGTAGTAACTTTCCGCAACGTAGGCTATGTCGAAGCGCTTGATGCGATGCGTCTTATAATGTTCAAGATTGAAAAGGTCGAGCACGTGCTCGATGTATTTCACGCTATTAATATGTCCGTTTACGTCGACATCGTTGTAGGTCGTGTTCAAGGAACAGACAAATTCGGCGTCATTGTTCATCTTTACTCGCGTCAGTTTGTCGATGGGGCAGGGCTTGTCTGTCTCGACATAGTTCATTATCTCACCGTCCCTGATCTCCAAAATGTTCTGCGGCTGCCTTGTATCGGTGTCTATCATTGCCCAGATACTTCGTCCGTAGCCGTATATTTTGTTCTCGTCCTCTGTGTCGACAATGCGGAAGTTGCGGTTCGTAAAGTATCTCATGGCGCTTTCGACCCACGTTTCCACATTGAAACGGGAGTACTGTGCCGGCATTTCCGACATCTCGATTGCCAGTCTTGAAAGCACCCACGTCTTGTGAATGGGGTTCAAGTAGGTCATGCCAAACCCTCTTTCAGACGAGTGAAAGTCGGCTGCGTTGAGCAGATGGTTACCTAAGTGCCCCATGAACAGCCGCTTGGAGAAGTCGCAATGAAACGGTTCTGCCAAGAATTCGTATTTTCCTATTTTACTCAACATTATCTTTTCTGCTTTTTTCCTGCATGTCGAGGAAGTCGCTTACCTGTTCCACCGTGCTGCGGGTTATTGCTATCCGTCCGCTGCGGGTGTATTGCAGCAGGCAGTTAAACTTCTCCAAAGCGTAATAAAGACCGATAATCTCTTCCGTGACGCCGCTCATCATAACGCTGCAAAACGTCGGATTGACCTCCATCATGCGGGCGTCGGCCTTTCTGATGAGCCGTGATATTTCCGGATTGGCAAGCACTTCGGGGGTAGACAGCTTGTAAAGTCCTACTTCACGGATGAACAGTTGGTCGTCAGTATAGAAGTTTGCCTTTATCACATCAATCTTCTTCTCAATTTGTTTGGTTATTTTCGTTATCTGGTCTTCGTCGCTCCAAGCCGTGATTGTGTACTTATGAACGCCCTCGATGCTTGACGCCGACACGTTGAGGCTCTCTATATTTACCTGCCGACGTGTGAAGACGGCGGTTATCTGATTAAGAATGCCGGCGATGTTTTCCGAGTAAACCAGCAGCGTATATAATTTCTTTTCCGATGTTTCCATTGCTTTCTCTTAAATATTTATTTCCAACATCATTTCGTCTACCGACTTTCCGGGAGGCGTCATCGGCAGAACGTTCTCCTCTTCCCTTACCGCACATTCGAGCAGATACGGTCCGTCGGTGGTCAGCATTCTGCTTATCGCGTCTTTAAGATCTTTTCTTTCAGAGACAAAGGTGTAAGGAATGTGGTAGCCGTCGCAAATCTTTCCGTAGTCGGGATTAAGCATTCTGGTGAATGATTTGCGTTTGTCGAAGAACATGTCCTGCCATTGCCGCACGTTGCCAAGATAGTTGTTGTTCATCAGAATGATTTTTACCGGCGTCTGTTGTTCCATTATCGTGCCGAGTTCTTGTATGCTCATTTGCAGTCCTCCGTCGCCGGTGAAGATGCAAATCGTTCTGTCCGGTGCTCCGAAAGCTGCTCCTACGGCGGCGGGCAGACCGAAGCCCATTGTGCCGAGACCGCCGCTGCTTACAATGGAACGTTTCTTGTTGTACTTGAAATAACGGCTTGAGAACATCTGGTTAAGACCCACGTCGTTAACCAACACGGCGTCGCCGCCTGTCGCCTCGGCAACGGCGTTGACAACTTCGCCCATCAGCAACGGTCCGCTTTGCGGGTGAATAGCCGGCTGAATGACCTTCTCGTTCTCCTCTTTTGCGAAAGGAGCGAAGCTGTCCCGCCATTCGCTGTGGTCGTTTTTGTTAAGAAGAGCGGTTATTGCGGGCAGAGACTCTTTGCAGTCGGCAATCACCGCCACGTCCGTTTTCACATTTTTGTCAATCTCTGCCTTGTCGATGTCGAGATGAATTATCTTAGCCTGTTTGGCGTAAGTGTCGAGACGTCCGGTCACACGGTCGCTGAAACGCATGCCGATGGCTATCAGCACGTCGCACTCTTGCTCCTTCTTGTTCGGCGCATAGTTGCCGTGCATGCCGAGCATGCCCATGTTCAGCGGGTGTTTGGATGGTAATGCCGATAAGCCGAGCAGCGTTCTTGCCGCAGGGATGTCGGCTTTTTCAAGAAATTCTACCAGTTCTTTGTGCGCGTTTCCCAGCTCTACGCCTTGTCCCACCAAGGCAAATGGTTTCTTTGCGCTGTTGATCAGTTCGGCTGCTTGCTTAACGGCGTCCTCGTTGAGGTGCGGATAAGCAACGTAGCTGCGCACGAAATCCACGTGCTGAGGCTCGTATTCCATTGTCGATACCTGAGCGTTCTTCGGGAAGTCGAGCACTACCGGACCCGGGCGACCTGATCTTGCGATATAGAAGGCGCGGCTTACAGCCCACGCTACGTCTTCGGCGCGGCGTATCTGATAGCTCCATTTGCTTATCGGCTGAGCCACTCCGACGAGGTCAACCTCCTGAAACGCGTCCGTACCGAGCGCAGCAACGCCCACCTGTCCGGCTATTACGACAATCGGAGTCGAGTCCATCATCGCGTCGGCAACACCCGTAAGAGTGTTTGTCGCGCCCGGTCCGCTGGTTACGAGACATACTCCCACTTCGCCGCTTACCCTTGCGTAACCTTCGGCGGCGTGCGTCGCCGCCTGCTCATGGCGCACGAGAATGTGGTCAAACGCTTTCTTTTCTCCGCGTGTGTAATCGTAAAGCGAGTCGAAAACGGGCATTATCGCGCCACCGGGATACCCGAAGATGGTCTTCACGTTCTCGGCTTTCAACGCCCTCATCAGCGCCTCTGCTCCGGTAATAGTTTCTTTTGCCATAAAAAATAATATGTATTGAAGATTTTGTCAAGTAGTGACCGTCGTCCTGCCTGTCGTCTGCCGGGGCATGGCGGCGTCACCCTCGATAATCATTCGGTTGTCTTTTGTGCTTAATCTATAATTCTCACGCCGCCTTTGTCTGCCGAACTGACGCTTTGCGCGTATGCACGGAGCGCCTTGCTGACCACGCGGTTGCGTGTGAGAGGCCGCTGCTCGCGCGCCGCAAGCTCTTCGTCTGTCAGTCTGACATTTATCGAACGGTTGGGAATGTCTATTTCAATGATGTCGCCATCGACTATTTTGCCGATGTTGCCGCCTGCCGCCGCCTCGGGAGATATGTGCCCGATGCTCAGTCCTGACGTGCCGCCGCTGAAGCGTCCGTCGGTTATCAGGGCGCACTCTTTGCCGAGGTGCATGCTCTTGATATAAGAGGTGGGATACAACATCTCCTGCATTCCCGGTCCGCCTTTGGGTCCTTCGTGTGTTATCACCACGCAATCGCCGCTCTGAACCTTGCCTCCGAGTATGCCGTCGCATGCCGCCTCCTGCGAGTCGAACACTTTGGCAGGACCGCAGAACTTCCATATCGACGGGTCAACGCCTGCCGTCTTTACCACGCAACCGTCTTTGGCGATGTTTCCGAAGAGCACGGCAAGACCGCCGTCCTTCGTGTATGCGTTCTCGATGTCGCGTATGCAGCCTGTCTTGCGGTCGGTGTCGAGCGTCTCCCACCGGGTGTTCTGCGAGCCCATCTTTGTCGAGAACTTGCCGCCCGGGGCGCTTCTGTAAATGCGGTCAGCCTCTTCGTCGACCGTCGTTCCCGTGATATCATATCTCCGGAGTTGTTCGCCGAGAGTCTTGCCGTCCACGCGTATGGCACTTTCATTGATGAGACCGCCCTTTGCAAGTTCGTTAATTATTCCGAAGATACCGCTTGCACGGTTGCACTCCTGTACGCTGTATTTCTGTGTGTTGGGTGAGAGCTTGCACAGACATGGCACTTTCCGGCTCAGCATGTCTATGTCTTTCATGTTAAAGTCCACGCCCGCCTCCTGCGCCACGGCAAGCAGGTGGAGCACGGTGTTGGTGCTTCCGCCCATCGCTATGTCGAGTGTCATCGCGTTAAGGAACGCCGCGCGCGTTGCAATGCTTCTCGGCAGCACGCTCTCGTCGCCTTCCTCATAATATTTCATTGCGTTGTTGACGATTTGTCTTGCCGCGTCTTTAAACAGACGGATGCGGTTTTCGTGCGTCGCAAGTATTGTTCCGTTGCCCGGAAGAGCCATGCCTATTGCCTCGGTAAGCGAGTTCATCGAGTTTGCGGTGAACATTCCCGAACAGCAGCCGCAACCCGGACATGAACGCGACTCAATCTCGCGCATCTCCTCGTCGCTGACGCTTGTGTCGGCACCTTTCACCATTGCCGTTATAAGGTCGGCGTTCTCGCCTTTCCAGCGTCCTGCTTCCATCGGTCCGCCGCTGCAAAATACGGTCGGAATGTTGAGTCGCATCGACGCCATAAGCATGCCCGGCGTAATCTTGTCGCAGTTGGAAATGCAGATCATGGCGTCCGCCTTATGCGCGTTGACCATGTATTCCACCGAGTCGGCGATGATGTCGCGCGAGGGTAGGGAGTAGAGCATTCCGTCGTGCCCCATGGCTATGCCGTCGTCGATGGCTATCGTGTTAAACTCGGCGGCATAGCATCCCATGCTCTCTATCTCAGCTTTGACTATCTGTCCGATCTCATGCAGGTGGGTATGTCCGGGCACAAACTGTGTGAACGAGTTGACTATTGCAATGATAGGTTTGCCAAACTGCTCCTGTTTCATGCCTGTTGCAACCCATAACGCTCTGGCTCCCGCCATTCGTCTGCCCTCTGTGCATACCGCACTTCTCAACTTATGTTTCATATTTTAGCGTACTTTTTATTGTCTTTTCCAAAATTTCGGGCAAAGTTACTCTATTTTCCGTGAATGAACAACAAATTAAGAAAATAATTAACAAAGAAATTTTAGATTGTTATTAAAAAGCAATAAAAAGTTATTATTTAAAAGAAAATGCTGCACATTAGATTGCAAAATGTGCAATTTGGCGGTATTGTTGTTTTTTATTGGCAGAATGTCGGGATGATGAATTTAACCCTAAATCGCATTAGACCGATTTGGGGCGAAATTCGTCGAACTGACGTAAGAATTACAAAAAGACGAACGAACTATTTT
>CAJMQT010000014.1 GCA_905215655.1 uncultured bacterium | reverse complement strand
CGACAAGAGACTTTTCTTGTACTACTTCTGTCTGTTTCAATCTTTCAAAGAACTAAATGCAGTCACTTTTGGAGTGAAAGCGAGTGCAAAGATAAGGCGATATTTTTAATCTCGCAAGAGTTTTCAATTATTTTTTCGTTAAAAGGCTAAAATTTTATTTATTTTTGACTTAAATCAATTTTATTTCTTGATAATCTTAATGGATTTGGTGTTATTTCCGTTCGTTGCTTTAAGAATATAAAGCCCCGGTTGGAGTGCGGTTGTATCGTTTCCTGTTCTCACCAAAACACCATTTACATTATAAATATTGTACGTTGTTGCAGGATTGCTGTCTGTCTTGACAATATTTCCAATGCCACTTGCATCTCCGACAACGTAAAGATTAACGACGCGCGTCATGCTGCCGACACCGTCTCCATCATCAGCCGATACTTTTACCGATACGAGTTCACATACGTTTGCAGGCGGAGTGACAAACAGCTTTGCATCTTTTTCGTGCATTTCGTATCCCGTGGGAACACCTATTATATTATAAAAGGTAGAACCTTTAAATCCTGCGAACAATGTTTTGAGGTCAACGACCTCGGTTTCTACACCTGCATTAATTTGATAATTCGGCTCTGCTATCCAGTTAAGATATTCTTCGAGAGCCGTATATCCGTTGGCGTCATAATAGCTGTTGTTGTCTGCCACATAGGGATCAAGCCCTTTGACATTCTCCCACCAGTTCGGCATTCCGTCTTGATCGGTGTCGAAATCAGAGTTTCTTACATCGCCCGTAAGCGGGAAGTAAGAATATCCCTCCGAGTCTGTCTCACGATCGATAAGACCTTTCTTTCCGGTCTTACTACCCTTTTTCGAGTAAGTTCCGCTAAGAGTTTCGTTAATCATGCGAACATCGTGCTCGTCGAAGAACGGCATATTTGCACCGACATCTGAAAGAACTGTCTTGTAAGCGAGCTTTGCCGACTCGATTGTCGCGTATGACTCGAAGAACGGTTTGTCGACAAAGACATCCCAGTCGACCACCTGTCCGCCGGACTTTTCATATCTATAAGTCGTTCCTTCCTTATCGGCGGTAAGTTTTCCACTTGTCTCCTCGCGAATATTTCCACTTACATAATAAGCCTGCGAACCCGTTCCCGTGCCTTCAAGCTGGGCGCGCAACAGATATTTTTGCGACGTTGCAGGTCCCATTTTATAATAGTTGTTCACGAAGTTGCATTCGTGTGTACCTCCGTCGGTGGCACGTCCACCCCAGTTGTAGACCACATTATTAAATATGTCGTGGCTTCCGGCGTAAGCCCCTTTGCCATCAAGTCCACCGCTAAGGCTCCAGTTTCGTCCCTCATTATGCGCCAGAAGGTTGTGATGGTATGAACCTGTATCACCACCGATTGTCGCCGCGTAGCCGTGGTTGGCATTGGTGTAATTCGGATGATTGGCATTATTCAAAGCCTCGCTGATGAGCGTGCGTTGTAAAGTCATATTTTTCGCGTTACGAGAACTGAAAGCCTCGTCGATTGTCCAGCCTACGGAACAGTGGTCCATAATCGCATTGTTGTTTCCCGCCATTCCAAGACCGTCAAGTCCCTTGTTCATATCCGCCTCATCGTCATTGTGAAAGCCGCGGCGCATACGTATGAAACGGGTTATTCCGTCGTTGGCGACGCCGATGGGAGCACCACGGAAGAGAATGCCTTTACCCGGAGCAGTCTGTCCGGCGATGGTAACGTAAGGGTCAGAGCAGGTAAGGCGCGCTTTAAGGTAAATCGTTCCGGAAATATCGAAGACTATTGTCCTCGGTCCGCCGACCTCCTTTATTCCATAGCGGAACGTTCCCGGTATCGGCGCATCGCCGTCGGTGTAATCTTCGAGCGATGTGACATGATAAACGCTGCCACCCCGTCCGCCTATCGCGAAACGTCCGTAGCCTTCGGCACCCGGGAAAGCGAGACGCCTCGGACGGAACGTCCACACATCGCCTTCATAAACATTGCCGGCGGCGTCGCGCTGATCGACGCGCCAATAATAAACGTTATGGGTTGAAAATCCCGTGAGATGATAAGTCGCATCAGATGTTTCGGCAACGAGTTTCATATCATCCTCCGATGTTCCCATATAAATAATGTTCTTCACGGCGGTAGAAGCCTGTGTCCATTTCAGGTCGATAGCGCCTGCGTCGTGCGGCGCGTGCATGTCAAGATTTGCCGGATACGGATCGACGGCGGTAGCGTTCGGATTGGGACGGTCAAAAACAACGGAATTCAAGTAAACACCCGTCGTCGAGTAAGTCTTTCCTGACTCCGGTTTTGAAACAATACTGATTTTGACAGGCTTTCCCTCCATTGCGTCAAACTTAACATACGCCGTGGCACTTGCCGATGGCGACGTAACCCTGTTTGACATCATTACCCCTGAAAGAACGGTTGTCCCATCGACCATGATATCCAACGGAGCCCATGACGTAAAACCACCATCTGTAATATTAAGGTACAAGAGCATGGTGTGTTCTCCCGACGAAAAGCCCGTAAGGACGAGGTTCATCGTTGCCGCCTCTTTCGTCAGGGTCGGCGTGTTTCCGTCAGAGTTCAATCCGTAGACCACAACGGCGTCACCAACGAGTTTAGAATTTTGATGCACGATATCCTTTACCCAGTTGGAGCGCAGGGTACGGTTTGCGGGGTCGCCGTCGCCACAGTTAATGTCAATCTGCAACTGAGAGGTTCCGTCAATGCTGAAACTTTTTGATGCAGATTTCACTTTATCCACCTGCCACGACTCGAAGCCGTCCTCCGTCACCTCAGCTGTCTGCCTGTTGGCTATGTCAAAATCTATTTTTTGAGCCGATGCAGTAAGCGCCATTCCGGCAAGAAAAGCAATCAAATAAAATCTATTTTTCATGATCTGTAATATTTTCTTTATAAAAAAAAGGATAGTTAAACTAACACCTATTTATATTGATAATAAAAACCGTGAATTGTAACCAACAATGCAACATAAAATCAAAAATATTATATTTATTAACAACTTGCAGTTTGGGAATTAACATTTCATTTCTTCAAAAACAGCGTCTTTAAAGTCAGGAAACATCTTTCCGGATGTCGGTTTAGTATAAATCAGAGCACCGAATGTAACCAAAAAGATTACACATTCGTGCATTTCGCCTTCAAAAAGCATGAAAACGACGACGCAAAAGGAGGCATTTGGCGCTGCAAAAGCATACCTTTCACGTTGTAAAAGACCGCCTTTTGCATTGTAAAAGGTTACCTTTTAGAAAACCGAAAAACACCGAAGATAGCTCACAAAAAGGTAACCGTCAGATTATCAGGCATTTAATAAAACTATAAAATTTTGCCGTTTTTCGTGTCAAATTATATCAGACATGCGAAAAACGGCAAAAAAGGGATTTAAATGTTAAAACAAAGCACCGCATTTTAACGCTTTTTATCAAGTTCGATTCTCAGTCCCAAGTTGATATTAAGATTGAGCGGCTTATCCTTGTAAACGGTCGTCACGTCGCTGCCGTTGTCGAAATAATATGCCACTCCCGGCTCTACATACACGCCGAGCGCATCGGTAAACTTATATTCGACGCCCGCCGTTGCGCTGACCGACAGTTGCGGGCGCGTCTCACGCATACGCTCGGACGACGCGGGCGATGTCGTTCCAGCCGCGTGAGTATCTGTTTCAGAACGTCCCGAGACACAGAAATCAACCGCACCGCCTGCCGACGCATAAACAGCAAAACGGCCGACGCGCCAAAGATTGCAACTGACGTTAAGCGGAACACCGACATAATGAAGGCGCTGACGCACGTCGTAACCGCCACGCTCGTCGCCAAAGGTAAAGTCGGACGAAAGGTACGAATAGTTCAGTCCCGTCTCCAAGCCCCACCGGTCGTTGAGGGGCAATCGTACGGATGCACCGAACCTTACGGGCTGATGGTGTTTTGACTTGACGGCATAATGTTCATCCGTGCCGTAGGTCAAGGCATGCGAACGCATCGGAGTATGAATGTTCTTATCTCCGATGCCGGCGTCTGCTTGGACATAAGACGACCTGACGGTAGGAAAACCGCCGCCCGAGCCACTGCCGATTGACGAGGGCGCCGCACCGTAGAAGCCAAGAGAAACGCCGCGTTCGCGTCTTTTTTCAGGTGCGTATGCAAACAGCGTATTGTCAGCCTTCGGGAGTTTGTTCTTTCGTTCGTAAATGTCCTGCGACTTATTTTTATCGTTCTTATCGGCTATACGTTCTGTCGGGACTGACGTTCCTGCTGTTTCGGCAACCTTATCAGCCTGACCGTTTTCAACAGTTTGTTCCGTAACTTCCTCCATAATGCCGGGAGCGACGTTCGCAGCAACTGTCTTCAAAGCTCTTATCATGCTGTCATGCAAGCCGTTACCGTCTTCTTCCGCAGTTTTATCCATCGCCACGACGCTCTCGTCCTGCGACTCCGGCAGTTGCGATTGAGACATGGCAGTCCGGTCGGCAACACCGGTTTTATAAGCCGTTTCCGCATCACGGAAATACCATATTCCGACTACCACGGCGGCACAGGCGGCAACAGCCGCCGCCCTACTCCACCACAAGGATATACGTCGAGCCTTCTTCTTCGGCACGGACGGCTTTGCCGACGGCAATCTCTGCTCGCCCATAGCGGCGGAGATGTCGTCCCAAAGGTTGTCAGGCACCGACGTCTGTCGGTCGGCAAACCTGCGTCTAAGACTTTCCATCCATTGTTCTTCCATGATATCAATCGTTTTTATGAGCTGATTTATAGTCGTTTATGCGCTTGGCGAGATACGCCTTCGCCCTCGAAAACTGAGACGCCGACGTGCTTTCGCCAATGCCGAGCAGGGCTGCTATTTCCTTATGGCTCTTCCGCTCGAATACATAAAGGTTGAAAACCGCACGGTAACCGGGCGGCATCGATAGGATAAATTCGTTAATGAGGTCGTCGGAAATGCCGTCGACCTCGGGTTCTTCAACAACATCGGGCAGTTCGGCATCTCTCACAAGAAGGTCGTTGGCGGCATTGTTTTTCAAGAAGCGCAGCGATTCGTTCACCGTTATGCGCACAAGCCATGACCTTAAAGAGCCTTCGGCGCGGTATTCAAAGTGTGCGACAGACTTGAATATTTTTATAAAACACTCTTGGAGCACGTCCTTACGGTCGTCTTCCGAAACGATATAACGGGCACATACGGCAGCCATAATTCCCGAATAGCTGTCATAAAGAAGCCTCAACGCGGCACGATCGCCGCTGTGTATAAGCCCAAGAAGTTCTTTTTCGTTATATCCTTCGCCGCCTGTCATCGGTTGTTTTGAACGTTCGGAAACAAGATTTTAGGAGCCAAGGGAGTTAAAGAAGATTTCTTTTACTCCATTGACTCCTTCAACTCCTGATACATTTACCGAGTTTTACCTTAAATTAAGGGTCGTATTATTTCACACGGGACAGATACCTCGGAATGTCAGTAACCGTAGAACTGCCCGAAGATTTACGTGTGCAATAGTCGAACTGTATGGTCTTTTCGCCGCTGAAAGAAAGGTATTTCAGAGTCAGTTTTACCGTTTCGCCGTTTGTATCGGGCAGGTCTTTCAGTCTGAAAGCTACAAGAGCATCACCCCACTCGCCGTCAAGATCGCCGTAAGCGTTGTGGCGGAATGTCACTTCATACGGGTCGTCAGGGTTCTTTCCTACAACAAGGTTCAGCCAATGCGCCTTGTCCGTTCTGCCCCAACGTGTGCGGAAACGCAGCGTGAGATAACCGTCTTCTGCAATGTTGACCCAGTCTTTCACTATCTCGATGGGGTCTTCGCCGTACTGTTCGATGTTTTCTTCGCCGAGATACGGCACCGCATCCTTGGTAAGGATGCTGTCAATCCAATGGATTGAGACCGACTTGGTGTAATCGACGTTAACATTGTCCACCTCGGAATATCTGACCAAAGCCCTTACTTCCTTGTCACCATAGGGCGACTTCTTAACGTTTACGGGGTAGAGCGTCGTACTGTCGTCCAGTTGAAGATAGAAAGTGCCGTCAGTAACAGGCTTCACCGTCACCAGTGCATTGGGCGAAGAGGGGTAATACCAAACAACATCGTCGTTGTCGTCACAGGAAAACATCGTGAAGACAGACACTAAGGCAAACAGTGCCACTGCAAAAAAATTCTTTGTTTTCATAACTTTATATTCCATGTTTGTTCATCAGTAAAACATCAAGGCGACACATTCCTTGCATCAAAAGTCTGCTTTTTAAATTTTATTTACTGATTTTTAGATACATAAAAAGTGAAAAGGTGCAGGAACATCGACCAAGGTCAGACTCTTTTCACCTTTTCACTTTTCTATATTTCTATATTTCAATCTTTCAACTTTTCAACTTTTCAATATTTTCATTTCTTCACCGGCTCCGTGCTGTAACTTTCCATATTTCCGGTAACAGGATTGAGGACAATGCCCGTAAACCATTTCTTGCCGAACATCTCGTCGTTCAGCTGTTCCACACGACCGAACTGCGCGGCATAAAGTTCGTATGCCGCCCACTGCTCTTCGCCGCGATGCAGAGTCAGTTTTATCTTGCCCGGCAGGTTGACATATATTCCGCCGTTATCCTTTGCGGGCTTGACGCTGAGCACATTGTCTTGTATCGAGGGCGTAATATGCTTGTCTTCTATGCTGATATAATAAGGATTGCCGCCAAGGTCGTCGGCATCCGTCATGCCCATCCATTTGGAAAAACGGAACAAGAGGCGGCGCGTCTCTGCCTTTTCCGGAATGAAACGTATCACGGTCTCGGTGGTGTCTTTGACAGTCACGCCGGCGAAGAGTTGCATAAGTCCTTTCTCCTGAGTAGCAAGATTGTCCAGCATGATACGCAGCTGGGCGCCGTCTTTGGGCATAAACTCCGCCTGTCCCTTACTGAGGAGACTCTTGCTTTCACGTATATCATATATCTCCAAGGCGCAAAGTTCAGCCATCTTTGCCGTGCTTCCCGCCGAAAGGATATCTTCGTTCATGTAATCACGCGGATTGAGAGCCTTCGGCTTCTCGGCAGGAGTAAAGCTCTCGGGCTGTTTCACGCTTCGTCCTTTCGCATTAACGGCAAGCAGCACTCCGTTCTCATCGACCTCCATTGACTGAATGTTGTGCTTTCCGTCTGTCGGGGCGATATAATATTTTGACGTGTCACGCTCTCCGAAAGAGCTGAGATTAAGCCCTATTATGCGATAAGTGACAACAGGCTGCTGCGGCACATCTTTCATCTTCATGTATTTTTCGGCGTACATCGAGAATTCGCCGGGGGTGTATGAGGTTTTCTCAATCCTTACGGCAAAATCCAGTTCGGTACGAGGAAGATAGTATCCGGTGCCCTCCGTTACGTTCTTTCCTTTCTGTGCGTGCAAGGATTGCATGCCTGCAACAAGCAGAATAGAAAAGAATATAAGTTTTTTCATGTTTAAAATGTTTTATTTTGAGATTGTTTTTAAAATAAAAGAAGTAGGTTTTCGATTGTAGATAACGCTCCACTCGCTCCGTGGAAAGTATTTTTCGCCATAACTTCATGCGCCGTTATTCACCGTATAAAGACTTAAACGCCGCCGGCAAAAACCTTATTATGTCGCTCGCTACGAGGCTTTCCATTCCCGTTTCGGCGGCTGCGAGGTCACCGGCAAGCCCGTGAACATACATTCCGAGCATACAAGCATCGGCGTGTTTGTAACCCCGGGCGAGCAAGCCGGTTATTATTCCTGTCAGCACATCGCCGCTTCCGGCGGTAGCCATGCCCGCGTTTCCCGTGGAATTGAACACGATATTACCGTCCGGGAGGCACAAAGCCGAGTTGTGACCTTTCAGGAGTATGTATGCTTGAAGGCGCTCCGCCATGTCGCGGGCGTTGCTCAAACGTTCGTAACTGTCGCTGAAATGGTTGCCTGCCAAGCGTTCAAACTCTTTGGGATGAGGCGTCATTATAATTTCTTTCGGCAACTGTTGCAGCCATGCCCGGTGACTTGCAAGGATATTAATGCCGTCGGCATCGACAACCACCGGCACTTGCATACGTCTTATTTGTGTGATAAAGGCAATGGCGGTGGTCTCATTCTGACCGAGTCCCGGACCTATTCCGAGAGCGTCATAGTCAGTGACGTCAACGGCTTCGGTAAAGCATGTCTCGTCTTTATCAAGGCACATCACAGCCTCAGGGACCGTCATTTGTAATATCGAACAATTCTTTCTGGGGGTTCTGACATAAACTTTGCCGACACCGCTCCTAAGACATGCTTTGGCGGAAAGCACGGCGGCACCCGCCATTCCGTAACTGCCGGCAACAATAAGAGCGTTGCCCATGTTGCCCTTATGTGCGAATTCGTCACGATAAAGAAGATGCGGACGCAACATGTCTGCATCGAGAATGCTGTATTGAGAAAGGGTTTTGGACATACCTTCCTGACTTAACCGGATGTCAAGAACTTTCAGTTTGCCAATAAATCGACGGCTTTCGGGAAACAGGAAGGAGAGTTTTTTCTGTTGCAACGTCAGCGTGACGTCGGCCTGTATGATGTTGGCTCTTACATTATAAGTGTTATCCTCGGTCATAAGTCCCGAGGGAAGATCTATACTAACAACCGTTGAAGGAGACTGATTGACATATTTCACCAGCGAGGCAAAGCCTCCGGTAAGCGGTTTGTTCAAGCCAGAGCCGAACAATCCGTCTACAACAAGCATGTCGGCTTCAAGCGTAGGAGGATCAAATTCATCTATAACCTCGGTAAAACTCTTTATCGAGCGGCATGTGGAAAGTCGTTGTTTATTGACAGCGCAATCATCTGACAGCTTGCCTGTTATATTAAAAAGATAAACATCAACTTGATATTGAAGTTCCGACAGCATTCTTGCCACCGCCAAAGCGTCGCCTCCGTTATTGCCGGGACCGGCAAAAACAACCACCGGTTGCTCGCTGTCCCACATCTCTGTAATGGCACGTGTAACAGCCCGGGCAGCCCTTTCCATCAAGTCAATCGACTTAATGGGCTCATTTTCTATCGTATATTTGTCAAGCTCACGTATCTGAGCGCCGGTAAAAATCTTCATCAGTGCAAAAATACAAAATTAATGTCATTCAATTATTAATGTTTGATATATTTTTAGTAATTTTGTCCCAAAATATAAAAAAGGTACTATGTCCACAATAAAAATTCACGACAAAAAATTCAGTATCTCATATCCGGAGGCGGAAATATTGAAGTACGTGGATGCCGTAGCAGAACGCATCAACAAAGATATGGCAGGCAAGAACCCGCTGTTTATTGCCGTTCTTAACGGCTCTTTTATCTTTGCAGCCGATTTGATGAGAAGAATTACCATTCCATGCGAAATCTCTTTCGTTAAACTTGCATCTTACCAAGGCACGATGTCGACAGGTAAGATAAAGGAAGTGTTCGGTATCAACGAGGACCTTACAGGCAGAACGGTGATCATTCTTGAAGACATCGTCGAGTCAGGACTTACGATCAAGAGAATGATTGACAGCTTGGGGACACGCAATCCGGAGTCCGTACACATATGTACGTTGCTTTTAAAGCCCGACAGGCTGAAAGTCAACATCAATGTGGAATATGCGGCAATGAGTATTCCGAATGATTTTATCGTGGGATACGGATTGGATTACGACCAGCAGGGACGCAACCTGCGTGACATTTACACTCTGGTTGAAGAGTAAGACTATTACAAATCAAGAATAAACAACAGAAGAAGGGATGCTGTTTGATGATAGCGTTCTTTCTTTATTATAATGTTTTAAAGTAAAAAGATGAAAAATATTGTAATTTTCGGTGCGCCCGGTTCAGGCAAGGGAACACAAAGCGATCTGATGATCAAGAAGTACGGACTGGGACATATTTCGACCGGCGACGTACTGCGCAATGAGATTAAGAACGAGACAGAACTCGGAAAAACGGCAAAACAATTCATTGACAAAGGTCAGTTGATACCCGATGAGTTGATGATTGACATCCTTGCAAGTGTTTACGACGGCTTTGGCAAAGACCATGAAGGCGTTATTTTCGATGGATTTCCCCGCACTATACCGCAGGCGGAGGCGCTGAAAAAAATGCTTGACGAGCGCGGACACAAAGTGTCTGCAATGATAGAGCTTGACGTTCCGGAAGAAGAACTGATGAAACGCCTCATTAAAAGAGGACAGGAAAGCGGTCGTTCAGACGACAACGAAGAGACAATCGGCAAACGTCTTACCGTTTACCACAACCAGACGGCACCTCTGATAGAATGGTACGCGAAAGAGAATATCCATCACCACGTCAACGGTTTCGGTGAATTGGACCGCATTTTCTCTGATATTTGCAAAATAATTGACAATTTGTAATCATTCAGATTGATGGGCGTCGGTAATTTATAAACTAAATTCGGCTGCTCATCAATCTTCTTTTTATTCATCCCTAACATCTTAAACAGCTTAATATGCCCGAATCTAATTTTGTAGACTACGTTAAGATATACTGCCGCTCGGGAAAGGGCGGAAAAGGTTCGATGCACCTGCGCCACGTCAAATACAACCCTAACGGCGGTCCTGACGGAGGCGACGGTGGCAAAGGCGGCAGTATCTACCTACGCGGCAACCACAATTATTGGACATTGCTGCACCTGAAATACCAACGCCACGTCTTCGCAGAGCACGGAGGCAACGGCGGAAGAGACAAATGTCACGGTACGGACGGCAAGGATCAGTATATAGACGTGCCGTGCGGAACGGTGGTTTATAATGCCGAAACGGGTAAATATGTCTGCGACGTGACTTACGACGGACAGACTGTGCTGTTGCTTAAAGGCGGTCGTGGTGGTCTTGGAAACTTTCAGTTCCGCAGCGCCACTAACCAAGCGCCACGCTACGCACAGCCGGGAGAGCCGATGGAAGAGATGACAATTATACTCGAATTGAAACTTCTTGCAGACGTAGGTCTTGTCGGTTTTCCTAACGCGGGCAAGAGCACGCTGCTCTCATCATTGTCGAGTGCCCGCCCGAAGATTGCCAACTATCCTTTCACAACGCTCGAGCCATCACTCGGAATAGTAAGTTATCATGACAAAAAGTCGTTTGTCATGGCCGACATTCCGGGCATTATAGAGGGCGCCAGCGAAGGAAAAGGACTCGGATTACGTTTCCTCAGGCACATAGAACGCAACTCATTATTGCTTTTCATGGTGCCCGGCGACACAGACGACATCCACAAAGAATACGAAATATTGCTCAACGAGCTGAAAAACTTCAATCCCGAAATGCTCGACAAGCATCGCGTCCTCGCAGTAACAAAGAGCGACCTGCTCGATGACGAGCTTATTGAAATGCTGCGGGACACCACGCCCAAAGATATCCAGGTGGTATTTATATCGTCTGTAACGGGGCAAGGCATCGACGAATTGAAGGACGTTTTATGGCGCGAACTTAACAGCGAGAGTAATAAATTGCAAGAGATTACAGCCGAAGACACTCTTGTTCACCGCGACAAGTGTCTTGAAAGTCTGCCTGACGAACTAAGATTTGAAGGCGAAGACGATATAGAATTTATCGACGAAGACGACATTGAGTTCTTTGATATCGAAGAAGATGAAGAATAAACTCTTGTAAAAGATCCTTTAACAGCAGATGTTTCATCCAACAAATCATTTTTCGTTAAGCTTCAAGGAAAATGCTGACGTATTATGACATATCTGGAAACGTTACAGCTTTCAGCACGACCCGGCACGGCGGTTACGGCAAAGGTGCATACGGTGGAATGAATATCAATCGCTTTTGCGGCGACGACAAGAATGCAATCTGCAAGAACCTTGAATTACTTAGCAAGGAACTGAATGTCGCAAAAGAGCGTATCATCATGCCGCATCAAACGCATGAGACAAAATTTGCCTTGATATCAAAAGAATTCTTACTATCGTCAGAAACGGAAAAGGCAACAAGTCTTGAAGGCATCGACGCCCTGATGACACAAGAAAGAGAAGTCTGTATCGGCGTATCCACAGCCGACTGCATCCCAATAATTATCTATGACCCGGAAAATCAAGCAGCAGCGACTGTCCATGCAGGGTGGCGTGGCACGGTAAAGAGAATTGCCGAGAAAGCTGTTGAAGATATGAAACAGGCTTTCGGCTCACGTCCCGAGTTATTGAAAGCCGTTATCGGTCCCGGAATATCGGTTGAAGCATTCGAAGTCGGCGATGAGGTTTATGACGAGTTTGCATCATCCGGCTTTAACATGCGTGAGATAAGCCTGCGCAAAGACAAATGGCATATCGACCTGCCGAAATGCAACCGTCTTCAACTTACAGGCTCGGGATTAACAGGAAACAACATAACCGAAACAAAGATTTGCACTTTCAACAACTTTGAAGATTATTTCTCGGCACGCAGACTTGGTGCAAAATCAGGACGGATTTTTACAGGAATAATTTTACATTGAAGACAATCGCCGACCGGGAGAATAGCTTTTGTTCTTTAAAGATATAGCCTTTGCCCTGTGAGACTTGATTTATAACTTAATTTAATGCAGTCTGAAACAATTATTCAGGACCACTCGGCAGACCCAAACAGAGATGGACATAAAAGAAATTTATGATTTATACGCCAAATCACCGCAAACAGCGGCATTGGCGAAAATACTGGAAGACAAGTCTGTAAAGACCGTTTTCCTGCAAGGGCTCGTTGCGTCCGCCGCACCGGTAATGTTCGCGGCAACCGCTAAAAGCGCTCCGTCCGTAGCTATTTTCATTCTTAACGACACTGACGAGGCGGGATATTTCTACCACGATTTAATGCGTATTGCCGGTAAAACGGATGTGTTGTTCTTCCCGTCTTCTTACCGACGCCATATAAAATATGGTCAGCGAGATGCAGCCAACGAGATTTTACGCACCGAAGTATTAAGCCGTCTGTCTGAAATTGCAGATAGATCAAAAGACCAAAGCGGCAATTCTCTGTTTATCGTTACATGCCCGGAGGCGATGAGCGAGCTTGTTGTATCACGCAAAAGACTTGACGAGAGAAGAATAACTGTGCGTATCGGCGAAGAGCACGACGTGATAAAACTCAGCGGGACGTTACGCGACTTCGGTTTTACAGAGGTGGATTATGTTTACGAACCGGGGCAATTTGCTCTCCGCGGAAGTATTCTCGACGTCTTCTCATTCAGCAGTGAATATCCGTTCCGTATCGACTTCTTTGGCGATGAGATTGACTCCATACGCACGTTCGAAGTGCAAAGTCAGTTGTCGAAGGATAAGAAAGAGAGCATTGTGATTGTGCCGGAGCTTGCCACGCTGACGGAAGAGAAGGTTTCTTTCCTTGGTTTTCTGCCCGAAGACGCAATTCTCGTAATGAAAGACCTCGCCTTTGTTCGCGACGTTCTTGACCGAACGTTCACCGACGGTTTCTCTTCTCAGGTTAAGAAAGAACGCCTTGAAGGTCTGACAGAGGTCGAGCAACATGCGGCAATGAAAGAGTTGAAGGCAGAGAACATGCTCATCACCGGTGCAAAATTTGTTTCAGAGGCGACTTCTTTCCGACGTATCGAGATTGGAAACACACCGACGGGGACACCGGACGCCAAGCTCTCATTCAATATCACGCCGCAACCTTTATTCCATAAGAATTTCGATTTGCTTGCAAAAGCTTTCGAAGATTACATTCTTCAAGGTTATAAGATTTACGTACTTGCCGACAGCAGCAAGCAGCATGAACGCCTTCAAGAAATAATGAACAATGAAAAATCTTCGGGAACCAAGGATGAAGATTACTCTCTTACAACAAACAATGCCGGCTCTAATTCTTCATTAAAAAATAATTATCCACTTAATTCTATTGTAGGAACGCTCCATGAGGGTTTCACAGACAACACTTTGAAGGCTTGTTTCTTTACGGATCACCAGATATTCGACCGCTTTCACAAATACACTCTTCGCTCCGACGCCGCAAGAAGCGGCAAGATGGCGCTTACGATGAAAGAGTTGCAGGAGATGGAGCCGGGCGATTTCATCGTACATGTGGACTTCGGCATCGGCAAATTCGCAGGACTTGTGCGCGTACCGGCAGGAAACAGTTATCAGGAAATGATCCGGATTGTCTACCAAAACAACGACAAGGTGGACGTAAGCATCCATTCGCTTTATAAAATATCAAAATACAAGCGGCGTGACAGCGAGACTCCGCCACGTCTGAGCACGCTTGGCACCGGCGCATGGGACAGACTTAAAGAGCGCACCAAGAAGAGAATTAAAGACATTGCACGCGACCTTATCCGGCTGTATGCCGCCCGCCGGCATGAGAAAGGTTTTGCTTTCAGTGCCGACTCGTTCATGCAGCACGAGCTGGAGGCGAGCTTCATGTATGAGGACACCCCCGACCAGCTGAAAGCAACCAACGATGTCAAGGCTGATATGGAAAGCCCGCGCCCGATGGACCGTCTGGTATGCGGCGATGTGGGCTTTGGAAAGACTGAGGTGGCTATGCGCTCTGCATTCAAGGCGGCTTGCGACTCAAAGCAGGTAGCCGTGCTTGTGCCGACCACGGTGCTTGCATATCAGCATTACCAAACCTTCACGAAACGCCTTAAAGACTTCCCCGTCAGGGTGGATTACCTATCCCGGGCGCGCAGCGCAAAGAAGACAAAGGAGGTCATTGCCGACCTTGCCGACGGAAAGATTGATATAATAATAGGTACGCATAAACTGATAGGAAAGACCGTCAAGTTTAAAGATCTCGGACTTCTCATCATCGACGAGGAGCAGAAATTCGGCGTCTCGGTGAAAGAGAAGTTGCGAAAGATGAAGACAAACGTCGACACTCTGACGATGTCGGCAACGCCTATTCCACGCACGTTGCAGTTCTCTCTGATGGGGGCGCGCGACATGAGCATTATCCGCACGCCGCCACCAAACCGTTATCCCATAAGCACCGAGGTTCACACTTTCGACAAAGAGATAATCGCCGAGGCTATAAACTTCGAGCTGAGCCGCAACGGTCAGGTATTCTTCGTCAACGACCGCATCAACAATCTGCCCGAGCTTGCCATGCAGATTAACAAATACGTGCCAGACGCACGCGTGGCGATAGGTCACGGACAGATGAAACCGGAGGAATTGGAGAAGATACTTCTGGGTTTCATCAACCACGATTACGACGTGCTCCTGTCAACAACAATCGTTGAAAACGGCATAGATATAAGCAACGCAAACACGATAATAATAAACGACGCGCACCGTTTCGGACTGTCAGACCTGCACCAGATGCGAGGCAGAGTGGGTCGAGGCAACCGCAAGGCGTTCTGTTATCTGCTGGCACCGCCCAAGTCTGTGCTCACGCAAGAGGCTCGCCGCCGTCTCGAAGCGCTCGAAACATTCTCTGAACTGGGCAGCGGTTTTAACCTGTCGATGCAGGATCTCGACATTCGCGGAGCAGGAAATCTGCTCGGAGCGGAGCAAAGCGGATTTATGGAAGACCTCGGTTACGAGACTTATCAGAAAATTCTTAATCAGGCGGTAACCGAACTTAAAAACGACGAGTTCGGCGAAATATACGAAGAAGAGATGCAGGCAGGTCGCGACTTCACGGGCGACGACTTTGTGGAAGACTGCGCCATAGAGAGCGACCTCGAAATGTATCTGCCCGACTTATACGTTCCGAGCAGCAGCGAACGTATGCTTCTTTATCGCGAACTCGACAACATAACCGACGACGCGGGGCTTGACGCCTACCGTTCGAGGCTCGTCGACCGTTTCGGAGCCGTGCCTCACGAAGGCGAAGAGTTGTTGCAGGTCGTTCCGTTGCGCCGCATCGGCAAGCGCCTCGGTTGCGAAAAGATTATCCTGCGCATGGGACAGATGCGCATGCAATTTGTCGGTAACCCGATGAGCGCCTATTATCGGAGCAAGACTTTTGACAAAGTGATAGATTACATCGGGCGCAACCCGCGCAGATGCAACCTTAAAGAGGTTAGCGGACGACGAATGATGATAGTCGACGGAGTTAAGACCGTGGGCGATGCGGTGAAGACCCTGAGAGAAATCGAAAAGTAACAAAGCCCTACCCCACCGACCGTTTCAAGCAACAAGAAGAGCCGTCAGAACGAGGATACGCCAAAAAGAAACCAACGTTAGTTATCGTTTCGCTCAGAAAGAGGGAGCATGAAATCAACTGACTTACGTCCGCTATCGTAACCTTTTGACCCGAAAGCTCTTTCTTACATAACAAATCAAGACCTCTGCAAACACCTGTAAGTGCCCGAACCTCCGGCTCACATTGTAAAACATAAGCCTCGCCGCCTGCACGGCGGGTTTACTTTCAGACACCGCCACGACGTATATATAGAAAAAGGTGACGGCATAAACGCTGCCGACAAACATCCCGCCAATGACGTCACCCGGGTAATGCACGCCGAGATAGACACGCGAATAACTCACCAAAGCCGCCCACGTAAAGAGTAAGACGGCAGCTCTCTTGCCACGGAAACATAAAGAAAGGTACACGGCAAGACAAAAAGAATTAGCTGCATGACAAGAAGGGAAGCCGTAGTTGCCGCCCCGATAATTATTTACGATATGAACAAAAGCCGCTACGGGGTTGTCGGGATTTGACGGACGCAGGCGCCCGAACAAGGGGCGCAGCAAAGAGCCGCAGGTCTGGTCGGTGGCTGCTATCGCCGCAACTACGGCAAGAAGGCATATCACGGCGTCGCGGCACGAGTGGCGGCGGCATACAGCCACGGCAAGAAATATATACAAAGGCAGCCATACCGTCTTGTCGCTTACGGTCCACATCACACCATCAAAAAAGGGTGAATGCAGCCCGTTGACGAGCAGCAGCGCCTTTTCGTCGACTGACGAAAGAAACAATAACAAACCATACAATAAATCCATATCTCTTGATTGATGTTTTTGCAGCGAAGCGACGTGGCGCGAGGCAGGTTTTCCTGCCGTCAGCCGACACATCTGTCTGCCATTTCCGGCACTTGCAAAAATATCTATGGATTTAGCATAAAGTTTGAATTTCTTGTTAAGAAGAAGTTAAATTTCGGATTATACGATTTCAACAGTTTTGCAAAAGTTTGTCTCTTGCCTACGGTCTCTGCACAGCTGTCGCCTGTGTTACCTTATTCATTGAGAGATGCGGTTAAAATCTACTTTGAATTTGTGCATGTTCTTCTCAAAAACATATTCCACTTTCCAGCCGTGGAAGTCACATATCGCTTTCACGATTGCCAGCCCCAATCCGTTGCCTGAGCCATGTGTGCCCGTCGTGTTAAAGCGCATGAACAGTTTGTCTCTGTCGAGCGGCACTCCGTCAGCCGACGGATTGCTTACAGTAAGGAGCCCGTCTTGCGTCACGATTGTAATCTCTCCTCCGGCTGCGGTATTGCGGATGGCGTTAACTATAAGATTTTTCAGCATGCTTTCGAGCAGCGTTTCGTTGGCGCGGATCATAAACTTATGATGTGCGGCGTTGTCGTTAAAACGGATAAAGACGTCACGTCCGAACACTTCGCACATCGGAATTATTGCCGAAACCACGTTTTCCAAATCGATTTCTTCTGTCGTCAGATACTGCGCATTGTCTATCTTGGCAAGCAGCAACAGGTTTCGGTTGAGGTTTCCGATGCGTATTGTCTGTCTGTTGATGTCTGCAAGGAGAAGCATCTGCCGTTTGCTGAGGTTCTCCTGCATCAGGAGATCAAGCTTTCCGCGTATCACCGCGAGCGGTGTTTGAAGTTCGTGCGACGCGTTTTCGGTAAATTCTTTCTGTATACGGAATGTCTCTTTATCTTTGCGCATCAGTCTTTCTATCGAGCTGTTTAGGCTCGCAAATTCCCGTATGTCGGTATTCGCGAACGTCGGCACATCGCTCTGTGCCAGTCTGAAACTTTCCGTCTTGCGCAGGGTATCATCAAAAGGCTGCCAAAGGCGGCGTGTGACAAAGCGCAGGGTGATGAATAGCGAGAACGCGATGACGACGCATGTCAACAGGTACTGCAACATCAGACCTTCCATTATATCACGTTCGAGGTCGAGCGGCGGTATGCCGTTGCCGCTCTTTACCGATTC
Organism: uncultured bacterium; assembly: GCA_905215655.1. Lineage (GTDB taxonomy): Bacteria > Bacteroidota > Bacteroidia > Bacteroidales > Bacteroidaceae > Prevotella. The sequence goes on along the minus strand of CAJMQT010000014.1, from coordinate 6,053 downwards.
AATTATGTCGATCATGTCCTCGGCATAGAAATGTTTGGTAAGGAAGTAAAACAGCGGAGCCGTAATCAGGAATACCGCGGCGGCACAGATAAGGAACAGGCTCATGGACTTATACATCAGGCTTTTGTGCCCGCGTTCCCTACATGTGCCGCCATCTGCCACGGCAGCCTTCGACACATGGTCGCGAAGTTTCGTGCCACGCTCTTTCAGCGGCGATGTATTGTCGTTGTCATTCATCTTCGTTAATCCATTTATAGCCCGTGCCGTAATATGTCTTGATACAACGTCTGACGCCTGCCGCCGCAAGTTTCGCTTTCAGGTTCTTTATGTGTGCGTAGATAAAGTTAAAGTCGTCGAGCATGTCGGCAATGTCTCCGCTGAGGTGTTCCGCCACCGCGCTTTTCGACACCACCCGTTTTCTGTTCTCTATCAGGAAGAGCAACAGCTCGTATTCGGTTTTCGTCAAATCGAGTACGTTGTCTCCCACCATAGCCCTTCTGCCCGGCAGGTCGATTGATATATCGCCGCTGCGCAGCGTGTTTGTGCCCATGAAGTTGTTGCGTCGCAGCAAGGCGAACACACGCATACTCAGTTCCGACAGATGAAACGGCTTTGCCAGATAGTCGTCGGCTCCGATTTTCAGTCCTTCCACCTTGTCGTCTGTCGAGCTTTTTGCCGATACTATTATCACTCCGGTCTTCGGAGAACGGCTCTTGATGCGCCGCAGGATGTCGAGACCGCTGCCATCCGGAAGCATCAGGTCGAGCAAGATGCAATCGTACTCATATACGCCGACCTTCATCAAGGCGTCGTTGTAGGTGAACGCCTGTTCGCAGAGATAGTCTTCCCTGCCAAGAAAATTCACGATGTCGTCGGAGAGTTGACGTTCGTCTTCTATTATCAGCAACTTCATGTTATTGTGTTTTACGGCGCGTCTTGGCGTCACATTATTATGCAAAGATAATGCAAACGAGCGCAATGAAAGTTTACTTTCAGATTGCCGAGTGCAGTTTATCTTATGCAAAGATAAAATAAAAAAAACAGACAGACAGATTTTCTACAACATTAAGCTGTATTTTTGCGCTTGTTATAAACATTTAATGCTTATGTGGAAATATTATGCGTTGTTGTCGGCTGTGTTCGCCGCCCTTACGGCTGTGTTCGCCAAGGTCGGCGTCAGAGGAGTGGAGCCGGATCTGGCAACCGCCATACGTTCCATATTCATTCTGTTGCTTACATGGGGTATCGTGCTTCATGGTGGCGGAATATCGGGCGTATGGAGTATCAGTAGTCGCACATGGCTGTTTCTTTTGCTGTCGGGAGCGGCTACCGGACTGTCGTGGCTGTGTTATTTCAAGGCATTGCAGACAGGCGATGTATCGCGGGTGGCACCGATAGACAAGCTCAGCGTGGTGTTGACGATGTTGCTCGCGTTCGTGTTTTTAAAGGAGCAGATGAGCTTAAAGACGGTGTTGGGAGCAGTGCTCATAACAGCCGGGAGCGTGGTTCTGCTGATTAAATGATTTGACATGCCTTACTTTCAATTTCAAAAGGCGGTCTTTCAGGCTGCAAAAGGTGGTCTTTTACACGCTAAAAGGTTACCTTTTGCAGCCTGAAAGACCGCCTTTTGGAAAACGGCAAACAGCCGTTGAAAACTGTAAGGAAAGCCAACGGAAATGTTACGGATTGTAAGTTTTGCCATGATGGCACGCCATGTCTGATACTCTCGCCTGCGTGTCCGTCATCACTAATACTTGTGCCGGTGGAGACAAAAATAAAAGTTGCGTGGCAAGACCTCACAACTTTCTGAACCCGAGACGTAGCGTCGGCGTCTTCAACGTCATCTTGCTGCCGCTGAGACGTTCCACCGTACACTCTTCTTCAAGCATGTTTACGCCGAAAGGTGCGAGATATTGCACGTCTGTCAGCTGTTCGTCGCCCTCTTCACGGTTGTAAAGGTAAGGGTCGTAAAGCCTGAGCGTGCCGCCCGAATGCTCGAAGCGCAGCAGCACGGAGTTGTGTCCTCCCGCCTTATCGTCAAGCTGCAAAAGGTGCAACTGGAACGACCAGTAAAACTTTGTGCCGGTCATGTCCTTGCTGCCCGAGGTGGCAAGTGTGTCGACAGACTCCAGACGCCACATTCCGTCGAGGTCGCCGTTGTCGGAAGTTTCAAGGTCGCACGAACCGAGCAGCGCGGTAAACATTGCAAAAACAAAGATTGTTATATAATATTTCATTCTGTCTTGGTTTTTAAAGATTAAACAAGCCGGTCTTTGCGATGGTCAGTTGAAAACCGTAGTTGTTGCCGAGTATCTTGCCAAAGTCCATGGCATAACCGCCTTTCACGCTCCATCCTTTCAGCAGATGACCGCCGAAAGCGTATCTGCCTTCAACGAGGAAACTTACGTTGTTTTGCTTTTTGTCATACGGCTCGTCGTAAGTTCCGAGTCCTTCTTGCCACGACGCGAGCACACGATACGAGAAGCGGTTGAACGGACGACCGCTGATGCCAAGATGAAAAGCCATGAAACGGCTGTCTTTAACCTCAATGGTGCCGTCTTCATTGTATATCGGCGAACGGTAGAGAGGATTGCCGATTACTTGTCCCCAGTGCTGCCAACCGGTGTAAATGTAATGGTTGTAGAAGTTGTCTTTACCGCCGATATGGTCGGGAATGGTGACTGTGTGGTCGTGATAGATCGGACCGCTCTGATATTTTGAATAGATGTATTCAACCACCACATCGTTAATCCATCGGTCATACTTCAAGTTAAACTCCGCTCCGAGCATAATATCCTTGAAGTCATAGAGCAGATATCGTCTCTTTTTCTTCTTCTGCCACTCTTCGCCGGAGCCGTAACCGTCGTAATCAAGCTGGAACATGGAAGAGTGGTCTTCAAAATATTTATCGGCATAAATACCGAAACGCCACGAGTCGGCGTCCCAGTTAAGGCGTATGACCCAACTTCCCATCTGATTGCCTTCAACATTCTGATATGTCGTCTCCGGCGCGTCGGAGCCTCCGGGGATAAAAGCGTTCCAATAAGCGCCAAGACCCGTCTTGCCCTTAATTATGTTCATACCTCCGTTTCCGTCGGGAACGTAGGCTGTTCCGCCGAATGTTGACGCCATCTCAAGACCGAGTTCGAGCGAGAACGGACAAAAAACGTTTTCGTTACCGATTTTCAGATAGCCGGCTTTGCTGTGATAAAGCACGTCGTCGGCATACTTGTTTTGCTTTGAAGTGAAGTCGTGCTGCCAGTTGTCGTCGGTCATCCGTCCGTAGGCTATGTGTCCTTTAAGGTGCAGCCAGCCCTTTGCAAACGGCAAAGTCCAATACTCGGGCAGCGCAAGACGCACCTGCGGAACAGGTCGCGCGTTAATTCCAAAGGTCTGGGAACCGCTGCTCAGACTGCTGTTTTTCAGTTCCATGGGGTACTGTTTGCTGCCCACGGACAGCGTGCCGTGCAACCAGCGTGCCTCAACGAAAGCCTGTTGGACGACAAATTTACTCGTATAATTATAAGGTAAGACAACGTCGACACCGTAACCCACACCCCAACGACGCGCGGAATCCGTGCGCAGAGGTCTTATCAGGGCGGCTCGCAGATAACCATTGTTCTTATCGAGCGAGCTTAATCCATGTTTGTTGGCGTTCAACCACAACGGTGTTTTATCGTCAGAGGCTGTCGCCTGCATTTCAATATTATAAGAAATGCCTTTTCCCGGCTTTACTGCGCCTTTCTCACCACTATCAAAATCTTGCGAGAAAGCCGTCTTTCCGGCGCATAAAAACAAAACGATAAGTAGGAAACTTCTCATTTGGAACATTTTTTAAGATATAACGTTAAAAAGATAAATATATTTTATCATACGCTGCTTTTTAAGCGTTTAAGGACGGAGAAATTTATTTTCAGGAGTGAAGAAGTATGGGAGTGCAGGAGTTCAGACTAATGCTTTGGCGGTAATGCGAGGCGGGGTATTGTCTGAACTCCTGCATTCCTATACTTCTTCACTCCCCAAAAATAAAATACAAGGCAATAAATTCAACAATAGGGATTTTCCTCTGCAAGGTTAGGGAAAAACCTTTCGACATACAGATATTTATTCGTTCCTTTGCAAACAAGAAAAAGAAACAATTTAAAGACATACAATTATGAAAAAGTTTATAACCGTACTGACTGCTCTTCTGACATTGACCGTAACGGCAAATGCAATGAGTTATACACAAGCACGAGAGCAAGCATTGTTCCTGACGGACAAGATGGCTTACGAACTGAACTTCACCGAGGAACAATATGACGCCGCTTATGAGATCAACCTCGATTATCTTATGAGCGTGAACAACTACAACGATCTTTACGGAGATTATTGGAGAATGCGTAATCTGGATTTAAGCTACATCCTGCTTGACTGGCAATACAACGCTTACTGCGCGGCAAGCTACTTCTACCGCCCGTTATACTGGACGTCGGGAGTATGGCACTTCGCAATTTACAGCCGTTATCCGAGACGCAACTACTTCTACTTCGGACGCCCGAACATTTACGTTACTTATCGCGGAGGTCACAGCTGGCACAGAAATGGCGGTCACAGCTGGTACAGAGGACGCTCGTTCAACCACAGCGCAATAAGCAGAGGACATGGAATGAAAGACAGATTTGACCGCGGCGACTTCCACAGAGGAGGACATGGAGGCTACAACGGAGCCGGCAACCGTGGCGACAAAGGATTTAACCGTGGAAACAACGGCAACAAAAACAACTCTTTCAACGGCAACAGAGGTGGGAATAACGGATTTAACCACGGCTACAACGGGAATGACAAAGGCAACAATGTAAACCCGGGAAACCGCCCGAACACAGGCAACAATACCTTCGGCAACAACGGAAGATACAACCGCAACGAGAACGGATTGGGACAATACAGAGGCAATTTCAGGAACAACCGCGAGAGCAGCACACGCACAACGGCTCGCCCGAGCACAGAGAACAACAGCTCATCGTTCAGCGGCGGCAGACGCATCTCAGGCAGCAGCTCGATAACTTCGCCCAGCAGGACGTTCACACCCAGCAGCGACAGAGCGGCGGGAACATTCAACCGTAGCATGAACAGCGGTTCGTCAAGCAGCCGCAGCGCATCCATGGGCGGTTCAAGTCGCAGCTTTGGCGGCAGCAGTCACGGTTCAAGCAGTGCCGGAAGCGGCAGAAGTTCCGGCGGAGGAAGCAGCCGTGGCAGTTTCGGAGGACACAGATAAGTCTTTAACAATCATATAAAACGACCGAGGTTCGTGGTAAAATTCATAATGAAAAACCACGAACCTCGTTTTTATTTCTTACATACCAATAATTTAAAGGACATGTTTCGAGCCACGGCAAATTAAAGAAAGGAACAATAAAAGACCTTTATTTCACAACAGAAGCTCACGCACTTCCGCATTATCCATGCGCGGAATGTCTTTCATCTCTTTTCCGTAATATACGGCTTGGATTGCCTTGTTGATAATTCCGTGCCCAACCGCGAGCACCGTTTTTGAAGGATAAGACTTCCGGAGATAATCCATGAACCCGGCAGCTCTTTTCTTCAAAGCATCAACCGACTCGATATCATCAGTCCAAACCGCATCTTTCAGGTCAGGAATATACTTTCCTGTAAAGCTGCCCCAATCCCTTTCACGCAACAACGGAGTGGTTACAACGGTTCCGCCATGCGGCTCCGCTATTATCCGACACGTGTCGATGGAGCGTTTCAGGTCGCTCGATACGAAGACGTCTATTGCCGTTGCCGCCATCTTTGCGGCGAGTTCACGCGCCTGTTCACGCCCCGTTTCGTTCAATTCACCCTGCGTCTGCCCCTGCATTATGTGCCGGGCGTTGTCCACGGTCTCGCCGTGTCTTACGAGATAAAGCTTTGTCATAATTATTATTTATGGTGCAAAAACATTGCAAGCGAGAGCAATGAAAACTCATTTTCATATTGCCGAGTGCAGCTTGTTTTATGCAAAAACATTGCAAGCGAGAGCAATGAAAACTCATTTTCATATTGCCGAGTGC
>CAJMQT010000013.1 GCA_905215655.1 uncultured bacterium | reverse complement strand
TGGGACTCGCAGTAGAAACGCCTATGAATAATGCAGGTTAATACTCCTTCATAAAGAATGCTTTGTTTTTCAATTATTCAATTTTTCAATCTTTCAATCTTTCAATCTTTCAATCTTTTAATTCTCCTCCCCTCGGGGAGGTTGGGAGGGGGCTTCTATGAATTCCCTTGTCTTTTGAACTCGGCGCAAATAACGGCGGTCGCGACGGCAACGTTCAGGCTCTCGGCATGACTGCCGTTACGGTAAGAAGGTATGAAGAGGGTGCGGTTAACGTAATTCATCACCTCCGGCGATATGCCGTTACCCTCGTTGCCCATAATAATCAGACCGTTAGGCGTTAAGGCGTCAGCATATAGATTGGCACCGCTGAGTGATGTTCCGTAAACAGGCAGGTCGGCGGGAACAGAAGAAAGCATGTCGCACAGATCGGTATAAACCAACTTCACCCGCGCTATGCTTCCCATCGTTGCCTGCACCACTTTCGGATTGAAGGCATCGGCAGTATCATTGCCGCAAAAAATCGTGGAGATACCAAACCAGTCGGCTATTCTTATTATTGTGCCAAGATTGCCCGGGTCTTGCACACGATCCAAGGCGAGGCACAGCTCATTTCGGCACGTTTCGATGTCAGCTTCGTGGAACGGGATGTCAAAGAGTGCCAGAACCTGCTGCGGATGTTGCAGGAAACTGACCTTGCGCAGTTCTTCCGTCGTTACGATTACGTCGGTTTGTCGCGGTTTTAAACCGTTAGTTTCAAACCATTCCTCCGTAGCGACAATCCTCTCAGGCGTATTATACTCCATGAGATCGGCAACGACCTTGGGACCTTCGGCAACAAAGAGACGTTCTTTCTGACGGTTCTTTTTCAGCTCCAGCGAGCGGATATATTTAATAAGGTTTTTGGAAATCATTGTTTCTTAACAATACCGTTTTATCTCTCGTCAATATTTTTATTCCTTTATAATACCTGCAAAAATACTATTTTTTTGTATTTTTGCAACCTTGAAAGTAGATAAAATGATAAAACGGTGGTATAACAAGCTGCTTTTCCTGACAATTACGGTCGTAATGCTGTCAGGATGTTCGGCATCGAAATTCGTGCCCGAAGGCAGTTATCTTCTCGACAAAGTGAAGATAACGTCTGACGACAAGGATTTGCCGACCGGCACGTTGGAGCCGTATATCAGACAGAAGGCTAACTCAAAATGGTTCTCCATGTTCAAAGTGCCGCTCGGCACTTACGCCCTCTCAGGCAAAGACTCTACAAAATGGATCAACAAGACATTAAGAAAAATCGGTGAGAACCCGGTACTCTTCGACTCGGCACAGGCACGGCAGACATGCGACGACCTTGAAAAGGTGATGCACGGAATAGGATACGTAAGTGCCACCGCCGATTACGAGTTGTCGTTAAACCGCAAGAACAAACTGACTATAACTTACAAGCTGCATCCCGGCAAACCTTTCAGTCTGCGAACCGTAAGCCGTGACATACGCGACGAAGGTATAGCCGACTTTCTGAAAGAACACGACCATGCCGGCTCCCTGCTCCACGACGGCATGCCGTTCACCACAAAAGCCCTTGACGACGAGCGTAAGAGAATAACAACATTACTCAACGACAACGGCTATTTCAATTTTCACAAAGACTTCATAACATTTACTGCCGACACCGTCAGCGGCAATACACAAATTGACCTCACCCTTATTCTGCACAAATACATGTCGGGCGGACACCGCGACGCAACTCCGCACAAGCGCTATACGGTGGACAGAGTAAACTTTCACGGTAACGGCGAGGATGGCAAACTGCCTTTAAGGCAGGGCGTCTTGAATGAGAACACGCTGATAGAAAAAGGTATGACGTTCAATGCGGCAAACCTGCAAAAGACGTACAACCGCTTCGGACGGCTGCCGATAGTGAAATACACCAACATCAGATTTACCGAACTGCCTGACAGTGACCGTCTGGCGTGTGACATCGGAATAAGTACGAACAAGACCCACAGCATAAGTTTTCAGCCGGAAGGCACCAATACGGCAGGCGACCTTGGCGCCGCGGCGTCACTGACATACGAAAACAAGAACTTATTCCGCGGCGCTGAAACGTTCAGTATAAAGCTGCGTGGCGCTTTCGAGGCAATAACCGGATTGGAGGGTTACCAAAATCAGGATTACGAGGAATACAACATTGAGACGAAATTGGTATTCCCGAGATTTGTAGCACCTTTTCTGTCAAAAAGGTTCAGACAGCAGTCAACCGCATTCTCCGAGCTTTCGGCAAGTTACAACATGCAGAACCGTCCGGAGTTTCACCGACGGGTCTTTGCCGCAGGATGGCGTTATCGCTGGAACAACGCCTCGCGCCGTAAAAGTTTCAAAGTGGACCTGTTAGACCTTAATTATATCTATATGCCTTGGATTTCAAGCACTTTCAAGGAAGAATATCTCGACGATGTAAGCAGCCGGAACTCTATTCTGAGATATAATTATGAGGATCTGTTCATCATGAAGCTCGGTTTCGGCATGTCATACAACGGCACAAACGAGGCATTCAAAATAAATGTGGAAAGCGCCGGCAACGTGCTTAACGGTCTGTCGGGAATCATTGACATGAAGAAGAACGCCGACGGACAGCACACCTTATTTAATATAGCCTTCGCCCAATATGTGAAGGCTGACTTCGACTATACCCGTTTACTGCGGCTCGACGATAAGAACAACATCGCGTTGCACTTCGGTCTCGGCGTTGCCTATCCTTACGGAAACAGCAGAATTCTGCCTTTTGAAAAAAGATATTTCTCAGGTGGCGCCAACTCCGTGAGAGGATGGAGCGTAAGACAACTCGGACCGGGAAAGTTTAAAGGCACCGACGGCTCGATAGACTTCATCAACCAGACCGGCGACATAAGACTTGACCTCAACGCAGAACTGCGCTCACACTTGTTTTGGAAAATATACGGCGCCGTATTTATCGACGCCGGAAACATCTGGACGCTGCGTTATTATGAGGAGCAGCCGGGCGGTCAGTTTGACATAAAAGAGTTTTACAAACAGATTGCGGCGTCTTACGGAATAGGAATAAGACTGAATTTCGACTATTTCATCTTACGTTTCGATATGGCGATGAAAGCTGTCAACCCGGCATACGAAACGAACGACGAACATTATGCCGTCTTTCATCCCAAATTCAGTCGCGACTTTGCTTTTCACTTTGCAGTGGGCTTTCCATTTTAACCAGCCAGCGACCTTGCCGACAAACGACGGGAACTTCAAAAATCACGTCCGACGATATTACTTTGGGCTGCTCAATGTCACTGATATCAAGGAAACCAGACACTCGGCATTTGGCAAGGGCGGACGTGTCATTAATCATTACGACGTCTTCCACTTCACAGGAAGCCGGTTCACTCTGGTTTCGTAATATTTCAATCTCTTTCTCGCCGACATTACTCGCGTAGAATTTCAACAGGCGGGATGACTCCGATGTGCAGTATTTTACAGACGCGGGATAATCGAGATTAAAATATCTTCCGGCAAAATCATCGACGACCGAGGTGATTTCACTTTCATATTTTAAAGTTCCGCTGCCGGAGCAGGCACAGAAAAGAGCCGTAAGCAAGAATAGATAAATTTTCATATTAAAATATTAATTTTATACAAAGGTATTGCTTTTTTTTGTCACATAATCAATATCTTTATAAATTTGCAGCCAAAAATTATTCAAAATGCTGAGATTTATATCTTTCGGCAGCGGCAGCTGCGGTAACTGTTATTACATTTACACTGAAAAGTTCGGCATACTGATAGACGTAGGTGTCGGCATAAAAAAATTGAAAAAACACTTCATCGACTACGGTTTGAGCCTTAAAAGCGTTAAATACATCCTCGTAACCCACGACCACGCCGACCACGTAAAATCCGTAGGGAACATAAGCAACACCTATAATCTGCCCGTTTATACAACTGCAAAAGTGCACGAAGGAATTAATAAGAATTACTGTGTCCGCAAAAAAATAAACGAGAACAATATAAAAATAATAGAGAAAGGAGCTACATTCTGTCTCGAAGATTTTACGATTACCACATTCGGTGTGCCGCATGACAGCTTTGAAAACATCGGATATAAAATATGTTACGGCGGGCAGACGTTCTGCCTTATGACAGACATCGGACATGTGACGGAGGAGATGGAACGCTTTATAAGCGAAGCCGACTATCTGGTAATAGAGGCGAACCATGACGAAGAAATGTTACTTGGCGGTCCTTATCCCGATTATCTTAAACAGCGCGTACTGAGCGAGTCCGGACATCTTTCAAACAAGCAGTGTGGCTTGGCTCTAAGGAATAACGCAACAAACAAGCTTGAACATGTTTGGCTGTGTCACCTCAGTCAGGAGAACAATCACCCGGAACTGGCACGAAAGACCGTTGAGCTTGAGCTTTGCAGTTCCGAGCGACTTGACGGAAAGACAATTCCGGTGGAAGTGTTAAGAAGAAGCACGCCAAGCAATATATATGATTTAATCGACTAAAAATAAATAATAAAATGAAAAAGTTATTGGTAAGAGGATCTTTAATGGGCATTATGTTGATTTCAGGAACAAACATTAGCGCACAAGGCATTGGCAATCTGTTGAAGAATTTGACATCAGGAACAACGAAAGACACAACTACCTCCACGACATCGTCAAAAAGCGGCGGCGGAATCATCTCTTCGTTGTTAGGTTCGGCTGCCGACAAAGGTAACGATCTTACATCTTCCATTACAAGTATTTTTTCAAATAAGCTTACCGCAACCAAAGATAAGATAATCGGAACGTGGGTTTATGAGGAGCCGGCAGTTGTAATGTCAAGCAAGAACACGCTGAAAAGCCTCGGAGGTAAAGTAGTTTCGTCAACCATCGAGAACAAGCTGAACGAAAAGATGCAGAACTACGGAATAAAGAAAGGTTGCATAACAATGACCTTTGACAAGGAGGGCAACTTCACTCAGACATTTAACGGCAAGACCTTAAAAGGCACCTACACGATCGAAGACAAAAACATAAATCTGAAATATTCGGGCAAGGTATCACAAATCGTTGGAACGACACAACTTGATGGAAACAATCTTCTTATCGTAATGGATGCCTCAAAGATGCTCAAATATGTCAACACGCTCGGTTCTTTCACTCAAAATTCAACAATGAAGACCGCCGCATCGCTTATTGGAAGCATGGACGGACTCGAATGCGGCCTGAAACTCGTCAAGCAATAAAATGAAAGTTTACGAGCTTACAAAGGACAAGTTAACAAGCATGCCAGCTTGTTTGTACTTCCGCTCGTTTCCTTTATTCATTAATCAACTCATTAAAAGGTCCTCGTCTTCCGCCTTCAAAATGCACAAAGAAGCAAATAAGACCTCATAAAAAAGAGTTAAAAATTGAAATTATACAAGCGAAAAGCGTTGTATATCAATTAAAAGCATTACCTTTGCACCCGCTGTCACGAGATGACGGCATAAAATTCAAACCTAAATTAATAAAAAACAATGGCAACAAAAATCAGATTACAGCGTGGCGGTCGTAAAGGATACGCATTCTATCGCATCGTTATCGCTGACGTAAGAGCACCACGTGATGGTAAGTTTACAGAAAAGATTGGTACTTATAACCCTAACACCAATCCCGCAACGGTAGATTTGAATTTCGAGCGCGCTCTTTATTGGGTAGAGACAGGAGCACAGCCTACCGACACAGTACGCAACATCCTGAAAGGCGAAGGCGTTTACATGATGAAGCACCTGCGTGGTGGCGTTAAGAAAGGAGCTTTTGACGAAGCTGCCGCTCAAACAAAATTCGAAGCATGGAAGGCAGACAAAGTAAAGGGTCTCGACGCACTCCGTGACAAAGAAGCTCAGGCTAAGAAAGATGCAAAAGCAAAGGAACTCGCAGCAGAGAAGAAATTCAACGAAGAAAAAGCTAAGAAAATAGCTGAGAAGAAGGCTGCTCTCGCTGCCGAGCAAGCAGAAGCTGAGGCTGCTGCCGCTCCCGCAGAAGAGGCTCCCGCAGAAGCTTAATTTAGTTAATAAGTAAGTTAACTTTAAGTTAACAAAGGACGAGTAGACAAGTTGACAAGCCAAGATGCTTGTAATTTGTCTACTCGTTTTCATTTTCTTAAATGCCTGTCAGCACGCCTCTTGTCTACTTTTGTACTTGTTAACGGGTAAACTAGAATCAACTAACTTTCTTATAACTGTATATAGCCAAAGCCCAAACAACTGAGGCGTAAATGACAAGAGCAAGAAATTGAGGCAACAATTCGGTGAAAGAACTGCCTTTCAGATAAAGCATGCGCATCGACTCGATGAAATAACGCAACGGATTGACCGTAGTTATAACCTTTGCCCACGCTGGCATACTTGCAATCGGCGTCAGCAGACCGCTCATAAGAATGAATATTACAAGGAAGAAAAACATTACAAGAGCGGCTTGTTGTGTCGTGTCGGAATAGTTCGAAACAATCAGACCAAGGCTGGAAACGACAAGGATAAACAACGTTGAGAATAAAAAGATCAGCGCTATGTTGCCAACAGGTACAAATCCGTAAATCTGCCAAGCAAGCACCATGGAATAAGCCAGTATGAACAGACCGACACACCAATAAGGAATGAGTTTGGAGAAAATAAACTCAAAACGTCCGACCGGCGTAACATTCATCTGTTCAATCGTACCTTTCTCCTTCTCGCCCACTATATTCAACGCCGGCAAGAAGCCCACGATAAGGACAAGAAGCATCGCCATAAGTCCCGGAATCATAAAAAGTTTATAATCCAACGAGGCGTTAAAAAGGTATCTCGGCTCAACGTCGAAACCGGCAACACGCGTATCTTGGGATGAAAGTCCATGTTCTTCGCGCAATTCAGCGGAGTAGTCGGCAATGATTTGTGCCAGATATGAGCTGCCCAAACCTGCTTTTACACCGTTCACGGCATTTGCCGAAATCATGACACGGCTTACTCCTTCATTAATCAGATTGCGTTCAAATTCCGGTTCTATCTCTAAAATCAGATCGGCATCGCCCGTTTCTACATTCCTCATCGCCGCTCCGTATGATGATTTTACGGCATAAAGTTTGAAGTAAGTTGACGCCGCACACTTTTGTACAAGCCGTGTTGACAGCGTGCTATGATCATTGTCTACCACGCTGACTTTCAAGTTCTTGACCTCTTGCGTCGCAGCAAGCGGAACGATTAATGTCATCACCAAAGGAAGGATAACAAAGACAACGGGTAAAACCTTGTTGCGCATTATCTGCTTGAATTCCTTCTCTATCAGAAAACTTATTACCATAACAATTTATTCTTGATTTTCTGTTATTCCAATCTTATTTTGAATTTACGCCACGAAATGCCAAGTATCAGGACAGCCATAAACGCCAGTATAAGCGTCTCTTTCAGCACATAACGCAACTCAACGCCCTGTATCATCAGTTTACGAGCCACATCAACGTACCAGCGCGTCGGCACAACGCTCGAAACATACTGCAAAACCACGGGCATGCTTTCTATCGGAAAAGCCAGACCGGACAGGTAAAGGCTCGGCACGATCAGCAAAAGTGACAACAGCATGGCGGCAAGCTGACTGTTGACGACAGTCGAAATAAGCAGCCCGAGAAACAAGGCGACAAGGATGTAAAGCAGCGTTATTCCGATAAAACCGGGCAGGCTGCCGGCTATCGGCAGAGCGAGCAGCACGGTGGAAAGTATCAATATCGTGGCAAGATTTACGCACGAAATGACGAAATACGGCACAAGCTTTGCAAGAACGATTGTTATCGGAGGCAGAGGCGAAGCAAGCAACACCTCCATCGTGCCCATCTCTTTCTCTTTTACAATCGAGATGCTTGTCATCATTGCGCAAATAAGCAGCAGGATCAAGCCTATGACGCCGGGCACGAAGTTGTATTCGCTCTTGCTCTGAGGGTTGTAAAGCATTCTTGTGTCGGGCTTGATTTGAAACGCCGGGCGCACTCCGTTCATCTCGAAGTATTCTTGAAGGTACGCCGAAAGCACCTGTCGGGCATATCCTGTGCGCACCGATGCCTGATTAGGTTCCGTTCCATCTGCAATGATCTGTATCTCCGCATTACCCGAATGGCGCATTTCTTCGGCGAAATTCTCGCTGAACGCCAACACCAAGTCAATCTTGTTTTCCTTAAACAGCCTGTCAGCAACATTAATGTCGGCAATGTCCTCGGTCACGGTAAAGTATCTGTCAGCCTCGAAATGTTCACGGATCTGGCGTGTTATATCGTCTTTCGACAGGTCAAGAACGGCGACCCGCGAGTTTTTCACTTCCGTTGTGACTGCAAATCCGAACAAGATTATCAGCACAATCGGCATTACCAGCAGGATAAGCATTGTCCGCTTGTCGCGGAAAATATGGTAGAACTCTTTTCTTACAAATGATAAAAACTGTCTCATAAACACTCCTTTCAGTCGCTTGCGCGTTTCGCTTTTCTCGCGAGAGCCAAGAAAACATCATACATTGTGGTTACAGCAAATTGCTTTTTCAAATTCTCCGGCGTATCGAGAGCCTCTATCTTGCCGTCCACCATAATGCTTACGCGGTCGCAATATTCCGCCTCATCCATGTAATGTGTTGTCACAAAGACGGTTATTCCGCGGTCTGCGGCACGATAAATCAGTTCCCAGAAGTGTCTGCGGGTCACGGGATCCACGCCTCCCGTAGGCTCGTCTAGGAAGACAATCTTAGGCTCGTGAAAGATACTCAACGAGAAAGCAAGTTTCTGTTTGTGCCCCAACGGCAGCGAAGACACACGCACGTTACGCTCGGAAGAAAAGCCGAGCTCGTCGAGCAGGCGGCAACACTTCTCGTTTATCGCCTTGGACGACATGCCGTAAATACCGCCGAAGAGCCGTAGATTTTCATAAACGGTCAAGTCGTCGTATAGCGAAAATTTTTGACTCATGTATCCTATGTGTCTTTTTACGTCTTCCGCCTGACGGTAAACGTCAAATCCCGCCACCGTGGCATGTCCTTCCGTAGGGCAGCTCAGCCCGCAAAGCATACGCATGGCGGTTGTCTTTCCCGCGCCGTTAGCTCCGAGAAAGCCGAAGATTTCGCCTTCCTTAACGCGAAACGTAATATGGTCCGTCGCGGTAAAGTCACCGAAACGCTTGGTCAGCCCGTCAGCTATTATTACATCATTTTCTTTCATTTCCGGTTTTATTGATATTATTCGCCCACGTCGTAAGCCTCAGTTGTTCGTCCAGACAGAGCCTTTCGCTCACATTATCAATGACATAAAGCAGTCTTCGATGGTTGCCTCAACGGGATAGACGCTTACGTTCTCATGCTTTCTTTCCAAAAGATAAGTCATCAGGTCTTTGGTTCCCACGGAGTCATCCACCGTGACATGAAACGTTTCTCCAAACGAAAAAGCGGTTTTCACATGAGGAAACGCCCTCAGGTCGTCGAGCAACCGGTGCATGTTGTCGCCTCTTACAGCCCACAACCGCTCGCCGTATGCTGCGATAATGGCACGCGGCGTATCTATTTTAAGGAATTTTCCGTCTTGTATCAGAGCTATTCTGTCACACTGCATCGCCTCATCCATGTAAGGCGTCGACACCAGAATTGTTATTCCGTGGCGCTCTTTCAGCTTGCGCAACATCTCCCAAAACTCTTTTCTTGATACAGGATCAACGCCCGTTGTAGGTTCGTCGAGGAACAACACGCGGGGAGCGTGAATGAGGGCGCAACTCAACGCCAGTTTCTGTTTCATTCCGCCGGAGAGTTTTCCGGCTTTTCTGCTCTTGAATTTCTCTATCTGACAATAAATGTCGCGCACCAAATCATAGTTTTCTTCGACGGTAGTGTTGAACGTTGTGGCGAAAAAGTCAAGGTTTTCTTCCACCGAAAGGTCCTGATATAAAGAAAATCTGCCGGGCATGTAACCTATCCGTCGGCGTATAGCCTTATATCCCTCGACAACGTCCAGCCCGTCCACGCTCGCGCTGCCTTCATCTGCAAGCAGCAGCGTGGTCAGTATCCGGAAGAGCGTGGTCTTGCCTGCGCCGTCGGGACCGATGATACCGTAGATTTCGCCTTCCGTCACATCAAAGTCGAGTCCCCGCAAGGCGTGTGTCCGCCCGCCGTCGTAACTCTTCTTCAAGTTTCTTACCGATATGATAGCCATAAATCAAATACGTGTTTCGATTCGGGTTAAAACTTAACGTCTCCGTACATTCCGCGCTTTATCAGTCCGTCATTTGAAACGTCAATCTTAACGGCATAGACCAGATTGGCTCGTTCGTCCCGGGTCTGAATGGTCTTCGGGGTGAACTCGGCTTTGTTCGAAATCCATGTCACCGTGCCTTCATATTCCTTCCGTCCGCTGTCTCCTTGGTCGGCATAGACCTTGACTTTCTGTCCTATTTTCAGCGAAGTAAGTTGTCCCGCCGTGATATATGCACGGAGTTTCATTCTCTTCACATCGGCAACTTTAAACAAGGCTCTGCCCGGAGAGGCATATTCGCCCTGCTCGGCGTACTTTGTCAGAACGACGCCCTTTATCGGACTGACAATCAACGAATTGTCTATCTGATCGTCAAGTTGTGCCAGCTGTGCCTCGATGCTTGTGCTCTGGTTGGCAAGACTGCTGTTGTTGCTGCTTATCTGTTCCTGCGTTGCGGCGAGCTGACGTTGCAGTACCTCAATCTGATAGTCGATGTCATCCACCTGTTTTTCCGTTGCCGCATCGGCTTTAAGCAGTTCGGCAAAACGTTTCCGTTCGCGTCTGAGGTTGGCGATTTGCTGTTTCAGCGACGCCACCTGCCGTCCCTCGTCCAGCCGTCGGCTGTCGGTTGCCGAGATTGATGACGAGAGCTGGTTCTTTTTCAGCAGTAGTTGTTGCGTGTCGATGCGTCCCAGTTCTTCGCCTTTGTTTACGTTCTGTCCCTCCTCCACATTGAAAGAGAGTATCTCGCCGGTGCCTTTTGCCGACACGATTACCTCCGTTGTCTCGAATACTCCCGACGCGTCATACGCCGTGTCGTTATTGTTGCAGGCGCAAAGCGTCACCGCCGCTGCCGTCATGAAGATGATTTTTGCTTTCATAATAGTATCTGTGGTTATTGGTTTAATGTATTTTTCAATTCATAAATGCTTTTGAGCATCTCCGTCTCATGGGTCGAAAGGTCGGTGCGGGCGTTGTGTTCGCGGATGATTTCCTGCAAGAGGTCGTTCACGTCGATTATTCCGTGTTCGAGTTTCGCCTCCGCCGAGCGGCGGACAGCCATCCGCAGACTTATGATCTCGTCGTCTTCGTTCATCATTTTGCGGTATTTCTCTATTGCCGCTGCATCCTCCGTCGATTGCAGACGGTTGTTGAAGAGGAACACCTCGCGACGGTTTTCAAGTTCATCGATCGCCGTCGAGAGTATGCGGCGGTCGTTCCTGCTTGTGTAAAACCTGCCGATGTTCCAACTGAGGCGCACGCCCACCATGCCGTTAAGCGAGAAGTCGCGACTGAACATGTCGTCGAACATGTTATAACCCGGGTAGCCGTAATATCCTTGTGCAAAGAGACTTAACGTGGGTCGCAGCCCTGCGTTGACCTGATTTATGCGCGCCCGGGTCTGCCGTATTTGCGTGTCGTACATCAGCAACTCGGGTCTCAGCGTCTCTTTCGATAAGGGTAACGACGGCACGGGCTTTGCAAGAACGTCGTCGACCTTACGTCCGATGAATACCGCGAGCATGTTACGATAGCTCTCGCGCACCGACATGAGTTCCGTTTCCTGACGTTTGGCGCAGAGATATTCGGCTTTCACGGCGTTGACATCGCTCTGCATCGCCGTTCCGTTGCGTCGCATCGCCTCCAGCTTACGTTGGTTGTCAAGCAGCAGCGTCTGCAAATCGTCGTTCAGACGGAGCTTGTCGTCAAGCAGCAGGATACCGAAGAAGAGGTTGTTGACACGGTCGCGAAGGGCGTACATATCAACGTCGGTCCGGCGGTCTCTCACCTCTCCGTCGAGCTTTGCCACCTCCTTGTCAGCACGAATTTTGCCGCCGTCATAGACAATCTGGTTAAGTTCGAGCTGCACCTTATACTGATCCTTCTTCAACCCCTCGGGGTTGTAACCGTTGGAGCGCAGCAGTTCTTGCAGCATATCGGGCAAGGTCATTACGTCGCTCTGCAAAGACGCCTGCGCCCCGAGCGTCAGTTGTGGCAGATAACCTTTGTTCAGGTTGCTCAACGTGTAGTCGGTTGTCCGGCGTATCAAGTCGTATCGTTTCAGCAGAGGATAATTCTCACGCGCCAGCCGTTGGCATTCGTCGAGAGTGATCTGTGCTTTCAGGGGCAGAACGAGGAGCGCCAGCGCCACCACGACAATAGTCTTTTTAAAACGTTTCATATCTTATCTGTTTTCGTTTTATTCTTATTTCCCCGAAGGATTACATCATCAATGCTTTTACTTACAATCCGAAACATTATCAATGTAGTTTCCTTACAGTTTTCATCGGCTGTCAGGCGCTTTCCAAAAGGCGGTCTTTTAGCGTGTAAAAGGTAAGCTTTTAGCGTGTAAAAGACCACCTTTCGCAAGACAAAAGCTTACCTTTCAAATCGTAAGTAACGGTCTTTTGCATGACCGCCAGTTAACGGTGTCGGTCTTACAGCTTGCCGATGTTCTTTTTTACAGTTACAAAGATATAGCAATAAACACCGGGAAGCGTTATCCGATAAAGCGTTATAATGTTCCATTTGTATTATAATACGCATAAAAAGCATATTTTACGGCTGATTTATTGCCATTATTCAATATTTAAGCTACATTTGTGCAATAACGATAAAACGATAAATCATGAAACAGAGGCAGCCCAAGCGTATATCTTTTTCGGAACTGAGGGAGTTTTTTAAAGGCGACCTTTACTCCGACAAGCATATGTCGTTCTACACAAAGGGCATTGGCGTGTTTTACCAAGGCAACATTTTCGAATACGACATTATAAAAAACGACACACCTTATATTATAGAAGACTGCCGCTTGGGCGTCGTTACGCGTGGCTCGGCGGAGGTTTCAATCAACATGACCGACAGGAACATCACCAAGGGCATGGCCGTCTTTATCGGTACCGGCTCGATATTACAGGTGAAAAGTGGCACGCCAGACTTTGAGCTGTGCGGCATGATGGTAAGCAACGAGCGGGTAAACATGGCGCTGAACAATAATATTCCGCCGGCGCTCGGCAGCAACGCGGCATGCTTGTTGCTGAACATTGACGATGAGGAGATGGACTTTCTGCACTCGTTGGTGCGCTCAATATGGGAGCTTGTTCATAAAAAGAGCTATTCGGACGACGTTCTTAACGGACTTATTCACGCCGTGATACATTATTACAACTATCTTAACAACAAGAACGAGAGCCGGAACGAAAACGGAAAGACTCATACGGGAGATATGTTCGACAGGTTTATAAAACTGCTGAACGCGCACAGTTGCACCGAGCATTCAATATCTTTTTACGCCGACAAGATGTGCGTAACGCCCCGATACCTCGGTTCCGTGGTGAAAGAGGCAAGCGGTGTGACGGCAAAAGAATGGATTGACCGTGCCATTATAACATCGGCAAAGATTATGTTGAAACACACCGACAAACAGATTGTCGAGATAACGGACCTGCTGAACTTCACCACCCCGAGCTTCTTCTGCAAATATTTCAAACGTATTACCGGCATGACGCCGCAGGAATACAGAAGGAATTAAGAATTATGAGTGAAGAATTAAGAATTTGAAAAATTAAGAATTAAGAGTGAAGAATTAAGAATTATGAGTGATGTATTTGATATATGAACAATTTAGAAGACAAATCATAATTCTTAATTCTTCACTCTTAATTCTTAATTCTTCAAAGACACCACCCTTATTCCCGTCATTGTTTTCTTCTTTTGAAGATATCGGTATAGGGTCATCGGCTCTTCCACCACCTTGTGATGGATACTCGACGCATTGAGCAGATGCAGACCGTCTTTGTGCCATACGGCAAAACCGATGTGCTGAATGTCAAGCCCGTTGAGCGTCGTTGTTATCGCCAGGATGTCTCCGTCGCGAACGGTCTTACGCAACAGAGCCGTGTTTTTCACCTCCGACTTCGGTATATATCTGTATTTCTTGGCGTTAATCGCCTTTTCCGTGAGGGCTATCGCGGGCTTGTATTCAGGGTTTTCCTTAATCATTTTGTATTTGTCCGGATGCTCTGACATAAAGTTCACCTTGACCGTCTGCACCGCGGTGAACGGCGGATTGGGCGACTGTATCTCCCTACAAACGCCTTTCTTTGTGTTGTTGTCAATCCAGTCGGTAAAGTAATGAAGGCGTTTTACATAATGCGGAACGGCGCCGTCGCGGTAACGCAGATGACGTATGTTATCGCAGAAATTCTTGAAACGGTATGCCTTCTGCTGCATGCACAGGTTTAATGCAACAACATTCTCGACGTAGGTGGTACAGTCCAGCTGTCTGAGATTTATCACAAGCTGCTCCGTTTTGTTTACTTCAAGGGTGTGGGCGACGTAAGGCAATTTGCGCAAACGGCGTGCGAAATAGATTATCAGGTTTGTGCCCGACTTCTGTTTCGACGCATCCGCCAGCAAGCGTTCCACCTTAATGCTGTCTGACTTTTCGTAACACACCTTGTAAGCCTTGCACGGAAGAGCGGCAAAACAAAAAACGGATATTAATAAAGTGATAATTTTTTTCATGTTATTTCTTTCCAAAGTTTACTCCGAAATAAATGTTGAAAGAGCCGAAGACGTTGTTTGTTGAGAAACGGCTCTTATGATATTTGTATGAATGGAGTACCACGCTGCTGCCTGCGTAATACTTTGTGTTGTTCCAGACCAAGCCGAAACGCCCTACTCCATCGATGTTAAAGTCTTTGAAATCAAAACCTTTCAAAAAGAAATCGTTATCTTTTTTCATGTCGCCTTCCGACTTCTTATAAGCCAATGCGGCGGATAACGATGCGGCAAAGAGGAAGTTTCGGGCGAAAACCCAGTTGTAAGCATAGCCTCCGGAAACGGAATATGAGGTGTAACGAACCTTATCAAACATAAGGTCTGAGTCCAAAGTGACGTCTTGTGAACTCTCCTTGAACTTGTTTTCCACCACATTTTTCAACTTGTCATAGTCCAGTTCGAGAGTATGGGAGGCGTAACCGATGCCGACCAAAGGCGACCCGCAACTGCGGCGTTGGCATGTGCTCTGACTGAAAGCGGCGGGATATGAGAACTTACGATGATTGAAAATATAGTAAATGTCAAAGCCTTTAATCCCGACGGAAAGCCCGGAAAAGGGCACACCTTTAAGCTCTCCGACGTCTATGTCGCGACCGAAATCGGCTTCACGGATGCGATAATCATTGCCGGTCTTCCTGTAATAAAGGTCTACGCCGAACATTGAGCTGTAAAGACTAAGCTCTAACTCTTTCTTGTTTTTATCGCTGCTGATGTGTCCTATGTCAAAAGTGTAACCGAGAAAGATCCATCGCCATCCGACATACGGTCCTATCTTAGGAACTATTTTGGGAGCAAACGTTATCGACTGACCGGATTTGCTGATTAGTTCGTAAATCTCATAAGTGTTGGTATTTTGCAACATGACTGTGTAATTGTAATGTTGCGGCTCGATATAATTCTTGTCTATATCGTTGAAATCTTTGAAAATCTTGGTGAAAAACTTGCCGATGCGTCTGAAAACGGTATTCTTTTTAACCTTTCTTTCCGGTGTTTCGCCGAGCGAGAGATGGTCGGCAAGCATGGGAACGGTATCTGCTTTCACCGCAACAACTGTGTCTTCCGGAACCGGAAGACAGGCTGTCGAGCCACAAGAAGGCAATGTCGCGACGGCGAGAAGCAGCAAAATAGAATAACGTTTCATGACCGTTGTTGGTTGATATTAAGCGGGATAGAGCATCAGAACTTGCCAAGAATACGGTCCATGACCCAATTTACGGGCGTTGCTGACACGCTCGTGCATGAGCAGGAGTCAAGTCCTTGCAGGTCTTCTACCACCGACTTGATCAGCGGGAGCTGCACATGAGGCGGATTTTGGATCTCAATCATCGTTCTTCCGTCGCTCGTTATAAGTTCTATCGGGTCGAAATTGAAAACAGAGAAGTTCAATATGCCCTTGTCGCCGATAACCTCAATCCGGTCTTCTTTTGCAGAATTGTGCCCCACAAAGCACCAAGATCCGCTGCCGGGAAGTCCGCTTTCAAACCTGAAACACGCGCTGACACAGTCTTCGGCGGGATATAGCCCGGCGCGATTGGCGCACATTCCTTCCGCCTCGACAATCACTCCGAACACTTCTTGAAGGAAATCAAGCTGATGAGATGCAAGGTCATAGAAGTAGCCGCCGCCCGCAATGTCGGGCTGGACACGCCAAGGCTGCGCCTCACCGGTTGCCGTATCCAAGTCACGAGGCGGACAGGAGAAACGTATCTGGACGTTAAGTATCTTGCCGATAATGCCGTTATCTATTATTTCTTTTACTTTCTTGAAATACGGAAGATAACGTCTGTAATATGCTACAAAGCACGGAACGCCGGTCTGTTCGCTAACTCTGTTTACACGGATGCAGTCGTCATAACTCGACGCCAGCGGCTTCTCGACATACACGGGCTTGCCTGCCCGCATCGACATTATGGCAAATGTGGCATGACTTGACGGCGGCGTGGCTATGTATATGGCGTTAACGTCAGGGTCTTCAATCAGTTCCATGGCGTCGGTGTACCATTTACTAACACGATGTCGTTCGGCATAAGAGCGCGCCTTACGCTCGTTACGGCTCATGACGGCTATCACTTCCGACCCTTCAACTTCGTTGAATGCCGGTCCGGACTTCTTCTCCGTCACTTCACCACAACCTATAAAGCCCCATTTCAATAGCTTCATGACTGTATGTTTCCTTTCTTATTTTTTCTTATCAAGACGTCTCTGACGTTGTATAAGTCAATCGTTGAGAGCGTTTTTATAATTAAAGCATGCCCTTGGTAGACGGCAGTTCAAAGTGATAAATGTCTCTTTTCACCGCCATTTTCAAAGCTCTTGCCAATGCTTTGAATATTCCTTCAATCTTATGATGTTCATTCTGACCTTCGGCTTTGATGTTCAGGTTCATGCGTGCGGCATCGCTCAGGCTCTTAAAAAAGTGCAAGAACATCTCTGTCGGGACATCTCCAATCTTCTCACGCTTGAACTCTGCGTCCCACACCAGCCACGGTCGACCGCCGAAATCAATAGCCGCCAGACAGAGACAGTCGTCCATCGGCAGGCAATAGCCGTAACGTTCGATACCCCGCTTATCACCAAGTGCCTTCAAGATGCACTCTCCAAGCACGATAGCCGTATCTTCGATGGTGTGGTGCTCGTCAACATTGAGGTCTCCTTTAACGTGTATCGTCAGGTCGAAAAGCCCGTGACGACCAATCTGTTCGAGCATGTGATCAAAGAAACCGAGCCCGGTAGAGATGTCACATTGCCCGGTTCCGTCAATATTAAGGCTTACGCTTATATCCGTTTCTTTGGTCGTCCGTCGTATCTCCGCTGTTCTTTCGCCAGCAAAAAGGATTTCCGCTATCTTGTCCCAGTCCATTCCGTCCTTGCCGAGAATCAACGCCTTGCAACCTAAATTGTCTGCAAGCTGCCGGTCGGTGTCCCTGTCTCCGATGACGTAACTGCCTTCAAGGTCATATTTCGGGTTGCCGATGTATTCGGTAAGCATGCCCGTCCCGGGCTTACGACACGGATGATTGTCTTCCGGGAAATGGCGGTCGATAAGTATATCATCAAACGTTATGCCCTCGCCTTCAAGTGTTTGAAGGATAAAATTGTGAACGGGGAAGAACGTATCTTCGGGAAAAGAAGGCGTGCCAAGTCCGTCTTGATTGCTTACCATGACAAACTTGAAGTCGAGTTTGGAACGTATAAAGCCGAGATTACGAAACATTCCACGCGTGAATTTGAGCTTTTCAAAGGCGTCAATTTGCTCGTCGGCGGGCTCTTCAATCAGCGTTCCGTCCCTGTCTATGAATAATATGCGTTGCGGTTTCATAACTTTTGGTTTAAGAATTTATCTTTTTCTGCATCCTTTACTTCGATGCTTCCGTAAACAAAATAGAAGACATTTATCAGAAAAATGTTGATATACAGACAGGCAAAGGTTGTCAGCGCGAATGCCGAAAACCGTAAAACGCCGAACCATGAAGGCAATCCGGGAAAGTCGCCCAACATCTTCACGCCGTAGACTGACAGCGCGTCAGCGATTATTACAATTATTGTCGGCAATGAGACAATAGCCGTTAATGCCGCAACAATAAGAAAAGCGAGCAAGGTTGTGGTAAAAATCAAGCCCCAATGACGTATTCCCGTGGCGTAAGACTTAAATAAAACTTTATGCAATTTGCAATCCGTGTCCATGAAATATCGCATCACCACATATATTAAAGGTAAAGACAAAAGGACTGCAACAACCACGAATGCAAGAATTATCAAGGCAATCCGTTCGTAGCTAAAAGGTTTAATGCTGTTCAGGAAATAAACCGACGTCACAATTATGACGCTCCAAAGCACTACAAGAACTATCTCGAACAAAGTTAATTTCAAGCACCTTATAACGTTCCACCTCATCGGCTGTTTGTCGAAAAGCATCATCACGCGTGCAGAAAATGCAATATCCGCAAGTATCAAGATCAGCGCCGAGACACCGGCTTTCACAAAATCAGCCGTTGTCGGGTCGTATCCAAGGCCGATATTACAAATATAATATAACGCAACAGAAAGCGCAAGAACCGCGGCAAAAGCCCAAGTGTGACGGAATATCAGCTTTATATTGCCTGAAAACATTTTGTAAGCCGCGGCAATACACGCCGTATAGCTTCGATTTTTATTAAGTATTAATTGTGTATTTGTCTCCATTTGTATGATAATTCATCGTCTTAAAAATAGCAATTCATTTATTCGACAAAATTAAATAAATTCTGTCGAATAAACGAATATACATATTTAAAAGCTGTTACAAAAGGTTTTCAGCTCTTATTTTATTATCTTAAAAGTTGTCTTTCCTTGCTTTACGATCATTATTCCACGATAAGTATCGGGATTGACAGTTCTTCCGTCGATTGAAAATGCCTTGTACGGACGCGACGTATCGAAATCAGCCGCATCGTCAGTCACAGCATCTATTCCTGACGTTGCCGGCGTTCCTTTTATCGTCACCTTCTTAATTTCCCATGTGGGTGTCTGCGATGTGGTGCTCTTATATCTGAAAACGATGTTTATCTTCTTGCCGGCGAAAGCAGAAAGTGAAATATCTTCGGTATCAATAAAATTCCAGTTGGTACCTGCCGGCCATGTTACGTCATTAAGAACGGTGTATGTGCCATCACAAAGCACCTCAACCGACAGCATGCTCGATGGGTCGCTAAGGTAATTCACCGTATGATTTATGACCATCGTTGCCTCTGAATAATCAGCAAGGTCTATCTGCGGACTGACGAGAAGAGCCTCTGCTGCGTGCTTTGAATTATTGACATAGCCCGTGCCTGTCCAACCATACTTATTATCCAATGTCCAGACTTCGACATCGCCGCTTATTGCCTGAGATGTAAAGTTGCCGTCGCTGGTCGAGTTAAACAATGCCGAATATATTGTTGAAGGACCGGAACCTCCGCCCAAATTGGTTGACGTAAGGGATTTGTCTGGGTCAAATTCATAGTTTATACTGTCTCCCCAGATATACTCCATCAGGTTCGGATAGTCGACAAACGGGTTGCGGTTGCCCTGTATCTGATAAACGGCGTCATTGCGTTTTACCTCTATTTCATCCACCTTGTCAGCCTTAGCCCATTCAATATAGAGAGTGTAAGCCCACTTCTGGAGCGTGGGATAATCGCCCTGTTGCAATATCTTGAACGCCTGATCGTTGTCCCAAGTCAAGTTTTGATAAGCCGTAGCCATATACATATAACCGCGGGCAAAGTCTCCTTTCCATTTGTCGGCAGGCTCCCACAGGCTGTTTCCGTTGCTGCCCGTACCCACTTTGGTGCATCCGTTATCGGTCTTCACGTTTACGACCTTACCCATCGGATAGTTGGACTTTGACGTATTTATTGTCTGCTCACACGGCATGAGGTTGTAAAGGTCCTTGTAGGCTTGATTTGTTGCACCACCCCACCAGCTTTTCGGGAAGGAGTGCTCTATGTTCATGCCGCTGACGACAGAACCTTCTTTACCAAAATACCACACTTCGTTGCTGTATCTGTCAATTACGCGGTTGTCTTCGGTACGGTCGGTGGAATAAAAACCTTCCCACGTCTTGCCCGAACCGCTGCCGTAACCGAGCACGGTTGCATTCTTTATGATCTCATGAACGGCATTTTTGAGTTCAGCACCTTTCTTGCCTTTCAATGATGAATAATAGCCGCTTGGTATTTGTGCGCTTGCCGACAAGCAACCGATTATAGAAAGCACGGCTGCAAAAACGGTTACAAATGTTCTGTTTTTCATATCTCACGTATTATTTGTTAGTAAATAATAGACCTGACTTTACAGGGAAGACAGCAAAATTAAGCATTCGGAACGTAACATCCAAATCTTCCAAGCGATTTTTTCAACAAATTAAAATGATTGAGAGTTTCTCATTATTCACGTAATAGAGTTGTTGCATAATCGTGCAAAAGACTCGCAAACATGTTTCTTCCGTTTTTTCATTCATTATCAATAATTTATCTTATCTTTGCCGCTGATAAGCATGTTTACGGGCTTACAAGCATTAATTATAAAATTGTCATTTCATAAATTTAAAACTATAAGAAACATGAAGTTTGCAGGAATTATACCGGCAAGATACGCATCAACGCGTTTCCCGGGCAAGCCGTTGGCTCTGTTAGGTGGAAAACCCATGATACAAAGGGTTTACGAGCAAGTAGTTAAAGTATTGGATGATGTTTATGTGGCAACCGATGACGAGCGTATCTTTGACGCGGTGACCGCTTTCGGAGGCAATGCGATAATGACGTCGCCCAACCATAAAAGCGGAACGGACCGCATAGAAGAGGCTGTAAACAAAACAGGCAAAGACTTTGACGTGGTGATAAACATTCAGGGCGACGAGCCTTTCATCCACAAATCGCAAATAGAGACGGTATGCAAATGCTTTGATGATCCGGAGACGATGATTGCGACGCTCGGCCGCCCGTTTACCAAAGCGGACACGTTCGCGGCTCTTGAAAATCCGAATTCTCCCAAACTGATTTGCGACAACAACGGTTTCGCGATGTATTTCAGCCGCAGCATAATTCCGTTTATCCGCAACGCCGAGAAAAAAGACTGGCTGGGCAGTTACAACTACCTGAAACACATCGGTCTGTATGCCTACCGCAGCAACGTATTGGCTGAAATAACAAAGTTGCCGCAATCGTCGTTGGAACTTGCAGAGAGTCTCGAACAACTTCGTTGGTTGCAGAACGGATACCGCATAAAGGTCGGAATAACGGACGTTGAGACAATCGGTATAGACACGCCCGACGACTTGGAAAGAGCAGAGATATTCTTAAAGAGCAAATGTCAGGATTTATAATAAGATACGCAAAATATCAGAATAAAAAATAAATAACGACCGGAAGGAGTGAAATCTCATGCGTCGGAAGACATAAAAAATGTACACTTCAACAATAAAAGAAGTGTACATTTTTTTTATTTTTCCGCCTCTCTTATCAAGGCATGAAATCAACCGCTTTCCAAAAGGCAAGCTTTTAGCGTGTAAAAGACCGTCTTTCAGCGTGTAAAAGGCTACCTTTTGCAAGGTAAAAGACCGCCTTTTGCAACGCTACTGATTATCAGATACTTACAAAGGGCTGCCGACAAGTTGCAAAATACTTGTCGACAGACCTTTGTTCTATGCCGTTTTATAGATAAAAAGCGTTATTCTTTGTCTTGGAAAAAGTAGCTGCTGCCGTCAAAACAATGTGTGCAGACTTTCTCTTTCGGCAGACCGATTGCATTGACGAGCGTCTCGATTTTGTTGAATTTAACGCTGCTCAGACCGAGACGGCGACCAATTTCTTCAACCATCCGCTTGTATTCGGGGCTGTCGGTCGTTGCATACTTATCGAGTTTTGCGTTCGGATCGCCCTCAAAATCTTGTATTATGCGGCGCGTTATCAGTTCGAGATCGCTCTTTGACGCCGTAAAACCAATGAACGGACAGCCGTAGACGAGCGGCGGACACGATATACGGGCATGCACCTCGCGTGCACCGTACTCGAAAAAGGTCTTTACGTTGTCACGAAGTTGTGTGCCGCGGACAATAGAGTCGTCACAGAACACCACGCGCTGGTCTTTCAATATTGCGGAATTGGGTATGAGCTTCATCTTTGCCACAAGGTTTCGTCTGCTCTGATTGCCCGGTGTGAAAGAGCGAGGCCATGTCGGCGTGTATTTCAAAACGGCGCGCTTATATGGAATTTTATGACCCTCGGCATATCCGAGCGCCGTTCCGACACCTGAGTCGGGCACTCCGCAGACGCAGTCGGCATCGGTATCGTCCTCGCGTCCCATGACCGTACCCGCCGTCTCGCGCACATATTCGGTGTTAATTCCTTCGTAATCGCTTGCAGGAAAACCGTAATAGCCCCAAAGGAACGAGCATATCTGGCAGCGGCTGAACGGTTTTTGAAGTACCTCCATACTGTTTGAACGCAGCCTGACGATTTCACCCGGACCTACATCTCTGACGGTTTTATAATCAAGGTTAGGCAGAGATGTTGTCTCACTTGTTGCCGCGTAGGCACCGTCTTTTTGCCCGATAACAATCGGAGTGCGTCCGAGGGCGTCACGTGCGGCTATAATCCCGTCCTCTGTAAGTATCAACATCGAGCACGAGCCTTTTACTTTACGGTAAACAAGGTTGATGCCTTCAACAAAGGTATCGCCCATGTTTATCAGCAAAGCGACAAGTTCGGTTGGATTGATGTTGTTTGCACTCATTTCACTTAGGTGCATTCGTTGTTCCAACAGTTCGGCCGCTATCTCGCGAAGGTTGTTGATTTTTGCGACGGTAACTACGGCATAACGTCCAAGATGCGAATTTACAAGTATCGGTTGGGGGTCGGTATCACTGATGACACCTATGCCCGAATTTCCTTCAAACTTGTCAAGTTCGCCCTCAAAACGCGACCGGAAATAGTCACGCTCCAAACTATGAATGCTACGTGTGAAACCTTTTTCCTTGTCAAACGTGACAAGTCCTGCTCTCTTTGTACCTAAATGCGAGTTGTAATCCGTTCCGTAAAACAAATCGTTTACGCAACTTTTAACCGCAATAGTCCCGAAAAAACCACCCATTTTATATCTGAATATATTGAAAATCCAATGATTTTAAACAAGTAGACCGCAACCGATACACAAAGGAACCAACCCGAATATCAGCCGGTTGTCCGTAAAAATGCGTTCTGGCGCTCCGGTTTACGGCTGCAAATTTAATGTATTTTTATCAAAACACGGCATCTGCCGACTTACTTTTACACCTTAAAATGACAGTAAAATTTGATACAGTTACATACAAAACGTCTTTCACCTTATTATAATAGTACGGAAAAAGTCTTTCAACACGCCGGCATATTGATTTTGAGAGTCGCTCACAAGGATGACACAACGGCTGCCGTCAGCGAGCCTCGGACCGAGACACATTCCTTCGTAATTGGCAAGAGACCTGCCGAAAAGTGTCAGCTTTGTGGTAAAAGAGTGCAACAGCTTCTTGGGAAGGAAGTCGGTGGAGGGTGAGATTTGCGCACCGGGAGATACCGAAAACTCCGGTTCCGGCTTGATTTCATAGATTTTGCATTGGACGAAGGCGCCGATCTTAGCCTTGGGGACAAAGAACTCTCGTTCTAAAACAAGCAGCCTGCCGTCACCAACGGCAAGAAGTTCGCTTACGCCCATGGCATAATGGGCTGCGGGCGAGGCGGCAATGGGCGCATCCATCTTATAAAAATACTGGCTTTCAGGTTGCAGACTGTTATTAAAAGACTGCAATCTCAGCATATTGGCGACAGAGTTTGTTGAATTGGCACGCTCTCCGTCACCATTCAGAGCGCTCTCGTTAATGGTCCAAAACCGGTGCGACTGTTCATCATAGGTCAACGATTCAAAGCCGTAATTGCCGGCGTTTTTTTCACGAAATACCTGCGGCACGTTCAATCTCCGCCCCGTTGCACGTCCGTCCATGCCGTATTCTGCAATAACATTGTCCGACTCACGACTGATAAACAGCGTCGATGTTGACGGCAGAAAAACAATGCCTTCACAGTCGGCAGACT
This sequence comes from uncultured bacterium, assembly GCA_905215655.1. Taxonomy (GTDB): domain Bacteria; phylum Bacteroidota; class Bacteroidia; order Bacteroidales; family Bacteroidaceae; genus Prevotella. The sequence continues at coordinate 414 of CAJMQT010000013.1, read as the reverse complement.
TTAAACTGTCTCCACGAAAGCCCGTGTTCTTGACGCTTTTTATCTCGCCCGAAAGCGTGTCGATATCAATCTTAAAGACAAAAAAGCCGTCAACATCCGACTTATCTGACACCACCGCATATTCGTTTCCACCAATATTCGTTATTCCGCTGTAATTTCCGGCGGGCACATCCTTTGGAAACGAGCGCTGTCCGCAGTCTTTGACAAACTCCGTCTGCGCCGCAGTTTGCAGCAAGAGCACACAGCCGAACACAAGAAACATCAAAATTCGTTTTGTCATATTCATATAACGCAAGGACGGGAAATATATTTCGCATTTTTGACATTCTTGATGTTGGCTCTGCTGATTTATTCTTTTTAACCCAAATCGTCATTAGATTTTCTATCGTTTGTGTCTTAATATTCGACGGATTG
>CAJMQT010000012.1 GCA_905215655.1 uncultured bacterium | reverse complement strand
ACCAGTAAAGGCAAGCCGCTCGGTGCAAGCACCGCCGCCAAACTGCATTACATCACGCACGCGATCTTTGAGCAGGCGGAGATCAACGGCCTGATTGCCTCCTCCCCATTCCGGCGTATCGAAACTGTGAGTGAGGATGAGAAAAGCCGCCGGGCGCTGACCCGCGCCGAGGAGCAGATCGTGCGCGAAGTCGCAAAGCGTCACTATGCAGGACCGTGGGTGCTGCTCATGCTTGACTGCGGCCTGCGCCGCGGCGAAACCGTGCCGATCGGTGCCCGCGATGTCAAAGACGGCCTGCTGTGTATCTCGCAGTCCGTCGAATATAAAACAAAGTCGAACCAGCCGACTTTGAAGTCTACGAAAACCGCAGCCGGAGCACGCTATGTTCCCATTCCTGTCGAGCTGCACAAACAGTTGGACATGAAATCGCGGTATTTCTTTCATGTCGAAAACGGCCGCATGCTGTCCATGACAAAAATGCGCCGTATGTGGCACAGCTTCCAGCGGGCCTGCGACATTGCGGCCGGTGCCGAGCTGTACCGCAACGCCGTTGTCAAGCACGCCTTTGATCCGGCCATCACGCCGCACTACCTCCGGCACACTTACTGCACCAACCTGCGCCGTCAGGGCGTGGAGCCGCTGCTTACCGACAGCCCCGAGAAGATAATGTCTGCCGACAGAGTGGTCTTTCCGGGACAGGGCGAAGCAAGCGAGGCTATGAGATACCTCCGTCAGCACGGGCTCGACGAGGTGATAAAGAACCTGCGGCAGCCCGTTCTCGGCATTTGCATCGGGCAACAGCTGCTCTGCCGTCATTCCGAAGAGGGCGACACCGACTGCCTCGGGATATTCGACATCGACGTGAAACGGTTCCGCCCCGAGCGACATGAAGACAAAGTGCCCGCCATGGGCTGGAACTCGCTGTCAGCGTTGAAGTCGCCTCTGTTCAAAGGACTGCACCCTGACGACTCCTTCGTCTATTTCATTCACAGCTATTATGTGCCCCTCTGCGACTTCACCGCCGCACGGGCGGACTATATCCTGCCGTACAGCGCCGCGCTGAACAAAGACAACTTCTACGCCACACAGTTTCACCCGGAGAAGAGCGGAGCCGTGGGCGAAAGGATATTGCAGAACTTCTTAGACCTGAAAGACAATGATTGAACTCGTACCGGCAATAGATATAATCGGCGGACGCTGCGTCCGTCTGACCAAAGGCGATTATGACCGCAAGACCGTCTACGACCACTCGCCCTTGGAGATGGCTCTGCTGTTCGAGCGGTTGGGTTTCAGACGCCTGCACATGGTCGACCTTGAAGGAGCAAAGTCAAAGCACGTCGTGAACATAGACGTGCTGAAAAGCATTACAGACCACACAAACCTGACGGTGGATTTCGGTGGAGGCATAAAGTCGGAAGACGACATCCGTAAAGCCTTCGACTGCGGGGCGGCAATGGTTACCGTCGGTTCGGTCGCTGTGACGCAGAAAGAACTCTTCTGCAAATGGCTTGACACCTTCGGTCCCGAACGAATAGTCCTCGGCGCCGACGTGCGCAACGGCAAGATAAGCATCAACGGCTGGAAGGAAGATTCGGACGAAGATATAATCTCGTTCCTCGGATATTATGTCGGCAAAGGTATCAAACACGTCCTTTGCACGGACATATCAAAAGACGGAACGCTCGCCGGTCCGGCGTTCGACCTTTACCGGAAGATATTAAAGTCGTTCCCCGACATCGACCTTATCGCCAGCGGCGGTGTGTCGAGCGCCGACGACGTGAAACGTCTTGCACGCGAAGGACTGCCCTCGGCGATACTCGGCAAGGCGATTTACGAAGGCAGAATAGACATCAGAACAATAATCGACGAGGTGAGGACAGCCTCGATATAAATTGATTTATGGCAAAAGGACTTGCTAAAAGAATAATCCCTTGTCTCGACGTCAAGGACGGACAGACAGTCAAAGGAACCAACTTCGTCAACCTGCGCAGCGCCGGCGACCCCGTCGAACTGGGCAAGGCTTACAGCCGTGTGGGCGCCGACGAGCTGGTGTATCTTGACATCACCGCAAGCAGCGAGGGCAGAAAGACCTTCACCGACCTTGTAACCCGCGTGGCGGAAGAGATCAACATCCCCTTCACCGTGGGCGGAGGTATCAACGACCTGTCTGACGTTGAACGCCTGCTTTACGCCGGAGCCGACAAGATCAGCGTCAACAGCGCCGCCCTGAGACGTCCCGGACTGATTGATGAAATCACTTCACGCTTCGGCTCCCAGGTCTGCGTGTGCGCCATCGACGCCAAATTCGACGGCACGGAATGGACCTGCTATCTCAACGGAGGGCGCGTGCCGACGGAACGCAAGCTCTTTGATTGGGCAAAGGAGGCAGCCGACCGCGGAGCGGGAGAGATACTTTTCACCAGCATGAACCACGACGGCGTGAAAGAAGGATACGCCAACGAGGCGCTGGCAAGACTCGCCGACGAGCTTGACATCCCGATCATCGCCAGCGGCGGAGCGGGCAGACGTGAACATTTCAGAGACGCCTTCACTCTCGGAAAAGCCGACGCGGCATTGGCGGCGAGCGTCTTCCACTTCGGCGAGATAAAGATATCCGAGCTGAAAAGTTATCTTCACGACGAGGGAGTGAACGTCAGGATGTGTCCCGAAAACTGATAATACGAATTAATTTAATAAAGAGGCGGTCCGCATCTTATCTGCTGTCACACCGGACAGGGACGTGTAATGACGGACAGACGCCTTTACAACTGAAATAAAATGAATATCGATTTTGAAAAAATGAACGGTCTCGTACCGGCAATAATCCAAGACGCCCGAACCAAAAACGTCCTGATGCTTGGATATATGAACAAAGAGGCTTACGACAAGACGGTGGAAACAAACAAGGTAACGTTTTACAGCCGCACGCGCAAATGTCTCTGGACAAAAGGTGAGACATCCGGAAACTTCCTTAACGTGGTAAGCATTCAGAATGATTGCGACAACGACACGCTGCTCATAAAGGTTGTTCCCGAAGGACCGGTCTGCCACACCGGTACCGACACCTGCTGGGGAGAGAAAAACGAGACCAATCCTCTGCTCTTCCTTACAGAGCTGCAAGACTTTATCGAGAAACGCCATGAAGAAATGCCCGAAGGCTCTTATACGACGAGCCTCTTCAAAGACGGACTGAACAGAATGGCTCAAAAGGTAGGCGAGGAAGCCCTCGAAGCCGTGATAGAAGCCGTCAACGGCACGGACGACCGCCTGATCTACGAGGCGTCGGACATGTTCTATCATCTCATTGTGCTGCTTACGAGCAAGAACTTACGCATCGAAGACGTGGCGGAAGAATTGCGTAAGCGCCACGATCCGGGATGGCACAAGCACTGATTAATAAAGGCGCACGCGCTGACTGATAAAAGAATTAAGGAGAAAACAATGTTTATCGAATACAAAAACGTCAGTATCCAACAAGACGATGTCTGCATCTTGAACTCCGTCGACTTCCACGTTGACGAGGGCGAGTTTATCTATATCATCGGACAGGTAGGCTCGGGAAAGAGCAGTCTGCTGAAAACCATTTACTGCGAGCTGGATATCTGTGACGGCGAACATGCCGAGGTGCTCGGACGCGACCTGATGAAGATTAAGCGAAAGGAAATTCCCGCCCTGCGCAAAGAACTCGGAATAATCTTTCAAGACTTCCAGCTGCTGCACGACCGCAACGTCTATAAAAACCTGAAATTCGTTCTTAAAGCCACCGGATGGAAGAACAAGAAAGAGATGGACGAACGCATCGACGAAGTGCTCGACGCCGTAGGCATGACCGATAAAAAGCTGAAAATGCCCTCGGAGCTGTCCGGCGGCGAACAGCAACGTATGGCTATCGCCCGCGCGATACTGAACAACCCGAAGATGATTATTGCCGACGAGCCGACGGGAAACCTCGACCCCGAGACAGCCGACAACATAATAAATCTGTTGAAGCAAATCAGCGCCACGGGAACGGCGGTTGTCATGTCGACGCACAATATCCTCATGCTCGACAAGTATCCCGGCATCGTCTATCAGTGTAAGGACGGCAAGATAAAAGACATCACAGACCAATACAACAAGATAAATCTTTTGGAAGAAGACGATTAGGTCTTCCTTGTTTAGAATATAAAAGAATTAGAGATATGAAAGTAATGAAGTTCGGAGGAACGTCTGTCGGTACGGCAGATCGTATGAAACACGTTTCCTCGTTGATAACAAATAGCGGAGAGCCGGTAATCGTCGTATTGTCGGCAATGTCAGGAACAACCAACTCGCTGGTGGAAATCTCAGATTATCTATACAAGAAAAATCCGGATGGCGCCAATGAAGTGATCAACCGTTTGGAGAAGGTCTACATGAATCATGTTGAGCTCCTTTATTCCACGGAAGAATGGAAAGACGAGACACGAAAGTTCCTTCAAGGCGAATTTGATTACCTGCGCTCGTTCACGAAAGACCTCTTTACAAGTTTTGAAGAGAAGAGTATCGTTGCGCAAGGAGAAATAATGAGCACCAATATGGTGGTCAATTATCTGAAAGAATGCGGCTTTGACGCCATCCTCCTGTCTGCTCTCGACTTCATGCGCACGGACAAGAACGCCGAGCCTGACTCTGCTTATATCAAGGAAAAGCTGACCGGCATACTTAAAAATGAGGCGGGACATCAGATCTATATCACTCAGGGCTTTATCTGTCGCAACGCTTACGGCGAAGTGGACAACCTGCAACGCGGCGGCAGCGATTACACAGCGTCTCTCATCGGAGCGGCTGTCAACGCCGAAGAGATACAGATCTGGACCGATATCGACGGCATGCACAACAACGACCCGCGCGTGGTTGACAAGACGGAGGCTGTGCGTCAGCTCCATTTCGAGGAGGCGGCAGAGCTTGCTTACTTCGGAGCGAAGATACTTCACCCTACCTGCGTGCAGCCCGCAAAGTACGCCGGAATACCCGTCCGGTTGCTTAATACGATGGACCCGACGGCTCCCGGAACGATAATCAACAACGACACGGTAAACGGAAAGATAAAAGCCGTTGCAGCAAAAGACAATATTACGGCGATAAAGATCAAGAGCAGCCGAATGTTGCTGGCAACAGGTTTCCTGAGAAAGGTCTTCGAGATATTCGAAAGTTATCAGACCGCCATCGACATGATAGCCACGAGCGAGGTCGGAGTGTCAATGAGTATCGATAACGACTCGCACCTGAACGAAATCGTTGCAGAGCTTAAAAAGTACGGAACGGTGACCGTTGACCGCGACATGTGCATCATTTGCGTTGTCGGCGACCTTGATTGGAGCAATGTCGGCTTTGAGACGCTGGCAACGGACGCAATGAAAAATATTCCCGTCCGCATGATTTCTTACGGAGGAAGTAATTATAACATCTCCTTCCTTGTGCGTGAGTCTGACAAGAAACGCGCTTTGAAATGTCTTAGCGACACTCTGTTTAACAACAAATAAATATTGCGGAAGAAGATGAAAGGTTCATTCCCTTTGAATAAATTCAACGATATAGAGACACCTTTTTATTATTATGACACGGAACTTCTGCGCAAGACGCTCCGTGTCATAAATGAAGAGGCGGGTCGTCACGAAGGTTTCTGCGTGCATTATGCCGTTAAGGCAAATGCAAATCCGAAAATCCTGAATGTTATCTGTCAGGCAGGTCTTGGTGCCGATTGTGTCAGCGGCGGTGAGATAGAGGCGTCGTTGCGTGCCGGTTTTTCTCCATCTAAAATCGTTTATGCCGGAGTGGGAAAGAGCGATTGGGAGATAAATCTCGGTCTTGACAAAGATATTTTCTGTTTTAACGTTGAGAGTATTGCCGAACTTGAAGTCATCAACCAACTTGCCGAGGCAAAGAACAAGGTGGCTCGTGTCGCCTTCCGCATCAATCCCGACGTCGGGGCGCACACTCATGCCAACATCACGACCGGACTGGCGGAGAACAAGTTTGGCATAGCGATGGCTGACATGGAGAACGTGATAGAACGTTCGGCTGACATGAAGAACGTCAAGTTTGTCGGACTTCATTTCCACATTGGTTCGCAGATACTTGACATGGGCGACTTTACAGCGCTCTGCAACCGTATAAACGAATTGCAGAACAGACTTGAAACGCATCACATCAAGGTCGAGAATATCAACGTGGGAGGCGGACTCGGCATCGATTATAATAATCCGGACCGTATGTCCGTGCCCGATTTTAAGGCTTATTTCGAGACTTTCGCCAAATATCTGAAACTTCGAAAGGGGCAAACCCTGCATTTTGAGTTGGGACGTTCCGTCGTAGGACAGTGTGGCTCGCTCATCACCAAGGTGCTTTATGTCAAGCAAGGCGCGGTGAAACGTTTTGCCATAGTAGACGCCGGAATGACCGATTTGATACGTCCCGCTCTTTATCAGGCTTACCATAAGATTGAAAATGTCACGAGCAAAGAGCCTGTCGAGACGTATGACGTCGTAGGACCGATTTGCGAGTCGAGCGACGTTTTCGGCAAAGCCGTTGACCTGAACTGCTGCCATCGCGGCGATTTGATAGCAATTCGTTCCGCCGGTGCTTATGGAGAGATTATGGCTTCCATGTATAATTGCCGCCGTCTGCCGGTGGGATATATCACGGAAGACCTGCATTAAAAATAAAAAACAGAATATGCCGATTTTAGACAGTGTGACGATTGCGCTGTGCGCGGTCTTGATTTTGTTGATAGCAATGTCTTCGTTTACGGATATTTTCTTCCGGAAAATAAGGACGAAAGATGTTGACGACAATGTGAAACAAGAGCCGGTGTCTGTCATTATGGTGGCAGACAACAACTCGTTTGAGCTTAAAGAAAACCTGCCGGCATTTCTTTCACAGGATTATCCTGCCGGATTTGAGGTTATCGTCGTTGTATGTAAAGACGAAGACGGCACGAGTGATGTCCTTAATACCTTTGCGGGGCATAAGAATCTTTACACCACTTACGTGCCCGACTCCTCACGTTACGTCAGCCGGAGGAAGTTGGCTGTAACCCTTGGAGTAAAAGCCGCCAAGCATGAACGCATCTTGCTGACCGACGCTTGCTGCCGACCGCGTTCCGACAGATGGATAGCCGCAATGTCTTCTCAATGCGGCGAGGGCGTGGACATGGTCTTCGGTTACAGCTATTATGACGATACGGCGAGTCGTTTCAAACGTTTCAACCGCTTGCACCGCGAGTACGCCATGATGTGCGACGCTTCGGCAGGCAGAGCTTATGGAATGGCAGGTAATAATCTTATGTTCCATAAGAGTCTGTTTATGCAAGGCGACGGTTTCAGAGACAACTTGAAGTACCTCCGGGGCGAGTACGATTTTATATTGAACAAATACGCATCAGAGGACAATGTGGCGGTCAGTACCGATCCGGACAGCTTCATCGTTGAGGCTGCTCCCACCCCGAAAGAGTGGAAAAACAAAAATCTCTTTTATCAGGAGACAAGAAAGCATCTCAGGAGACGCTTCATGCACAGGCTTAATTTCAATCTTGACATGTCATCGCTTCATCTCTGTCTCCTTGCAGGAGCCGGCGCGGCAGTTTACGGCGTGTTGTCTATGCGTGCGATAGCGCTTGAATTCGGACTCATTGCACTTGTCCTTCCACTGATCCTAAGAACGTTGAATGCCAAGCGGGCGATGCAGACATTGCCCGGGGAGATAGGCTACGGCTGGGCTGTTCTGTTTGAGATTTATACGATATGGCACAATTTGATATTTGCCATACGTTATAAATTATCCGACAAGAATGGTTTTATAAGTCATAAATTGTAAGCAAATGAAAGTTCTGCATTTCATTCCAAACCTTGAAACAGAGGCAGGTTCAAATATCTTTCGATATAAACCTGCCTTGTTCGAGAGCATGTCTGAACGTGCGGAAGTTCATGTCCTGACTTTGAACAAGATAAACGAGACGTTGGGAACGGCAACGGCACATTGCTGTTCGGCGGCAGATTTAATATATCTGAACAAGCGTTCCGCTCTTGCCAGACAGCTCTTGGAAATCAATCCCGACGTTGTTCACATTCACGCCGGCTGGAACTTTGCGGCTTATATGTTGCAACACTGGTGCGTGAAGAACCGTAAACCGGTGGTGATAAGTCTCGACAAGCGCTTGGAACCGTGGCATATCAGGCACCATTCACCTGTCAAGCTGATCAAGTTCGTGCTCTTCCAGCGATACATGCTAAGGCATGCTGACGCCATACATTCCGTCAGCGAGCAGGAAAGCAAGAGACTGTTGCGCCTCGGTTTCCCGTTAAAGCTCGTGTCACGCGCCACGCTGAACGACCGCATCGGACAGGTGCGCATATTCAATCAAACAGCAACGATGACAGCGGAAGATATGTCTGCCGCAATGATAAGACTTTACCGCAAAGTGCTCGACAGCCGTCCGTTCCTTTCAATGACGGCAACAGACCGTCATGCAGAAGACATGCTGCTGGCAATAGGCGTGGCGAAGGGTAGGGCGGTGACGTCATTCTCCGAACAGGAGATTGCCGATGTGCGCTCGCTTGACCTCAATTCATGGCGTAGAATACTGCTGCATGCCGCAGACCAAGGAATACTTGACATGGTAAAGAGCAGTTGCAGTCAGTACAATTTGTCACTTCCGCCCGTCGATGTAAAGAACGCCGAGAGGTTTACATATTGCGGAGAAGCAAAAGACCGGGGCGAGAAAACATTCCGGGAAAGAAAGACCGCGATGCTCAAAGCCGACAAACAACTGTCAGGAACGGAACTTGATATCTGCATCAAGATTGTGGATGTGCTGGCAAAAGTAAAGTCGATGCGTATAAAGAGGGCAGACCTTTCGGACCTGTATCAAACGTTACGCTTCAACGACTACGATGAGACGCTGACAGCCGACAAAATACATAAACTTAAAATAGACCGACCTACATCACGACTGTTTGAAATCCTGAAAGAGAGATACGGTCTCGGAGAGGGCTTTATGTTCCTCGAACCGTTGTCAGACAGGAAAACAAAACAACTTATAAAGAATTTATTTAAATCAGACATACAATGAAAATCACTTACAACGATATCGAGAAAGACCTGCGTTATTTGAGACTGTTGGCGCAGACTTTCCCAAATATAGCCGATGCAAGCACGGAAATAATCAACTTGCAGGCGATATTGAACCTGCCGAAAGGTACGGAGCACTTCCTCGCCGACTTGCACGGTGAATACAAATCATTTCAACATGTGCTCAAAAACGCATCGGGAAACATCAAGCGAAAGGTGGGAGAAATCTTCGGTAACGAGCTGCGTGAGTCGGAGAAGAAAGAACTATGCACGCTGATTTATTACCCCGAGGAGAAACTTGAACTCGTCAAGGCAAACGAACCCGATATTGACGACTGGTATCACATCACCATCCACCAGCTCGTGAAGGTCTGCCGCGACGTGTCAAGCAAGTACACACGTTCCAAAGTAAGAAAATCCCTGCCCGAAGATTTCTCGTATATCATTCAGGAACTTCTCCACGAACGCACCGACGACGTGGACAAGGCGGCTTACGTGAATGTAATCATCGAAACGATTATCACCACCGGACGCGCCGACGACTTCATCATTGCAATCTCGCACGTCATACAGCGTTTTGCGATAGACCGCCTGCACATTCTCGGCGACGTTTACGACCGTGGTCCGGGTGCGCATTTGATAATGGACCTGCTGAAAAATTATCATAATTGGGACATCCAATGGGGTAATCATGACATTCTATGGATGGGTGCATGTGCCGGTAACGAGGCTTGCATCTGCAACGTGATACGACTCTCCCTGAGGTATGCCAACCTCGTGACTCTGGAAGAAGGTTATGGCATAAATCTTGTCCCGCTTGCAACGTTCGCCATGGAACATTACGCCGACGACCCTTGCGAGGAATTCATGCCGATGACAAGCGGAGGCAGCGGAGAGATTGACGATAAGACGAGACGCCTTACGGCACAGATGCACAAGGCAATCACTGTAATACAATTCAAGGTGGAAGCGGAGATTATACGCCGTCACCCGGAATGGAAAATGCAAGACCGCATACTGCTTGACGGCGTAGACTTGGATAAATCGACATGTCTCGTTGAAGGCAAGGAGTATGCGATGAAGAGCTGTTGTTTTCCGACGCTCGACGTCGCCGACCATTGCAGCCTGACGCCCGAAGAAAAGACGCTGATGCAACGCCTGCGCCACTCGTTCACCGTAAACGAGAAGTTGCACAAGCATATCCGCCTGATGCTCAGCCACGGTTCGCTTTATACCGTAATAAATGATAACCTGCTGTTCCATGCCTCCATTCCGCTCAACGATGACGGCAGCTTGAAGGAGGTGGAGCTTTACGACGGACAAAAGTTCAGCGGACGTGAACTGATGGAACGCACGGAACAGATAATACGCAGCGCCTTTCAAAGCGACTCGGAGCCGCAGGAGAAGGCTTTTGCCATCGACTACTTCCTGTATCTGTGGTGCGGGCGTGACTCCGTGCTCTTCGACAAGTCAAAGATGGCTACCTTCGAGCGTTATTTCCTCACGGACAAGACGACATATAAAGAGGAGAAAGGCAACTACTTCAAACTGCGTGCCGACGAGGCGGAATGCGACATCATTCTCGACGCATTCGGAGTGACCGGTCCAAACCGTCACATCATCAACGGTCATGTGCCCGTGCATGCCGGAAGTGGCGAGAACCCGATTAAAGCGAACGGAAAACTGATGGTCATCGACGGCGGCTTCTCTCAGGCATATCACAAGGAGACGGGTATAGCCGGCTACACCTTGGTTTATCACAGCCGCGGTTTCCAACTCGTTCAGCACGAGCCGTTCACAAGTACCGAGGACGCAATACTGCGCGGCTCGGACATCAAGAGCACAACACAAATAGTGGAAATGTCAGCTCACCGCATGTTGGTAGCCGACACCGACATAGGAAAGGATCTTAAAGAGCAGGTTGCCGACCTTGAAAAGTTGCTTTACGCTTACAGACACGGTTATCTGAAAGAACGAAGATAATATTCGAGTATTATATTATAAAAGGAGTTGACGGGAGTTGACTCCTTTTTTTGTTTCCGATTTCGAGAAGTTTAGGAGTTTAGAAGTTTAGGAGTACAGGAGTGCAGACATTACCATTATGACTTTATCCTTAAAGGCATTTGTCTGAACTCCTAAACTTCTGTACTTCTGTACTCCTGAACTCCCTAAATAATTTCACTATTTTTAGGTATTTCGACACAATTTATTCCGAAATACCTTTGCATCCGAAAATAAGAACCAATCAATTTTTTTACTTAATTACAAACAGATGAATAATATGAGATTTTACAATGCCATGAAATTTGTTATGTTGAGTTGCGCCACATTCCTGACGGTTGTAGCACAAGCGCAAAGAGACAGTATCGAAACTCCGGAACCTCGTGTGAAATGGCACGTCGACGCTATAAGCGAAGGGCAGTGGAACATGAAGAGTGGGCATGCCAACTGGGCAAATATGTTGTCGGTCGGAGTGGAACTGCGCTCATGGCGTGGTGGAAGTATTGAACTGGGAGCGCTGGCAACAGGACAGCTCAAACAGGGAATAGTGGACGACCTGCAAGATTTTTCGAACATCAATGCCGAAAGCCGCTGTTTCCGTCTGACGCACTTAGGCATCGGACAGAAGTTATTCGAAAAACTATTTGTTTACGCGGGACTCCGTGAGGCGGACGAGGACTATTTTAACACGGATGGCGCGGGAATATTTACCGGTTCATCATATGGTTGCGTACCGCAAGCCGGCGAGAACCTTGCCCTTGGCGTATATCCCGAGGCTGCATTGGGGCTGCATCTCGAATACAGCCCCAATGACTATTGGACGATACGCACCACATTCTATAATGGAATATCATCAGACCGTCTGAACAGACAATTCCGTTTCTGTCCGGGAAGTGACGGAATGATCAACATTGGAAGTGTGAGTTATTCACCCGCCATTTCCCTATTTCTTGATGATGACGGAGAGACGGCAGAGGGCTTCATCGCTCCTACTTATGTGTTGGGTTATACGGCGGGATGGCAGTATGCCGAAGAAGAAACTGATGGCGATGCCGGCGAAGACGTCTCACGCGTCAGGCGTAGTGGTGGCGCCGTGTGGGCAAGCATAGACCAACCATTGACGCATGTCGGACGTGCGTGTCTCAATCTTTTCGTAACCGGCGGAATGCGCATCGGACAGATAGACGCGGCACGCGGACATTGGGCAACGGCGCTCATCTTGGGCAACGTGACACGACGCGGCGGAACTCTTGCTATTGGCGTAAGTCAGGCTCACTATGCGGAAAAAGTGAGCGAGACCGACATTGAGACCACATTCGAATACCCCTTGCTCTCATGGCTCAGTCTGCAACCTGCTTTTCACGTTCTTCGTTCGGACGGTCAGACCAACATTGCCGCCAACCTGCGTCTCGTAATCAGCTTGGGGAATTGAGTATTTAGGAGTTTAAGAATTTTAGGAGTACAGAAGTGAAGAAGTACAGGAGTACAGACATTAGCAAAGTTTATTATTATCCTTAAAAGCTATTGTCTGTACTCTTGTACTTCTTCACTTCTGTACTCCTAAAAACTTCTATCCTTATTATCTATTTTGTAAAAGGTTACCTTTCGGTCTCCAAAAGGCAGCCTTTTACAACGCAAAAGACCGCCTTTCGCAATGCGAAAGGCGGTCTTTTGTAACTTGTCTTGTTATTGTCTTATTTTCAACTTGTTACGTCAAGTTAGAAGAACAGATAACGGTTGTCTTTTACATTTGCCTTTATGTAAAGGTCTTGCATGAAGTTTCCTGCATACTGCTGTACCTTCTGACGCTGGCGCATCTCGTATTCTTTTGCGTTGAACTTCACGGGGCGTGTTCTCTTGTTTATTACTTGGAACATGTAGACGCCTGCGTAACCTTTCACGGGCTGTGCGCTGAACTTGCCTTTTGCCGTCGCAGATACCGCACCGCTGAGTGCCGGTTCTGTCATTCCGGTTGACTGAACAAAGACAGGAGCGGCGAATGTTACCTGATTGACGGTAGAAATCTGTGCGCCCTTTGCCTTTGCGCCTGCAATGTTCTTCACGCCGTTAGCTTTGGCGATGAGCATTTCAGCCTTCTTGTCGCGCAAAACTTCCTGCTTGACATAGTTCTTTACTTCCTCGTCGTCGAGCGAACGGTAGCCTTTCTTGTTGATTTTTGTGAGTGCAATCACAAGCAGATGGTTGTTGTCGCCACACTCGTAAAGCGGAGATACGGCGTTTTCGTCAGCATCGAATATCCACTTCATGGCGTCGCGTGTGCCGCGTACATTTGCCACGTAGTGGTCAGAGTTGCGCACGTTAGCGTTTTCAAGTACCTTATATCCGTATTTTGCGGCGTTCTTCTCGATTGCTTCGAGACTCTGGCTCTCGCTTACGAACTGGCTGAACTTGTTGTATGCTGCCGAGTATGTGTTCTTTGTGAACTCGATGGGCTTCTTTATCACGGCTGCAACGTACTTTTCGGTCATGCCTTTACGGTCGGTTACCTGCATTATGATGTTGCCCTGAGTCATCTTGAGGTTCTTTGTCTCGTTGACACCCATTGTGTTGAGCGACTCGATGTATGCTTTTGTATCAGCGTCCATTGAAGGAGCGTTCTGATATTGAGCGGATGTGATCCATGTCTTTTCGCCGGTCTGTCCGTATTTCTTGGCGAGTACTTCAAAGTCGGCGCCGCCGTTGAGTGCCACGTAGATGCTGTCGGCTCTCTTGACTGCCTCTTCCGGTGTTGCTCCGCCAACCTGAATTGCGCGGAACTGTACTGAGTCGGGCAACTGTGCCTTTGAGATAAGTCTTACAATGTTGAGGGTGTTGTCCTGCTTGTTTTCAACCGGTGCGGTGGTTGTACCTACAGCGATTGAGTCAAGTCTTGCTGCGATGTCGTAGGGGAATGCTGCCTTTGTCTGCGGTATGCCGAGGTATGTAACGAGCGAACCGCTCTTTCTTACTGCTTCCGAAGGATCGGCAGCCTCTCTTAACGTCTTTGCGTACTCGTTAACGGTCTTGTTAAGAGCGGTGCGGTCTGCCGTAGAAGGAACAACTTGGAAATCAACATATTTGATGGCACGTGTCTCTTCGTACTGCTTGAAACGCGGTTTCAGCTCCTCGTATTTAGCTTTCATGTCGCTTTCCTCAACGGTAACTTTGTTGTCGTTGATTGAAGAGTAGGCGAATGATGCGAGCTGTATGTCGCTTTCCTGATTTTCGTCGTTGTAAGCCATTTTTGCCGAAATGGGGTTTGACAGCAAGCAGCCGGCGAGCAATGTCTGATACTTCTGGGCGAGGATCTGCTGGCGCAGAGACTTCTCGATGAATGTCCAGAAGTTGTAAATGCTCTGATATTGTTCTGCCATCTGCGGGTTAGCCGTCTGTGCCTGCTTGTATTCGCTGATGAATTTTTCGAGCATTGTTGCGTCGAAACGTCCTGTCTGCTGATTTACAAACGGTGTTTGAAGGAGCATCGGGTTGGTGCCTGCGTTGAGAACGTTCTTCAACTCCTGATCGGTAACTTTCAGACCGAGCTTTTCAGCCTCGTTGTTGATAATTTCGTTCTGAACAAACGTGTTCCAAACCACGTCTTTTACTTGGTTCAGTTCCTCATCGGTGAGGTTGTCACGTCCCTGAGTTATTTTCACAACCGAGGTGTATTCGTCAATCAGTTTCTGGAAATCCTGAACGTTGACTTTGTCTCCTAAAACTTCACCTACTTGCTGACGGCTCTCATTGCGAGAAGACTCGCAGGAGCGGAACAACTCTTCGGCGATAAATGCAAAAAGGGCAAATCCTATGATACAGATAAGAAGGACGCCTTTGCTTCTGATTTTTCCTAATGCTGCCATTATTTATTAATTTGTTTTATTTTTTGTTTTTCCGATATTTATATTTAGCGCACAAAATTACAAAAAAGAACGTAAAAACGGGACGTTTTGTATCAAAAACTTTATTTATTCTTGACTTTAAGTCGTACAAGTTCTATTTTTGTGGCTGTATTTTTGATTATTTTAAATTCCCATTGTCCTATCGTCACGATTTCGTTGAGTTTCGGGAAACTTTGGAACTCGTGCAGGATGAGACCGCCGACGGTCATATAATCTTCGCTTTCAGGCAAATTCAGGTCAAACATTTCGTTGACCTTGTCAATCTCGAGGCGTGCCGACAGGATATATTCGTTGTCGTTTACCTTCAATGCCGTATAGTTGGAATTGTCGTGCTCGTCCTCGATGTCTCCGAAGATTTCTTCCACAAGGTCTTCCAACGAGATTATGCCGCTCGTGCCTCCGAATTCGTCGATGACCACGCCCAATGTCTTTTTCTGTTGCATAAATATACGCATGAGTTTGTTTGCCGACATTGTTTCCGGCACAAACGGCATCTTGCGTACATGTCCGAACCAGTTGTCAGGACTGCTGAACATCTCGGACGAATGGATGTACCCCACGATGTGGTCGATGTCTTCTTTGTAAACGACGATTTTAGACTTGCCGCTCTCGATGAATATGTTTTTCAGCTCATCCAGCGAGCATTTCTCTTCCACCGCATAAATTTCGGTGCGAGGTATCATGCAATCCCGTACTTTTATATCGGAGAAGTCGAGCGCGTTTTGGAAAATCTTTACTTCGTCACGGATTTTATCGTCGTCGCCGGCGTTGTCGATGCTTGATTGGACAAGATAATCGAGGTCGACCTTTGAGAATTCGCCGTCAGCGCTCTCTTTTTCAATCTTTATCCCGAGTATCCGGAGGATAATGTGAGAAAGGAATGTCGAAAAACGCGAAACAGGCCACAGAACGACGTAGCAGATAAAAGCCGGGATGGCAAAAATCGTAAGAATTTTGTTGGGATTGCTCTTTGAAAGTATCTTAGGCAGAAATTCGCCGGTAAAAAGAACGATCAAAGTCGATATGATTGTATCCGCCGGGACCGTAAACGCCGCATCGAAGTTTCGGAAGATGGTATTGTCAAACAGTCTGGCGATAAGAATACCGTAAATGACGAGAGCAATGTTGTTTCCTACCAACAACGTGCTGACGAAGTTGTTGGAATGCCGGTAAAACATGTCCAACGCCTTCTTTGATACTCCATGTTTGTCTTTGTCCATCTCCAACAACATTCTGTTGCTTGAAACAAAGGCTATCTCCATGCCTGAGAAAAAAGCGGAGAACAAAAGAGTTATTATTATGCCTGTGACAGGAAATGAATTTACTTGTTCCATAATTGTTTTTATGGTTTTGTTCTGGCGTGAGGCATTACCGGCAATCTCTTCTTTGCCTTGACCGTGTCGGGAGCGGCAAGAATACTGTCGTTGCCGCTACTTGCCATATCTTCTTTCGCAAACGAGCCTTTCGAGTTGCTTATCGTATAGCGCGTAAGTTTTTCATCGCTGACAAAATATGTTCCTTGCATCTCTCTGTCAGGAGTTACGAGGCGTGAGAACTTGTGGCTGTAAAGTTCGTGCTTGTTCTGATCCCAATAAAGTTCTTGGCTTGCGAAACGCATCCCGTCGATAGTGCGCACGCGGACACGTCCGCGCAATTCCCAAAGTTTTTCTTGGTCAAAATAATATGCGGTGTCGCATTGGATGTACGCTTCAATATGAAATTTCTCGTCAAACTGTTCGAGAAACAGTCCTTTATCGAATGTCCATCGTGACGGCTGCTTAGCCTGGTTGATTTCCCATCTTTCGGTAACGATGCGATATTTTATCAGTCCTGAGTCTGAAATGAGAGTGTTTACTCCGAAAGAAGTCATCACGGCAACCGAATCGCGGGGATAGATTGCGGGTGCCGTGTGTTTTTTCTCTTCCTGACATGATGTCAGAAAGAGTAATGCTAAAATCGGAAGATATAAATGAATTTTCACCGTGATATGCGATTACATCCAATCAGTCAACTTTCCACTTCATAAACCAGCGTTCATTGAATGTCAAGCCGATGTTTATGCGGAAAGTATTTTCTGTCAACATTCCTTTTGCTGCCGAATGAACCCACTGCCCCGAGATGTTGAGGATTGAGCGGTTGTTGTAATTGTTTACTATCGGGATACCGAATCCGGCACTTACTCCGATCTCTTTCGGACCGTCCTGACCGTTTATTTTAAAATAAGGTGTGGCGTATGATACGCCGGCACGGTATCTTACTCTGTCAAAAAATCTGCGGCTCATTTCATTGTTGCAGAACTCGCCTCCGAATGTCACTTTATATCTGTCAGAATAATAGTTGTCTGTCAGCTCGTAAGTCGAGACGTTATTATTGACCTTGTAAACCGGATATTTCATGTCGCCCCACTTCTGATATAGGAAGTCAGCTCCCAGTTTCAATTTGTTGTTATGATTCCATGCAACGCCCGCTCCGAATGATGTGGGTATTTCAAGACCGTTCTTGACCGAATAAGATGATGTGTCGGCAACAGCCGTAGAGGTGTTGGTCGAAATAACCATACATTCGGGGTCGGAATTGAGCTTGTGCCCGAAGCTGTAAGTAAGTCCGACGGTAATGTTGTTCTTTTTGTCGATGTTTGCCGTATATTGCAAGCCGAGGTCAAGTTTATAGCTGTTAACCGTCGCCTTGTAATATTTTGACAGTGTGTTAATGTAAGCGTCGCTGTAACTGTTTGTTACAGAGCGCTCAATGTTGCCCCAAAGATATGAGACGTTGGCACCGAAAGAAAAACCTTTTATAAATTCCCAACCGGCTCCCACAAAAACCTGATGGATGCCGCCGCTGCCCGAATAAGTGTTCGTATAAGACACGTTGCGGTCTTCTTTAAGAGTTTCTGTCGTAGAGTAATTGTAACCGACGTTGGTGAATGGGATGATACCGAAACTTACACCGATATTCTTGAAAGCTCGGAAACCGGCAACCGCATACTCGAAATCGGCATTGTTGGCATTGAGCTTGCGTCCGCCTTCTTTGAAGTTGGTTATCTGTCCTGACAGTCCCATGTCGAAGATGAATGTAAGCGAGTCCATTGCGGAATAAGATGCCGGATTTATATAATTTACCTGATTGTGCTCTCTGAAAGCCATTCCGAGACCGTTCATTCCGCGGTTGAATCCGCTGGTCTGGTCGCTGAGTTGTCCTAATCCGTATTGGCTGAAAGGTGAGTTTGTTCCGCTTTGAGCGAAAGCCGATGTTGCAAGAAACGATATTAAAATTACGCTTAATACTTTTCTATAATAATTCATTGTTGTATTCTAAAATTCGGTTAAGGCCTATCGGCACAATAAAATCGTTTGCAAAGATGAGTATTTTTTCTGAATAATGCAAATTCAGATGTACGCCGCCAGTTAAATAAACAAAAAGTTGAGGATATTTTTGCATAAATTCGTCAACATATCTTTCTATTTCATACTTAATACCCAGAATGACTCCGTTGCGTATTGCCGTCTCCGTGGTGTCGCCAAGAATTTCGGTCATGGCGCCTTTCCTTTCCACCAGCGGCAGTTTCGATGTGTATTCGTGAAGAGCCTTTAAACGCATTGTCGGACCGAGTGAGATGTTGCCGCCTTCATAAACACCTTCCGATGAAATGAAGTCGAAGGTGATACATGTTCCGACGTCGATGATAAGAATGTCCCGGGACGGTTGGAGATAGTTTGCTCCAACGGCGGCAGCCAGTCTGTCGGCTCCCAATGTTTCGGGCGTCTTGTAGTTGTTTTTTATGGGTATTCGTGTCTTCCCGCTTGAAAACTTCATTACGGGAAATGGCAGCGTGTCTATGATTTTGGAAAATTCGGGACTTAAATCCGTAACGGTTGAATATATACCTTTATTAAAGGCATATTTTTTGCAAAAGTCGTATAACACCGACTCTTCGCCTTTGTCCGCACGTATCTCTTCAATGATCTTGAAACCATCAAAACATACGAATTTGGAACAAGTATTACCTATGTCAATAATTAAATTCACTTGCCGAAATCTGCTTACAGCATGCAAAATTATCAAAAAAAACGGAATTAATAGTATGTAAAATGAGAAATATCATTTATTTTTGCATCGTGAAACATCCTAAGTTTTTTTTTATCGCTTTATTTTTAAGCGCAATCTTTCTGCATGTAAGTGAGGTTTATGCAAGATGTGACGGCGAAACGTATCATGAAGGCTGCAATGATTCTGTTGAAATCAGTCTGCTTACATGCTCGCCCGGAACGGAGGTTTACAGCCTTTACGGACATACAGCGATAAGATATACCAATTACGCAAAAAACATCGATGTTGTCGTGAATTACGGAATGTTCTCCTTTCGGCAAAAATATTTCATCCTTAGATTTATTTTCGGACTTACAGATTATGAAATGGGAGTGGTGCCGTTTGAGTTTTTCTATAATGAATATAAACGCGAAAACCGATACGTCGTTCAGCAGGTTCTTAATCTGACAAAAGAGGAGAAAGATGCGGTCGTGGCGGCGTTAGACCAAAATTATCTACCGGAAAATCGGGTTTACAGATATAATTGCTTTTATGATAATTGCACTACGCGGGCACGAGATATAATTTTCCGTAATATCAGAGGCAAAGTCCTGTATGCAAACGATAAATCGGAGTACCCGTCGTTCCGTTCATTGACACATTCCTTTAACGGGGATCATCCGTGGGCAAGGTTCGGAAACGATTTGTTGCTCGGCGTTAATGCCGACAAGGCAACCGACAGAAACGAATATCAATTTCTGCCGTTTAATCTGGAATACGATTTCGCCGATGCGAAGATAGTAAATGCCGAAGGCGTGAAAAGACCGCTGGTCAAAGCAACTTTTAAAGTTATTGAAAATACGCGGCAGGAAGTGCGGCAAGAAGACTTCTTGCGTCCGGGCACGTGTGCCATGATCGTTTTTTGCCTGATTGTCTTGGTTACATCGTTCGAATTCTTTTACAAGAAAAACTTGTGGCTTTTCGATTCGTTTCTTATGTTTGCAATTGGTTGTGCCGGTTTTATCTTATTCCTCATGATTTTTTCGCAACATCCTACGACAAGCATAAATTTCCAGATATTGTTGCTCAATCCGTTAAATTTGCTGCTTGTTTACCGAGTATCTAAAAGATTAAAGCAAAAAAGAGCCGATAATTTTTGGATTTATGCCTCATTAGTAATAATTTTGTTCTTTATTGCTGGCATATTTCAAAAATATGCCGAGGGAATGTATATTTTGGCATTATCTTTGCTGATAAGATGCTTATGGCGAACAATATATCTAAAAACCGATAATGATAAATAAATATATAACAGCAACGGTGCTGGCACTGATAACAAGTAATCCGGTAAAATCGCAACCCAAGAGATTTTATCCGAAACTTGTTGTCAATATAACAATCGACCAACTTCGTTCCGATTATATAGAAGATTTTTATCCTTTCTACGGCGATAACGGATTTAAGAAACTGCTTGCCGGCGGCACGGTGTATGAGAACGTGCGGTATTCGTTCTTCCCGATAGACCGCGCCTCGTCTGTCGCGTCAATAATGACCGGAACATCTCCCTCGATGAACGGCATAACAGGCTCGACGTGGCTGAACAAAAAATCATTATTTCCTGTCGACTGTGTCGAAGACGACAGATATTCGTCGAATACAATCCCGACGCCTAAAAACCTTTTGGTAACGACCGTTAATGATGAACTGAAAATAGCGACGGACAACAAGGCAATCGTTTTCAGCATCGCAAAAGAAAGGGATGCGGCAATAATGTCCGGCGGTCATGCCGCTGATGGCGCTTTCTGGATAGATAAGGACCTTAAAGCCTGGTGCTCCTCGTCCTACTATTCAAAAAAGATTCCAAACTGGTTGGCATCGTATAATTCTTTGTATTCCAATGGGTTTACAGAGAATAATATCAATTCCAACATAACAAGCGTAGCTCTGCAATGTATCGAGAGCACAGGAATGGGACTCGACGAGACGCCTGACATGCTGTCGTTGACGTATGACGTTAAAGCGTCTGAGAACAAAACGAGTCTGCAACTGCGAAACACGTATACCGGGCTTGACCGTGAGTTGGAAAAGCTGATAAGCAAAATAGAGCAACGATTGGGAGCCGATAACGTACTGTTTGTTGTCACGAGCACCGGATATTGCGATGAGAAAGAGATTGATTACGACAAATATAAAATTCCGAACGGCACATTTTATATAAACCGAACGACGAATTTGCTGAACATGTATCTTGGAGCGATATATGGTCAGGACAAATATGTTGAAAGCTGTTTTTATAATCAGATTTTTCTTAATCAGGAACTGATAGAACAAAAACGTATAAACGCGGACGAACTTTTAAGTAAGGCTCAATCATTCCTCTTGTTGAATGAGGGCGTTGGCGACGTCTATACAAGCAAAGACCTTATTTTATATAAGAACAGCGGCAATTCAAAAATAGGCAACTGGTATAATCCGAACAAATGCGGAGATATTGTTGTTGAGGTATATCCGGGCTGGAAACTTCTTAACGAGGACAATCAACAGCAATATACCTCACGTGCCAACACCGTAAATTTCCCGATAATATTTTATGGGGCAGGTATCGGGAGCGCAAAGATAACGACACCTGTAACGACGGACAGAATAGCTCCGACCGTTGCTAAATTTATCCGTATCAGGGCTCCTAACGCCTGCAACGTCGAACCTTTGTTGTAAAAGAATAAGAAACATAACTTTGTGCAAATAAAAATAAATGGTAACTTTGCACGCAATCAATTCATAGAAAAAAGAAAATTACATAATATGGGTCTTAATAATTTTTTAAAATCATTATTTGGTGACAAATCATCAAGAGACATGAAACAAATACAGCCTCTGGTCGAAAAGATCAAAGAGGAGTATTCAAAAATATCGGCTCTTGATAACGACGCGTTGCGCGCCCGCACAAAAGAAATACAACAGTATGTGCAGAACTCGGCGGCAACACAGAAGAAAGAGATTGAAGAACTTAAAGCAAAAATAGAAGAAACGCCGATTGACGAACGTGAAAGTATCTTCAATCAGATAGACAAACTCGAAAAAGAGGTTCTTGATATTTATGAGAAAGCCCTGAATGAGGTGATGCCGGTGGCTTTCAATATTGTGAAAGAGACGGCACGCAGATTTTCCGAGAACGAGGAAATTGTTGTTACGGCAAACGATTTCGACCGCGAGCTTGCCACGACCAAAGACTTTGTAAGAATAGAAGGCGACAAGGCAATATACAAAAATTCATGGGTAGCCGGAGGAAACGAGATGACATGGAACATGGTTCATTACGATGTTCAGCTGTTCGGTGGTGTTGTCCTTCATCAAGGTAAAATCGCAGAGATGGCAACCGGTGAAGGTAAAACGCTCGTAGCCACGCTGCCGGTATTCCTGAACGCGCTTACCGGAAATGGCGTGCATGTCGTTACCGTGAACGATTATCTTGCAAAGCGTGACTCCGAATGGATGGGACCGCTCTACGAGTTTAACGGTCTTTCGGTAGATTGCATCGACAAGCACAGACCTAACACTCCGGAGAGAAGAAGGGCTTATCAGGCGGACATCACCTTCGGAACGAACAACGAATTCGGTTTTGACTACCTCCGCGACAATATGGCCATATCGCCTGCCGACCTTGTACAGCGCAAGCACAATTACGCCATTGTCGATGAGGTCGACTCCGTATTGATTGATGACGCACGTACACCTCTTATTATATCAGGTCCCGTTCCTAATGGTGACGACCAGATGTTTGAAGAATACCAGCCGTTGGTTGAACGCATCGTTGACGTGCAGAGAAAGCTTGCAACCCAATATCTTGCCGAGGCAAAACAGAAAATCAGTGAGGGACGCGAGAAGAACGACCAGAAGTTGCAGGATGAAGGTTTCCTCAGCCTGTATCGTTCGCATAAAGCATTGCCCAAGAACAAGCCGCTGATCAAATATCTTTCAGAGGAAGGTATCAAGGCCGGCATGCTGAAAACGGAAGAATATTACATGGAGAACAACAACCGTCGCATGCCCGAGGCTGTTGAACCGTTGTATTTTGTTGTCGACGAG
Organism: uncultured bacterium; assembly: GCA_905215655.1. Lineage (GTDB taxonomy): Bacteria > Bacteroidota > Bacteroidia > Bacteroidales > Bacteroidaceae > Prevotella. Next base: position 2,198 of record CAJMQT010000012.1, on the reverse strand, counting down.
AAACTTAATTCTGTCGATCTTACCGATAAAGGTACGGAATGGCTCGCCAAGCAGGTTAACGATAAAGAGCTGTTCGTCCTTCCTGATATTGTTTCCGAACTTTCCGCTTTGGAAAACGAGAAAGATCTTGACGACCAGCAAAGACTTGACAAGAAAGACAAGCTCCTTAATCATTATTCCGTTCAGAGCGAGCGTGTCCACACGCTGCAACAGTTGCTCAAAGCTTACACTATGTTCAACAAGGACGACGAGTATGTCGTTATCGACGGTGAAGTGAAGATTGTCGACGAACAGACCGGACGTATCATGGAAGGCAGGCAATGGAGCGACGGTCTTCATCAGGCTGTCGAGGCTAAGGAGCACGTCAAGGTCAAGGAGGCAACGCAGACCTTTGCGACCATAACCCTGCAAAACTACTTCCGTATGTATCACAAACTTGCCGGCATGACAGGTACGGCAAGCACCGAGGCAGGCGAGTTCTGGGATATTTACAAGCTCGATGTTGTGGAAATCCCGACAAACAAGCCCGTTATCCGTAACGACATGGATGACCGTGTTTACAAGACGGCCCGCGAGAAATACAATGCCGTTATCGAGGAGATTGTGGAGATGCGTAATGCCGGTCGTCCGTGCCTTGTAGGTACGACATCGGTCGAAATCTCCGAACTTTTGAGCAAGATGCTCAACATGAGACGTATCCCGCACAACGTATTGAACGCCAAGTTGCACCAGCATGAGGCAAACATCGTTGCCGAGGCAGGTAAGAGCACGATGGGCAAGGTCACGATAACCGACGAAGAGGGTAACTCTCACGTGGAAGAAAGACTGCTCGGTGCCGTTACCATCGCGACCAACATGGCGGGTCGTGGTACCGATATCAAGCTTACTCCCGAGGTAAAAGAAGCCGGAGGTCTTGCTATCATCGGTACCGAGAGACATGAAAGCCGCCGTGTTGACCGTCAGTTGCGCGGACGTGCCGGACGTCAGGGCGACCCCGGAAGTTCTGTCTTCTACATCAGCCTTGAAGACAAGTTGATGCGTCTGTTTGCCAGCGAGCGCATCGCACGCGTCATGGACCGCCTCGGATTTAAAGAGGGAGAGCGTATCGAAAGTTCGTTGATTACGAAGAATATCGAGCGTGCGCAGCGTAAAGTTGAGGAAAATAACTTCGGTATACGTAAGCGCTTGCTCGAATACGACGACGTAATGAACAAGCAGCGTACCGTCGTTTACGAGAAGCGCCGTCATGCGCTGATGGGCGAAAGAATAGGAATGGACATCACCAACATTATCTGGGACCGTGTGTTCAGCATAATCGAAAAGAACGATTACGAGGGATGCAAGGAAGAATTCCTCAAAATATTGTCAATGGAATGTCCGTTCACTCAGGACGAATTTATGACGGACAGCCGTGAAAACCTTGCGGAGAAGGCATTCCAGATTGCTATTGCCGACTTCAAACGCAAGACTGACAGAATACAGGCTGTCGGATACCCTGTCATCAAGGACGTCTTCGAAAATCAGGGCGACAGATATGAGCGGATAATGGTGCCAATCACAGACGGCAGAACGGTGTTCAACATCCCGTGTAATCTGAAAGAGGCTTACGATACAGAGTGCAAGAGCGTCGTAAAGCAGTTTGAGAAGACAATCCTTCTGCACATAATCGACGACTGCTGGAAAGAAAATCTGCGTGCTCTCGACGAACTGAAACACAGCGTTCAGAATGCGTCTTACGAACAGAAAGACCCGCTTATAATCTTCAAACTCGAAAGTGTGAAGTTGTTTGATGACATGGTCGACCAGATGAACAACCGCATTGTAAGCATACTTATGAGAGGTCAGATACCCGAGATGCAGCAGAACGAGGTGCGTGAGGCTGCTCCCGAGCAAAGAAGCCGACAGCAGTACACCGAGCAGAAAGACGATCTGACCGATCCGGCACAAAGAGCGGCTGCAAACCATGACACCCGCGAAAGCGCCGAGGCTCGTCGCCAAATGCCGATACGCAAGGACAAACTTCCCGGACGAAACGATCCATGTCCTTGTGGCAGCGGAAAGAAATTCAAGAACTGTCACGGAAAAGGCATTGTCTGATTTAACCTGCATTATTCATAGGATTCCGTAGCGAGAAGTCCAAATTGTAGTACATCAGCGAAAGCACAGCGATGACGATGCAGAATGTAGTAAATCCTACT
>CAJMQT010000011.1 GCA_905215655.1 uncultured bacterium | reverse complement strand
CCCGGTAATAAGCATAATACAAAAAGCACCCGGAGTGGTGCTACTTTCAATATTTTGTCGAAATCACGTTAATATATTGACAATCAGGTAAAAACATGTCGAAGGCATGTCCCTACACGGCTTTTTGACAGAGATTTTACAACCCGTGTTTCTGTCTTTATGTATCAGTCTTATTTTCAACGTGTTGCAAAAGGCGGTGTTTTGGCGTGTAAAAGGCGGCATTTCGGGCGCCGATATGCCGCCTTTCGGAAGGCAATATGCCGCCTTTGGGAAAATTGAAAAATTGAAAAGTTGAGATGTTGAGGTGTTGAGATGATGAATAAGCTGCATCTCGGAAATGAAAATAAAAACTCGTTTCACTCGCTTTTATTTTGCATTTCGCTCGATTTGCATTATCTTTGCATAATTATATTTTATTTTCAGTAATTTGGACCGTTGCCTGCCGGTTGAAAAACGGACGGCGCAGACCGACGGTTTCGATGAATATATGAAAGAATTTATAAAGATATTGCGACGCTTCGTGCCGCCGTATAAGCGGTATCTGGTGCTGTCGGTTGTGTTCAACATCCTCTCCGCCGTGCTCAACATCTTCTCGTTCATGGCGATAATACCTATCCTGCAAATCCTGTTCAAGACGCAGGATGCGGCGGCTGACCTGCACCTCATGGAATGGCGGCTCGACAACATCGACGAGATACTGATGAACAACGCCAATTACTACATCTCGCAGCTCATCGACAACATCGGACCCACCACAACGCTGCTTATCATCGGACTGTTCCTCGCCTTCATGACGTTCCTCAAAACGGGAGCCTATTTCCTGTCGTCGGCAACAATCATTCCGATACGCACGGGAGTGGTGCGCGACATCCGCAACCAGCTCTACCGCAAGATAACGTCGCTGCCCCTCGGATTTTTCTCCGAAGAGCGCAAGGGAGACATCATCGCACGCATGAGCGGCGACGTGCAGGAAATCGAAAACTCCATCATGTCGAGCCTCGACATGCTCTTCAAGAACCCCATACTCATACTCTTCTACTTCATCACCCTGCTCTTCATCAGCTGGGAGCTTACAGCCTTCACCCTCGTGATAGTGCCCTTCATGGGCTGGTTCATGGGCTTCGTCGGCAGAAAGCTCAAACAGAAGTCGATAAAGGCGCAGAGCCTGTGGAGCGACACCATGTCGCAGGTGGAGGAGACGCTCGGCGGACTGAGGATAATAAAGGCGTTCTGCGCCGAAGAAAAGATGAACCGGCGCTTCGACCGCATAAACACGGAGTACCGCGAGAACATCCGCCGCGTCAACACACGCCAGCAGATGGCTCACCCCATGAGCGAGTTCCTCGGCACGCTGATGATTGTCATCGTGCTGTGGTTCGGCGGAATGCTCGTGCTTAACGACATGACGCTCAGCGGACCCAAGTTCATCTATTACCTGATAATGCTTTACAGCATAATCAATCCCCTCAAAGACTTCTCCAAGGCGGGCTACAACATCCCGAAAGGACTCGCGTCGATGGAGCGCGTCGACAAGATACTCAACGCCGACAACCCCATAAAGGAACTGCCGCAGCCCGTCAACATCAAGGGCTTCAACGATAAGATAGAGCTGCGCGACGTGTCATTCCGATACGGCGAGAAGTGGATACTCCGCCACGTCAACCTCACGATAGAGAAAGGAAAGACGATAGCACTCGTGGGACAGAGCGGCGGAGGCAAGTCGACACTCGTCGACCTAATACCCCGCTACTACGACGTGCAGGAGGGAGAGGTGCTCATCGACGGCGTCAACGTCAAGGACATGAGCCTGCACAGCCTGCGCGCACTCATCGGAAACGTCAACCAAGAGGCGATACTCTTCAACGACTCCTTCCGCAACAACATCTCCTTCGGCGTGGACAACGCCACACAACAAGAGATAGAAGCCGCCGCAAAGATAGCCAACGCCCACGAGTTCATCACCGAGTCGGAGCACGGCTACGACACAAACATCGGCGACCGCGGCGGCCGGCTCTCCGGCGGACAGCGTCAGCGCGTGAGCATAGCCCGCGCCATACTCAAAAACCCGCCCATCCTCATACTCGACGAGGCAACGTCGGCACTTGACACCGAGAGCGAGAGACAGGTGCAGGAGGCGCTCGAACGACTCATGAAGACCCGCACCACCGTCGCCATAGCCCACCGCCTGTCGACCATACGCAACGCCGACGAGATATGCGTCATCCACGAAGGACAGATCGTCGAGCGCGGCACACACGACGAGCTGATAGCACGCAACGGATATTACAAGAAGCTCAGCGACATGCAAAAATAATATGTACAAAGTAGTTTACTTCTTATTTTACCTCATATCACTGCTGCCTTACAGAGCGTTGTACGTTCTGTCAGACTTCTTTTACCTTATTATATATTATGTGGCGCGCTACCGCCGCACGGTGGTGAGACGCAACATCACGACGTCCTTCCCCGAAAAGACGGCACGCGAACATCTCGACATCGAGCGCCGCTTCTACCACTGGCTCTGCGACTACTTCGTCGAGACGATAAAACTCATTACAGTAAGCCGGCAGGAACTGCTCCGCCACATCGAATTCCGCAACGCCGGGCAGATAGAACAATACTTCGACAAAGGACAGTCATGCGCCGCCATACTCGGACATTACTGCAACTGGGAGCTGCTCTCGGCAACGGGGCTCGCCTTCGAGCGTCACAACGAGGCAGTCTGCGGGCTGATATACCACCCCCTGAGAAGTCAGGTCTTCGACCGCCTCTTCATCAAGATACGTCAAAGCATGGGCGGACTCTGCATCCCCAAACGCGACATACTGCGCTACCTCGTCTCGTTCCGCAGCCAAGGGCTGATGAACCTCTTCGGATACATTGCCGACCAGACGCCGAAATACAGCAACATACACCTCTGGCTGCCGTTCCTCAACCACGACACACCCGTCTTCACCGGTGCCGAACGGCTGATGCGGAAGATGAACAACGCCGTCTTCTACGTAGACATGGAGCGCCCGCGACGCGGCAAATACATCTGCACCTTCCGACTGATGACCGACAACCCGGCGGCAGAACCCGAGTACGCCATAACCCGCCGCTTCTTCGAAATGCTCGAAGAGACAATACGCCGCGACCCGCCCTGCTACCTATGGAGCCATAACAGGTGGAAAAGGAAAAGAGAGTAGGGCAGCCCAACACCCAACAGCCCCTCCCCAACCCTCCCGAGGGAGGGAGAGCTGATTGGACGAGGGTGAATAAAGGGAGACTGAGAGTTCTCAGAACTCAAATAAATTAAAGAATAAATAATAATAACAATTAATACTCCCCCCAAAAAAAGCTAACTTCAATTCCTCCCCTCGGGGAGGTCAGGAGGGGGCTGTTTCTATGATAATAGGATACGACGCAAAGCGCATGGTGCGCAACAGGACAGGGCTCGGGAGCTACGCAAGAACGCTGGTTCGCGACCTATCGGAAATCGTCACGCCCGACGTGACGCTAAATCTTTACGCCCCCGACGAAGGCGCAGACGACCTGCGCCGACAGGTCTTGGAGAGCGAGCGGGTGAGATATGTCTACCCCCGCACCTTCTGCGGCAAGCTCTTCGGCTCGCTGTGGAGGTCTTACGGCATTACGAAAGATCTCAGGGAAGACAATGTAAAGCTCTTTCACGGACTCTCCGGAGAGCTGCCCGTCGGCATAAAAGACGCCGGCATAAAGACCGTCGTCACCGTTCACGACATCATCTTCATGCGACATCCGGAGTGGTACAGCCCCTTCGACAGGGCTATCTACACCATGAAATTCCGCAAGACATGTCAGGAGGCTGACCGGATAATAGCCATCAGCGAGTGTACCAAGCGCGACATAACACTCTTCGGAGGCGTCAGTCCCGAGAAAATCAGCGTCATCTACCAAAGCTGCGGCACACGGTTCAAGAGTCGCGAGAGCGAGGCGAAACTCACGGAGGTAAGCGCCCGATACAAGTTGCCGAGCCGATACATCGTCAGCGTGGGCACCATCGAGGAGCGCAAGAACATCCTTCTCGCCGTAAAGGCGCTGCGCATGCTGCCCGACGACCTCAGTCTTGTCATCGTGGGCAAGCCGACTCTCTACACCGAAAAGGTGAAGGCATACATCCGTCAGAACAATCTCGACAGCCGGGTGCTCATGCTCCACGACGTGCCCGGCGACGATCTGCCCGCCATCTACCAGCTCGCCGAGGCGTGCGTCTACCCCTCCCGCTACGAAGGGTTCGGCATTCCCGTCATCGAGGCGATACAAAGCGGACTGCCCGTCGTGGCATGCACGGGCAGCTGTCTTGAAGAGGCGGGAGGCAACGGAGGCATCTATGTTGACCCGGACAACGTCGGCGGATTTGCCGAGGCTGTCCGCAGAGTGCTCAAAGGCTCGGAAGAGCGCGAGGCACGCATCGCCGAAAGCACCCGCTACGTGGCTCGTTTTGAAAACAACAACGTGGCACGGCAGGTCTTGGACGTCTACGACGAGGTTCTAAAAGGATAGAGTTGAGGCTCCCGACAGACAGCTTCGAGGTTCCCGACAGATAATTATTAAGCGTAAAATCCATCATAACAATGAAAGTGCTCGTAACCGGCGCCGCCGGATTTATAGGCAGCCGATGCGCCGAAATGCTCGCTGAAAGAGGCGACGAGGTTATCGGAATTGACAACATCAACGATTATTATCCGCAGCAGCTCAAACTGTGGCGACTACGACGGGGCGGCATAAAGGCCGACGCCATGCCCGATTTCGGCGTCAGGATGCAGAGCGGGAGCATGCGGAATTACAACTTCATACGTCTCGACATCGAGGACAAGGAGCAGCTTGACGCCCTCTACGCCGAGGAGCGGTTTGACCGCGTGATACATCTCGCGGCGCAAGCCGGCGTGCGTTACTCGATAGAAAATCCCTACGCCTATATGCGGAGCAACTGGATGGGCTTTCTGAACATCCTTGAATGCTGCCGGAATTTCGGCACGCAACACCTCGTCTATGCCTCGTCAAGCTCTGTTTACGGGCTCAACGAGAAGGCTCCGTTCAGCGAGGACGACGTCGTGATTAGTCCTGTAAGCCTCTATGCCGCCAGCAAAAAGAGCAACGAGCTGATGGCGCACGCTTACTGCAAGCTGTACGGAATACCATGTACGGGCTTGCGCTTCTTCACCGTTTACGGTCCCGCCGGGCGTCCCGACATGGCTCCTATGCTCTTTGCCAACGCCATAACCGAGGGAAAGGCAATCAAAGTGTTCAACAACGGACAGATGATGCGCGACTTTACTTACATCGACGACATCGTTTCGGGCACGCTGATGGTGCTCGACAAGGTGCCCGACGCCGGTCGTTGCGCACACAATCTGCCTTACAAGGTCTACAACATCGGACTGGGCAGCCCCGTAAATCTGATGGACTTCATTGCCGAAATAGAGCTTAACCTCGGCAGAAAAGCCGAAAAGATATTCCTGCCGATGCAGCCCGGAGACGTCAGCCGCACATGGGCGGACACAACAAAGCTCGTTACCGAGATAGGATACAAGCCGAAGGTTACGCTGAAAGAAGGCATCCGCGAGTTCATCGAATGGTTCAAGATATATAAATAGACGCCCCCACCTAACCTCCCCGAGGGGAGGAGTTTGGATTAGCTTTGTTGTTTAACTTTTAACTTATAATTTTTTTATATCACTCACCCTCGCCCAATCTCTTCTCCTCCCCTCGGGGAGGTTAGGAGGGGGCTTTAATTAATAAATATGTCGAACCCTCTTTTCTCAATCCTTATACCCACGTGGAACAATCTGCCGTTCCTCAAACTGTGCGTGGAGAGCATACTGAAAAACTCGACTTACAGTCATCAGATAATCATTCACGTCAACGACGGCAGCGACGGAACGCTACAATGGGTCAGGGAGCAGGGCTATGATTACACGCATTCGGAACAGAATGTGGGCGTCTGTCTTGCAATGAATATGATGCGGAGCAAGGTAAAGACCGATTACATGTTCTTCATCAACGACGACATGTACGCCCTGCCGGGTTGGGACAAGGTGCTCTACGACGAGATAAAGAGCCGCCCCGACAACCGTTTCTTCCTCTCGCTGACCACCATTCAGCCGCATACCCCCGGCGGTTCGATCATCAATGCCGACTACGGCGACACGATAGAGACATTCCGAGAGCATGCTCTGCTCGATGAATATATGCGCCCGCAGCTGAACGACTGGATGGGAGCCACGCTGCCGCCGAACATCGTTCACCGCGACATCTGGGATCTTGTGGGCGGTTACAGCGTGGAGCTGTCGCCCGGAATGTACAGCGACCCCGACTTCACCGCCAAGCTGTGGCTGTGCGGAGTGAGATATATGAAGGGGCTTTCGGCGGGTCGCGTCTACCATTTCGAGACAAAGTCGACCACCCGCATACGCAAGAACAAAGGGCAGATACAGTTCCTCTTGAAGTGGGGAATGACCAACAAGACCTTCCGCCGCGTCTTCACCTACCGCGGCGAGGATTTCAATCACGCATTCACCGACACCTACCGACGTGACGGACACCTCGGCTTGAACATGCTGCGGGGACGCCTCAAAGCCCTGTGGTGGATGCTGACGACAGACTTCGGACCGCTGTGGAAGTTTTGGGAGAAGCACGCCTGATGCGTGTCTGACCCGTTCCGCGGCTTTTCTTTTTTATACATTCAACCTCAAAACACTTCCGGCAAATGATATTAGGAGTACTTCTTCCCCACACAAAGCTTTACGGCGGCGTGAAGCGCTTTCTCGAATTAGGAAATATCTTCGTAGAGAAAGGTCACAGGTTTATCGTCTTCACGCCTGACGGCGAGGCGCCTTCATGGTTTGACTTCAAAGGCGAGATGGCGACGTTCGACACTATCAACGCCACACAGCTCGACGCCTTGTGGACCACCACGGTGAAATTCATGCCGATGGTGCTTGCCTCCGGCGCCCGTCACAAGATATTCTACCACGTAAGGAAGAACGAGAAGATAAGTCATCTGATGAAAAATCCCGAGGTGGAAGTCTTCGCCTGCTCGTCAAACGTCTACGAATACGACTTGAAAAAATACCGTCGCAAGACCTTCAAGGCGATAGGCGGAGTGACCGTCGCCAACTATAAGCCCAAGCAGAGCTACGAGGTGAAGGAGCGACCGTTCGTCGTTATGGCTTACGGACGCCTTGCAGAGCGCGTGAAAGGCACGCATTACGTCGTCTCGGCGTGCGAGAAGCTCTACGCCAAAGGTCTTAACATCAAGCTCCTGCTCTTTGACACGCCGACGGGAGAGGGCGCCCGACGGAAGATAGAAAACTTCACGTGCAAGTGTCCCTTCGAGTTTGTAGTGGGACATCCCTTCGACCGTAACTGGGAATTATTCAACCGCGCCGACTGCTTTGTGTCTGCCGAGAACCCCAAATACTCGGGTTGGAACAACACCGTTGCCGAGGCGATGGCGTGCGCCCTGCCCGTCATCACGTCGAAGGCAGGCACGCTCGACCTTATAAAAGACAAGGAGAACGGCATACGTTCGGCGCGCTGGCGCTTCTGTTTCGCCCGTCACATCAAGGAACTTTACGGCAATGAAGAGCTGCGCCGCAAGTACGGACGCGCCGCACGCCGCGACATTATGGAGTTTGACTGGAGTGTCGTTGCCGAGAAAATCCTGACTTATCTCAATAACGACAATGAATAAAATCGTAGTAAGCGGCGACTTCTCTTACGCCCGAAAATTCGTTGAGAGCCTGCCGGCGGTCTTTGATGCCTGCGGCAAACTGCTTTATGACGGTCGCAACACGGTAAAAGCATTCGACGTGGACGGCACGACGCTCGTGGTAAAGAAATTCAAGACGCCCAACATATTCCAGCGCGTCGCCTACTCATTCTTCAAGAAGAGCAAGGCGGAACGGGCATATCTCTATGCCCGAATGCTGCGCGAAAGGGGTGTAAGCACGCCCCGCGAGGTGGCATACATCGAGCTGCGACGCGGCATACTGCTGTCTGACAGCTACTTCGTGTCAACGGAGTGTGCACTGCCGGCACTCTTCGAACTGATACGCCGCCCCGATTTCGACCATGACGCCGCCGACGCGCTCGCCCGATTTATCGTCACGTTGCACGAGAAAGGGGTGTTACACGGCGACCTTAACCTGACCAACATCCTTTACGAACGCTCCGCCGACGGGCAATACTCCTTCACGCTGATAGACACCAACCGCTCCAAATTCCGCACGCCGACACACCGCGACTGCATCAACAACATGATAAGGCTGACCCACGTCCGCGAAGTGTTGGGCTATGTGACGGCACGTTACGCCGGGCTGCGCGGCTGGAACGTTGAACAGACGGTGAGCGAGGTGACCGAAACGCTTGACAAGTTTGAACACCGCAAGAAGGTGAAAGGACAGATAAAGAGAAAGATAAGAAAGTAAGATAAACTGCAAGCCGAGAGCTGAGCCAAGTTTGTTTTGATTATGCCGAGGCGCCACGTTTATTGAAAACAAAGTTTAAATTAATAATGAAAATTCTTGTAGTACGCTTCCGCCAGATTGGCGATGCCATCCTAACCACCTGCGTCTTCAACACAATCAAGCGCACATTTCCCGATGCCGAGACCTACTTCGTGCTCAATGACAAGATTGCGCCGCTCTTCGAGGGGCACGACGCGATCGACCATATCATCACATTCAGCAACGAAGAGCGTCACAGTCCGCTGACATATCTGCGCAAAGTGTGGCGCATCGTCCGCGAAAACCGCTTCGACGTAATCATCGACATGCGCTCCACCGTGAACACAATGCTCTTCGCGCTGCTCTCGCCACGCACAAAATACCGCATCGGAATGAAGAAAGGATACACGGCTGTGGCTTTCAACCACCTTATAGAGCCGTGCGGCAAAGGCGAAAGCATAATTTCGCACAACCTGAAAATGCTCCGACCGCTAAACGCAATACGCCCTCTCGACTACGACCGGCGGTTCACCCTCAGCATAACCGACGCCGAGCAAGACAGCTTCAAACGTTACATGACCGACTGCGGCGTAGACTTCAGCCGCCCCGTCATCCTTGCCGGCGTGACGGCAAAGCTCGCCAACAAGACGTGGAACGAGGACAGCATGGTCAGCGTGCTCGACAGTCTGATAGAGTGTTATCCCGACTTTCAGATAATCTTCAACTTTGCTCCGGGCGCCGAGGAGCAGAACGCCGTGAGGATATACAACTGCTTGAAAGACAACAGCAACGTATTTGTCAACGTCCATGCCGACAGTCTTCGCAAGCTCGTCGCAATGTCACGGCTTGTAGACTTTTACTTCGGCAACGAGGGCGGAGCGCGCCATATCGTCCACGCCTGCGGCAAGCCGTCGCTCGTAATCTGTTCGCCATACGCCGACAAGGCTGTATGGCTGCCCCAAGACGACGTGCCCGCTCACGGCATCGCCGCCTCCGACTACGTCTCTGCCGCCGAGCTTGCCGGCATGACTCCCGAAGAACGCTACGCCGTGATAACGCCGGACATCGTTAAAAAGCAACTATTTAAACAAGTTGAAAGATTGAAAGGTTAAAAGTTTACCCCGACGTTCAGTCCGAGGCAGCCGTTGTGTGACGTGTCGAACGTGTCGTGGCAGATGTTTGACAAGCCGATGTCGTAAGAGATGTCGAAGTAAAACATGTCGTAAGCGGCACCGACACCGAGGCGTAGACCGCCGTCAAAGCGTTGGAAGGCGTCGTCAGAGAATGAGCTCTGTGCCTCGCGCTCGCCGTAGTTCTTGATTTTGCCGCCCACGCCGCACGCCAGATAACCGCCGAGGAACGGCTGGATGGAGAAGTGTCGGTCGACGTTGTAGGCGTATTTGACTACAATCGGCAGTTCAAGATAATTCAGGTCGTAAGTCATCTTCTTGCCGCCGATTTTCTTTTTTCCTCCCTTTTCGACGTAAGAGAGTCCCGTCTCGAGGTACAGCGGCACGCTGTTTGACAGCGGCAGACCGGTCACGGCGCTGACGTTCAGTCCCGTTTGCGAGTTGCCTCCGTCGAGCGTCGGGTCGTCAGAGTTTACCGTCGAGAAAGCCGCTCCTATCCGTAAGCCGTAATACTGTTTTCCCGCTGTGCTGCCCGCCGTTCCCCTGTTGTATCCGTAGTCGAGGCGGTTGCATTGCCGGTTGTAATATGAGCTGTGGTGATAAGCCTGTGCCTGCGCCATTATCGCGGCGCAACAGATCATTGTAAGAATAAAAAATCGTTTCATAATTGCCTTCTTTTAAATTGTTTTCTGAGGCAAAGGTAGCGCCGTGGCGCCGTCAAATGAAAGGATTTTCCCTAAACGTGAATAGGAAAAAACCTAAATTAAGATTGAAAGATTGAAAGATTGAAAAATGGAAGTACAGAAGATTAGGAGTACAGAAGTTTAGGAGTTCAGAAGTACAGACGTTACTTTTGTAGTTCAAATCATTTAAAGCTATTGTCTGTACTTCTGTACTCCTGAACTTCTGCACTTCCATTTTTCAATCTTTCAATCTTTCAATTTTTCAATTTGAAAAAGAATGTTACGATGCCTGCTGTCACGCTGACGTTGAGCGAGTGTTTCGTGCCGAACTGCGGTATTTCGAGACAGCCGTCGCTCATGTCCACCACCTCTTGGTGTACGCCTTTCACCTCGTTGCCGAGTATTACGGCGTAGCGTTTGCCGGCGACGGGGCGGAACTCGTCGAGCTTTGTGCTGCCCTCGCATTGCTCCACGGCGAGCACTTCGTAGCCATCGGCGTGGAGGGCGTCCACCGCTTCTGTCGCCGTCTTGAAGTAACGCCAGTCCACGCTGTCCTCCGCCCCGAGCGCCGTCTTGTGTATCTCGGGATGCGGCGGGCACGCCGTTATGCCGCACAGCCATACCGCCTCCACGCGGAAGGCGTCGCACGTGCGGAACACGGAGCCTACGTTGTAAAGGCTTCTCACGTCGTCGAGCACTACGATCAGCGGCGTCTTGTCCGACCGCTTGAACTCTTCCACCGTCATGCGGTGCATTTCTATCGTTTTGAGTTTGCGCATTATAATAAATTGAAAAATTGAAGAATTGAAAGATTGAAAGAATGAAGAAATGGAAGTACAGAAGTTCAGAAGTTCAGGAGTACAGGAATATAGACGTTACTTTTGTAGTTCAAATCATTTAAAGCTATTGTCTATACTCCTGAACTCCTGAACTTCTGTACTTCCATTTCTTCATTCTTCGTTCTTCATTTTAAACGCCAAGGCGTACATCCTTATCTGCTTGACCATGGCGAGCAGACCGTTGGAGCGGGTGGGAGAGAGATGGTCTTTCAGTCCGATGCGCTCGATGAAGTACAGGTCGGCGTCGAGTATTTCCTGCGGTGTGTGCCCGCTGAGCACGCGGATAAGCAGGGCTATGATACCTTTCACTATCAGCGCGTCGCTCTCGGCGGTGAAGTCTATCTTGCCGTCGCGGTAGTCGGCTTGCAGCCATACGCGGCTCTGACAGCCGTCGATGAGGTTGCTCTCGGTCTTGTATCGCTCGTCGAGCGGTTGCTGTTCGTTGCCCAAGTCGATGAGCAACTGATATTTATCCATCCAGTCGGTGAAGTCAGAAAACTCTTCGATGACTTCGTCTTGCAGTTCGTTGATTGTCATTTTCGTATGAGATATTATTTATTTCGATAAGATTTGTTTATCAGTTTTTCGTACACATCAAACCTCTTCGCCAGTCCGTATTTCTCCGTTATGAAGCCGGATATGTCATAATCTTCTGCCGTTTCGGGGTGGAAGACGCTGACTTTCTTTATGCGTTCGGCACGTTTGCGCTTAGCCAGCGTGAAGTTGCGTCCGAAGTCGTCGCACAAGTTCCGGCGTGTGACGAAGGTTGAAAAGCCCGTTCCCAGTTCAGAGCATACAAAGCAGGGATAGCCCAGCGAGCCGGCTTCGAGTATCACCTGTCCCACTCCTGCCACGAAGGCATATTCGCCGGCGTGGCGTGTCAGATAGTCAACGGTGTTGTCTATTCGCCCGATGAAGTGCTCCTTTTTCAGTCCGAGATGCTTTTTCAGTCGGCGCACCGTGCCCGACGAGTCGAGCGAGCCGCCTATGCGGAAGTCTGTCCCCACGGCGCGGCAGTAGTTGACAAAGCTCTCTATCTGTCTGTATTTGTCGTGCCTTATGCGGCTTATAATGAGCGCACGGCTCTGTCCCTGCCACCGCCAGCACCGCTGTCCGGCGGCTATCGACACGGGCAGCACGTGGAATGTGTCAATCGCCTCGTAGTCGATATGCCACAAGCGGTCGGATATTATCACGCGGTAGTCCATGTCGTTGAGCATTTCCGGGTCGAGCCCTTTTATGTTGCTGTGTATGCAGCAGCCGTACCGCGCGTGGCGCCGCATGCGTTGCGGGTTGAGACGATACAGGCATGAGCGGTTCTTTATTTGCAGTTCCACCGTGTCTATGCCGTTTTGCGCCATCATTGCGAGCAGCGTATCCTCGAATTTGCGCGTATGGAAGTTAAGATGCAGGCACGGATATTTCTTCACGCCGGCGAAGCTGTTGCTCTCCGTCACGAAAGCAATGTTGTAGCGTCGGCGCGTCAGTTCGTCGGCATATTGCAACAGTCGTGTCTCCACGCCGCCGCAGTCGTCGAGCCGTTTCACCACATACAGTATCTTCGGGCGGTCGGGATAGCGCCACTTTATGTCGCCTCTGTACTTGATTTTCAGGCGTATATACACATTCTCCAGCGCGGAAAGCACGGGCAGGGAGAAAAGATTTATTTTCATTGTCGGCTTTACGTCAGACTATGTTTCACAATGCGGTATCGACTTTGGCGATACCCTGTTTCACGGGAATAATTCCGTTTGCCTGTTTCCGAAACGGTACTGTCCTTCGTCTGTGAAGATTTCCGTTCCCGTTTCCTTATTATTCTCAGCTCTTCTTTATAAGAAACAGTTTGTCGCTCGGTCTCACCTTGTCGGGCACGGCAATGCTTACGCGGGTGCCTTTCAGCGCCTTGGGCACGGCTCCGTTGTCGCCGTGTATCTCGTCGGGCGTCACATACATCACGCCGGTCGTGGGACCGGTGATGAGGAGCTTGTCGCCCGGCTCGAACTCGCATGCCTCGCAGGTAAATTCAGCCACGCCGAGCTTTGAGAAGTACTTCACGCCGCGACCCACGTAGACCTTCTTCTCGGTGGCGTTTGAGCCGTAGTTAGAGTTCCACTCGCCGAGGCGCTGCCCCAGATAGTAGCCGTCCCAGAAGCCGCGGTTGAAGACGGTGGCGAGGCGGCGGTCAAGTTCGTCTTTGAGCTCTTCGGTGAATGTGCCGTCGAGCACGGCGGCGATAGCCTCGCGGTAGCAGCCGACGACGGTGTGGACGTACTCCGGTCCGCGTGCGCGTCCTTCTATTTTGAAGACGCGTACGCCCGCCGTCATCATGCGGTCGATGAAGCGCAGCGTTTTCAGGTCTTTCGGGCTCATGATGTATTTGTTGTCAATCTCGAGCTGTGTGCCCGTCTCGTTGTCGGTCACGGTGTACGAGCGTCGGCACAGTTGCATGCACTCGCCGCGGTTTGCCGAGCGTGCCGCGTTGTCAAGGCTCAGGTAACACTTGCCGCTGACAGCCATGCAGAGCGCGCCGTGGCAGAACATCTCTATCCTTATACGCTGTCCCGACGGTCCGCAGATGTTGTCCCGCTCGATGCGTCGGTATATCTCGGCAACCTGTTCGAGGTTCAGTTCGCGCGCCAGCACCACCACGTCGGCGAAGCGTGCGTAGAAGCGCAGTGCTTCGATGTTTGAGATGTTGAGCTGTGTGGAGAGGTGAACCTCCTGTCCCACTTCGGCGCAGTATGTCATTACGGCTATGTCTGATGCTATCACGGCGCTGATGCCTGCCTCGTGTGCGGCGTCGATTATCTCGCGCATCGTGGCTATGTCGTCGTCGTAGATTACGGTGTTTACCGTCAGATATGTCTTTATGCCGTGTTCGCGACATGTCGCGGCTATCTCGCGCAGGTCGTCTATGGTGAACGTGTTGGCCGAGTGTGCCCTCATGTTCAGCTGTCCTATGCCGAAGTACACCGACCCTGCGCCCGCCTGAATGGCAGCCGCGAGGCTCTCCCGTGAGCCCACGGGCGCCATTATCTCATAATCAGAAATATTGTTGTTCATTTATTCGTAATTATTTCGCGGTGCAAAGATAGTGAAAGTCGAGTGCAATACAAAATAAAAGCAAGTGCAACGCGCTTTTATTTTTATTGCCGAGACGCATCCTATCTTCGAGTAGCAAAGATAGGTATAAATAATTGAAAAATTGAAAGATTGAAGAATTGAAAAATGGAAGTACGGAAGTTTAGGAGTACAGAAGTTCAGAAGTACAGAAGTGCAGACGTTACTTTTGTAGTTCAAATCATTTAAAGCTATTGTCTGTACTTCTGTACTCCTGAACTTCTGTACTTCCATTTTTCAATTTTTCCATCTTTCAATCTTTCAATTTTTCAATTCGTATCGCCGTTTTCCAAAAGGCGGTCTTTTGGCGTGCAAAAGCTTACCTTTCGGCGCGTAAAAGGCGGTCTTTTGCAACGCAAAAGGCAAGCTTTCAAATCGTAAGCTGGAACCCATTGAAAATCAATAACAAAAGGTGGTTTTGTAAATCGCGACACATTGGTTTTTCATCTGCCACCCTCCTCACTCTTCATTGGCTTAACGCCAAACTTCGTTTCTTAATTCTTCACTCTTCATTCCATCCGGTCTGACACTTTTATCGTCAAACAGCCAACTTTTATGATAAAATGTAACTTAAAATCAAAAAATCCTTGATTTTGTGTTGTTGATAACGTTTAATTTAATACTTTTGCAAACATAAAGAAACAAAATAAGGACAATTAACATTATTTTCAACAGGCCGGGCATAAACAGAGGCGCTCGCCCCGTCTGTCATAATTAACAAACAAGCGTCTCGCCTATTCAATAATATGAAGAAAAAATTACTTTCATTGCTCGCCATCTCAGGGCTCTTCGCCCTTAGCGCGACGGCGCAGGAGACGTTCAAGGACGGCATCTACACCTACACCACGACGGGCGCAACCACCGTGGAGCTGACAAAAGCCGACTCGAAAGACGCAAACAACGTGGAGTTCACAAGCTACACCATTCCTGCCGAAGCAACCAACGCCGGCAAGACTTACACCGTAACATCCATCGGCGACGGCGTGTTCAACTACAAGAAAGCCGAAACGGTGACGCTGCCCGAGACAATCGAGAGCCTCGGAGTGCAGTCAATGGCTTTAAAGAATATGAAAACCATCACCCTGCCGTCAAAGCTCAAGGTCATCGGCGGTTACGCTTTCTATGGCGCCGGACTTACAACCGTCGAGATACCCGCATCGGTAAAGGAGATTGGCAACAGCGCCTTTGCCACATGTAAATCCCTCACAAGCATCACGTTCAACGACGGCTTGGAGACGTTAGGCGGCTCGGCATTCTATAACTCAGGTCTGACAAGCATCACGCTGCCCGAATCGCTCACCGAAATAGGCAAATCATTGTTCTTGAAATGTAAGAGCCTCACATCCGTAAAGCTCCCGTCAAAACTGTCGGTACTGCCCGCGGGTGTGTTCAACGAATGCTCCATGCTCACCGAGATCGACATTCCCGCCGGCGTTAAGGAAATCGGCGACGAGTGCTTCCTGAATTGTACGGCGCTTACGAAGGTGAAAATCTCTGCCTTGGTAGAGAAACTCGGAACGAGCGTTTTTGCAAAGACAGCGCTCACGGCTATCGACATAGACCCCGCAAACCCGAATTTCCACCTCGTTGACGGCGTCCTCTACGACACGAAAAACCGTCTGCTGTATGCCGTTCCGATGAAAGGCGTGACCGAGGTGACCGTCAACTCAAAATGTATAGGTATCAACGGCGGCGCATTCTGGGGCAGCGAGGTCGCCAAGGTAACCCTGCCCGACGGCATGCTCGCCATCGACAATTACGCATTCTGCCAGTCGGCTCTCGCCGAGATCAACTTCCCCAAGACGCTGACATTCATCGGCGAGCAGGGCTTCGCAGCGACACAGCTCACCACGCTGACCCTGCCCGAGAACATGCCTTACGTATATGACGGCGCCTTCGCAGGCTGCGAGAAACTCACCACCCTGACTATTCCGTCGGGAGTGAAACTCATTTACAATCACGCCTTCCACAACAACAAGGCGCTTACCAGCGTTACCTGCCTCGGTGGGACCGCTCCCGATATTGACGATTTCTACGAAGACTACGACTGTCCGTTCTACGGCATAAGCAGCACAACGCCGCTCTACATCCCCAAAGGCACAACAGAGTCATACAAGGCTGCCGGATGGGGCTCTTACTTCAAGCTCACAGAAGGCGACAACACCGTCCTCACATACTCAACCGCAACGCCCTCACACGGCGCAACACTCGCCAAAAACGCAGAGATGAAGGTTGACATCGTCTTCAATGAAGACGTGACGATCGTTCAGAACAAACCCGCCGTATTCCTGCGCGAGGGCAGCGAACTGAGCGGAGCGACCATCGACCCCGACGACTCATGGAAGGCAGTCAAGGGCGACAACGCCAAGACGCTGCGCATCTGGGCTTCAGACTACGACGGATTTATCCAGACGTTCAGCCCGAAACAGGACACAAAGTATTATCTCATCATCCCCGCAGGTGTGGTTAAGAACGCGGCAGGCGACATGAACGAGAAGATTGTCCTCGTATGGAACGGTCCCGCAGCGCCCAAACCCATCAACGTGGTAAGCACGACGCCCGCCAACGGAGCCGAACTGGCAGCCGGATGGACGGATATGGCGTTCAATGTGACCTTCGACAGCGAATTTACCATCCTCGATTACGGTCCCGACGCCGTGCTGACCGAAATCAAGGGTGACACCGAGAAGAAGATTACTCCCGACGTCTCTTGGAAAGCTGTCAAGGGCGACGACGCCAATACGCTGCGCATCTGGGCGGCAGACTACGACGGATTTATCCAGACATTCAAGGTACAGGAGGGCTACACATACCGCATGGAAATACCCGCAGGCATCGTACAGAACGCCGACGGCTCGAAAAACGAGAAAATCGTGATTGAAGTAAGCGGTCCCGAGGCATCTGCAATAAGCGGTATCGCTGCCGGCGAGAGAGTTAAAGCCGAGGCTCGTTACAACATCAACGGACAGCGTCTGAACGCAAGACAGAAGGGCATTAACATCGTCCGCATGTCTGACGGCAAGACTGTCAAGGTGGTGGTAAAGTAATATCTGAACTATAACATAACGGAAAAATCCGGAAACTCAGGTTTCCGGATTTTTCCGTTTATTTATAATCGCCGTTAAATATCTTTTCTTCCCACCTTAATATAAAAATACTTCGGAATAAAGAATAAAAAAGACCGAAAGCCGTTAATTAACTGAACCGGTATGCGCCGGCGCGCTCAGGCAACGCTCTCAGCGAAGACCGACACCGGCAGAAACGCCTCGTAACAACATACACCGACAAGGATTATTGATGAAAGACACCGATAAGGACAACTCATACGCCCACGTGCTGAAATACACGGGTATCTTCGGCGGCGTGCAAGGGCTCAACATCGTGGTGGGCATCGTGCGCAACAAGCTCGTGGCGCTGCTGCTCGGACCCGCCGGAATGGGACTGGTGGCGCTCTACACGTCGGTGGTCAACTTCCTGTCACAGTCGACGAGCCTCGGCATTTCGTTCAGTGCCGTGAGACATCTGTCCGAACTCTCCGAGGCTGACGACGACGAGAGCCGCATCCGCTTTGTGCGCGTCGTCAGGGCGTGGAGTATCGTTGCCGCCCTGTTGGGCATGCTGGTGTGCGTCGCTCTCGGGCCGCTGCTCAGCCGTGAGGCGTTCTCCGGCGGCGACCATACGCTCCATTTCCTGCTCCTCTCGCCCGTTATCGGCATGATGGCGCTTACCGGCGGCGAGACGGCGATACTCAAAGGCTGCCACCGCTTGCAGGAGCTTGCCGTCGTGCAGGTGCTCTCCGTCCTTGCGTCGCTGCTTATCTCGGTGCCTGTGTACTGGTGTTTCGGCATTTCGGGCATTGTCCCCGTCATAGCACTTATCGCTTTCGCGGTGATGGTTTCCACGCTGTTTTTCTCGTTCCGCCTTTACCCCCTGCGCCTCAGAGGCAGCCTCGGCGTGCTCGGCGAAGGCATGGAGATGATACGTCTCGGCGTCGCCTTCATCGCCTCGGGCATATTCACGAGCGGCGGCGAGATGGTGGTGCGCTCGTTTCTGAACGTCGCCGCCGGCGCAGATGTCGTCGGACTGTACAACGCGGGCTACATTCTCACCATAACATACGCGGGCTTGGTGTTCTCGGCGATGGAGACCGACTACTTCCCGAGGCTGTCGGCCGTCAATCACGACCGTGCCGCCGCCAACCTCACCGCCAACCGCCAGATAGAGGTGTCGCTGCTGCTTATCGCTCCGATGTTAGCGTTTTTCATCGCCGCTCTGCCGCTGCTGATACCGCTGTTGTATAGCGGCAAGTTTGCCCCCGTCGTGCCGATGGCACGGCTGGCGGTGCTGTCGATGTATCTTAAAGCGGTCACCCTGCCCGTTGCCTACATGACTCTGGCGCGCGGTCACTCGCTGGCGTACCTGCTCTTGGAGGCAGCTTACGCCGTGGTGCTCGTCCTTTTCATCATGTTCGGCTTCGACCGTTGGGGCTTGGTGGGCACGGGTGTGGCGCTGCTTGCCGCCCACGTGTTCGACTTTCTGATGATTTACGCCTACGCCGGCGTGCGCTACGGCTACCGCGTGTCGCGCCCCGTGCTGCTTTACTCGCTGGCTCAGATGCCGTTAGGTGTCGGCGTTTACCTCACGTCATACATCCGTGGCGATGTCCTCTCGCTTGTCGCCGGCTGTTGCATTGCCGCCGCCAGCCTGATTATATCGGTTGCAATCCTTTACAAAAAGACGTCGCTCTGGAACAGACTGAAAGAAAAGAGCCTCTTCAAGCGCCGCTTCTTCGGAAACAAAGGCTGATTTCTTACAATGCAAAAGGCGGTCTTTTACATCGCAAAAGGCGGTCTTTTACAATGCAAAAGGTAAGCTTTTACAAGTCGAAAGCTTACCTTTTGTGAATTAAGAGTTAGGAATTAAGAAACGAAGTTCGGCGTTAAGCCAATTAAAAAAATATGCCTTGTCGCTAATTTTCTTAATTCTTAATTCTCAATTCTTAATTTAAAATTCTACTTTTGCACATTATTTTAAATAAAAAACAAACTTATGAAACTATTTACTAACATTCTGCTTGCCGCCGCGATGGCGGTGACAAGCGTGCCGGCAGCGGCACAACTGTCGGCTTACGACATGAACAAACCCCTTGGATGGGCTACGGTGGGAGGCTCGGTGACGGGCGGCAACGACGAAAACCCCGTTACAGTAACAACGCTAAGCGAGCTGAAAAGCGAGCTCAGCGGCACGGATAAGAAGACCATCTACGTAAAGGGAGAGATCGAATTTACAGGCTCCGTATCGATAAAGTCAGTCCAGAACAAGACCGTCTACGGTCTGCCCGGCTCCGTTCTGACCAACAAGCAAGACCCGGTGAAGACCAAAAAGAGCGGCGTGCTGAACATCAGCAAATGCAAGAACATCATTCTCAGAAACCTGACGTTCAAGAGTATGGGTGCATACGACATCGACGGAAACGACAACCTGACCGTTGACGGCAGCACATACATCTGGGTTGACCACTGCGACTTTCAGGACGGAGTGGACGGCAACTTCGATTGTGTGAACGGATCGGACAATATCTGCGTCACATGGTGCCGCTTCCGCTATCTCATAGAGCCGTTTGCCGGAGGCTCGGGCGGCTCTGACGACCACCGCAACAGCGACCTCTGGGGCAACAGCGACAGCCGCACGGAGGATAAAGGCAAGCTGCGCACCACCTTCGCCAACTGCTGGTGGGACGAGGGATGCCACGAGAGAATGCCCCGCGTGCGCTTCGGACAGGTGCATGTCGCCAACTGTCTCTACACATGCAAGGGCAATCTGTACTGCGTCGGAGCAGGATACAACTCTAACCTCTACGTGGAGAAGTGCGCATTCATCAACGTCAGCAACCCTTGGAAGTGCTACGCCACAAGCGGCAGCAAGAAAGATTACAACATAACGATGACCGGCAACAGCGGCGCGAAGGACGAAAAGAGCCATGTAGGCTCGACGGCATACTTCAATCCGTATGATGTTTATAAGCTCGAAACCTTCGACGCAGACCTCGTGAAGACCATCGTCAGCGACCCGGACAACGGCGCCGGAGCGACGCTCGACATCTCGGAAGGCGACAAACTGACCACCGCCATCGGCAGCATAGCCGAGACTGCGGCATCGGTTACGGCAACACGCTACTTCACCGCCGCGGGAACGCAGATCGACCGACCGCAAACGGGACTCTGCATCATCCGCGAAACCATGTCCGACGGCACCGTAAGGACTCGCAAGGTGATGGTAAGGAAGTAATTAAGAGTGAAGAGTGAAGAGTGAAGAGTGAAGAATTAAGAGTTAACGAGCTGACCTTCTTGCTCTTCACTCTGCTCTTATTTGTCCCATAAATCCCATTCGTCTCATTAAAACCATAAAACCAAAATAAAATGAAAGAAAACTTACAGTTGCCCGACAACGCCTTTACGGAGTTGAAAGAGGGCGAGCGTTACGAGCCGATAATGAGCCCCGGGCGCAATTATCCCGAAGTTAACGGATGGTCGGTGACGTGGGGCGTGCTTATGACGATACTCTTTTCGGCAGCCGCCGCATATCTCGGGCTGCGCGTGGGACAGGTCTTTGAGGCTGCCATACCCATCGCGATAATCGCCGTCGGCATGTCTACCGCCGCAAAACGCAAGAACGCCCTCGGCGAGAACGTCATCATACAGAGCATCGGAGCGTGCTCGGGAGCCGTTGTGGCAGGTGCCATCTTCACCCTGCCGGCTATCTATATCCTGAAAGACAAGTATCCCGAGATGAGCGCGTCGTTCATCGAAATATTCCTCAGTTCGCTGCTCGGAGGTATCCTCGGAATACTCTTCCTCATCCCGTTCCGTAAGTATTTCGTCTCTGACATGCACGGAAAATACCCCTTCCCCGAGGCAACGGCAACGACACAGGTGCTCGTCAGCGGAGCCAAGGGCGGCGATCAGGCAAAGCCTTTGCTCATGGCGGGACTCGTGGGAGGCTTGTATGACTTTATCGTTGCAACCTTCGGATGGTGGAACGAGAACTTCACTACGCGCGTGGTGGCATGGGGCGAGACGCTCGCCGACAAGGCAAAGCTCGTCTTCAAGGTCAACACGGGCGCCGCGGTGCTCGGCTTGGGCTACATCGTCGGACTGAAATACGCCTTTATCATCTGCCTCGGTTCGCTGGCGGTATGGTGGCTTATCGTGCCCGGAATGAGCATTCTGTTCCACGACAGCGTGCTTAACCAATGGAACCCCGCCATCACCGACACCGTCGGAGCCATGTCGCCCGAGCAGATTTTCGTTGCTTATGGCAAGTACATCGGCATCGGCGGCATAGCCATGGCAGGTGTGATAGGCATTATCCGCTCGTGGGGTATCATCCGTAACGCCGTCTCCTTGGCGGCAAGAGAGATGCGTGGGGGTAAGACCGGCGGCGCGGAGCAGCTCCGCACGCAGCGCGACATCTCGTTCAAGATTATCGCCGTGGGTGCGATATTCACGATATTGGTCACCTTTGTCTTCTTCTGGTTCGGCGTGATGAAGGGCAATCTGCTCTTCGCCGTGGTCGGAATACTGCTTGTGACGGTGATAGCCTTCCTCTTTACCACCGTCGCCGCCAACGCCATAGCCATCGGTGGAAGCAACCCCGTGTCGGGAATGACGCTTATGACGCTCATCCTCGCCTCTGTCGTTATGGTCGCCGTGGGACTTAAAGGCACGGCGGGCATGGTGGCAGCGCTTATCATGGGCGGCGTGGTATGTACTGCTCTCGCCGTTTCGGGAGCGTTCATTACCGACTTGAAGATTGGCTACTGGCTCGGCTCTACGCCCCGAAAGCAGGAGACTTGGAAGTTTCTTGGTATCCTTGTGTCTGCCGCCACCGTCGGCGGAGTAATGCTCTTGCTGGACAAGACATACGGTTTCGCCTCCGGACAGCTTGCCGCTCCGCAGGCCAACGCCATGGCGGCGGTGATCGATCCGCTGATGAACGGCATTGACGCGCCTTGGATTCTCTACGGTATCGGCGCCCTGCTCGCCATCATTCTGACGCTTATCAAGGTGCCGGCTCTCGCCTTCGCCCTCGGCATGTTCATCCCGTTGGAGCTTAACATCCCGCTGCTTGTAGGCGGAGCGATCAACTGGTACGTGTCAAGCCGTTCGAAAGACGCCGCCGTCAATAAGGCGCGTAACGAGAAAGGAACGCTCATCGCCAGCGGATTTATTGCCGGAGGAGCGCTCATGGGAGTTGTCAGCGCCCTGCTGCGCTTTGCCGATGTCAATCTGATTAACGAGGCATGGCTCGCCAATCCGCTGTCTGAAATATGCTCGTTGGTTGCCTACGTGCTGCTGATAGCTTACTTTGTGAGGGCGACGCGCCCCTCCCCAGCCCTCCCGAGGGAGGGAGCCCCGCAATAAAGAAAGTAAAAAAGAGCAGCCCATCCCCGGTCCTTCCGAGGGATGTGAAGTGGCTCTTATGATAGGGGTTGCGTCAATAGTAGTGAACCCCGAAAGTTTTTCATCAAACTTTCGGGGTTCATTTCATTTAGCCACAGTCTCTTCCGCTTGCCGTACTCCCTCCCTCGGGAGGGTCGGGGAGGGGCTACTACTTTCTCTGTATCCCTTCTCCAAATCAATGTAATGGAAGTTGTGCTGACGCTGCCGGTCATGTTTCGGAATTACCATGTAATCGCCGTATTTGTTTGAGAGATAGGTGTGAGCCTCTGCGACGCCTTTTGCCGTGATGTCTTCGAAGGCGTATGGCGCCGGCGTTCCGAGTATTTCTTTCCGCATCGCGCCCTTCGAGCCGTCGTCATAGTCGGCCACCAGACGGCTTGTGTCGTAGTCGTAGCGCGTCAGCAGGGCGCGTATCTTGCGCTGGACGCCCCTCAGCGTGTATATCCTGCGGCATAACAAAGGCACCCACGAGCTTGGTCCGTGACCATGCTTGTAAGGGTCGCGGAAGAGCAGATACAGCACCCGCTTGTAATATTCGTAGCGGGCGAAGTGGAGCTTGCGCACTAACAGGTTGTCAGGTGTGCCGTCGATGGGGAACACGTCGATGTAAACGCCGCCGAGATACCTCAGGTGCATGCGCTCGATGAGCGTTGTCGAGGCGTCCTGTATCTTGCCGAAGGGCAGGGGATAGGCGTCGTCCGTCTCGGCGCAGACAAACTCGTAAGGCTCGGGCAGCCACTTTTTTGTGTGACTGATTAGCGTGTCGTAGTCTTTGCGGGGCATTGCAATGTCGAGGTCGTCGTCCCAAGGTATGAAGCCTTTGTGCCTTACCGCGCCGAGCATGGTGCCCGCCCAGATGTAGTAACGCAGCCCGTGGGCGTTGCATACGGCGTCTACCGCTTGCAGCGTCCTCAGTATCTTCGAGTGAAGTTTGTCGATGTCGTAGTCAGCCATGGATTATTCTTTTTGTAAGCCCCGCCTGTCAGTACAACTCTTCGGGTATGAGACGCTTTGCCTGATTGAAGTCTTCCACGGTGTCAAGCTCGATGGAGAAGAGGTCGGTGGTGTCGGTGACGCTGAATTTGTGCCCCTTCGGTATGAGTCGTTCAAACGCCTTTTCGTAGAAGACGTCAGACATTTTCTCGTTTATAATCATGTCGTCCAGCTCGTCGAAGAGCGCCTGCGAGTATGCGGCAGTGATTTTCTCTATGCCCACCGACTCGCCTATTGCGTCCGCGATGCAGCACGTCTTGCTTATTTCGGCTATCAGTCCGTCGTCGCCCGTTATCACTTTTATCTCCTCCTCGCCCAGTTCGTGACTGTTGAGGGCGAGCGTCGCCCCCTTGTTCGCGAGCAGTCGGGCTATTATCCGTCCGTCGAAGAGTATGTCGCTGTCGAGCAACATGAAGTCGTCGGCAGCCGCGAACGCCTTTGCGAGCCACAGCGAGTAGATGTTGTTTGTGGTCGTGTAGTCGGCGTTATGAATGAATGTGAAGTCTGTCTGCGGGTAAGTCGCTGTCAGGAAGTCTCTTATCATCTCGGCGCGATAGCCCGTCACGACGGCTATGCGGCTGATGCCGTTGTCGAGCAGGTTGTCCACCGTGCGCTGCAAGAGGCAGCGGTTGCCCACTTGCAGCAGGCATTTGGGGCGCGTGTCGGTCAGCGGTCTGAGCCGCGACGCCATGCCTGCGGCGAGTATGAGTGCTTTCATTGCTTTGCTATTTTCAGTATCACGTCGGCTACGAGGCGGTTCTGTTCGCGCCGTCCGAGGGTTATGCGCATGTGGGTGTCGATGTCCGGCTCGTTCATAAACTTCACTTTGTAGCTTTGGTCGGCAAATTCCGCCTGCAACGCCTCTTTTAGTTCGATGGGGTATTTTATCAGAATGAAGTTTGCCGTCGACTTATACACTTTAAATCCGGGCAGCGAGCCAATCTCTTCGGCATACATCCGTCGCGCCTCGTCCATCACTTCGGCAATTTGGCGGTAGTGGCTTTCCGATTTCAGGGCGGCTATTCCGATTTCTTCCGACATGCGGTCGTAGCCCAAGTACTTGTTGGCGTAGCGTGCGAAGCGCTCCATCTCGGCGTTCTTGCCCATGAAGCCGAAGCCCAGTCGCAGTCCCGGCAGCCCGTAGAATTTTGACAGCGTGCGGCAGAACACCATGTTGGGATGCTTGTCGGTGAGGCGTTTGATGTACGAGTTGTCGTCCGTCACGAACGACGCGTAAGCCTCGTCGACGAGTATTATCGTCGTTTCGGGCGTCATGTCGGCAAGCCTTTCCAGCTCGTCGGGCGTCAGTCCGTTGCCCGTGGGGTTGTTTGGTGTCGCCACGAGGAGTATTCTCGGCTGCTCTTTGTCAATCATACGTTTCAGTCCTTCGAAGTCGTACTCAAAGCTGTCCTCCGTCTCGTGTACGGGGTATTGCATTGTGCGTCCGTCCACCTCGTCGGCAATCGACTTGTAGTACCACCATGAGAATTGCGGTATGAGCATGGTCTTGTTGCCCGGGTTGATGGTGAGGAAGAAGTGTACCGCCATTTTCAGCAGGTCTTCCGCTCCGTATCCGAGCAGCACACGGCTCTCGTCAATGCCGTAAAGCTCTGACAGATATACCGAGAAAATGCTCTTCTTGCCTTGGTCGTAGATGCGTGTGTAAAAGCAGAATTTGTCAAGATCGAAATTCTTTATGGCGTCCTTGACTTCCTGTGAGGGCTCGAAGTTAAATTCGTTTCTGTCAAGATAATTCATGTCTTTTTGCATATTTTTTTTAATTATAATGCAAAGATAGTGCAATTCACGATATGAACAAAATAAACCCGATTAAAA